>DJKT01000001.1 GCA_002436205.1 Candidatus Peribacter sp. UBA6535
CCACCATTTTTATTATTGAAACGCGCCCCCAAAGAGCATGTAGAAGGGGAAGAAGAAGATTCTTTCTGTGCCTGTAAGAGAGGCTATTGCCCAAAAGAAGGTGAAAAAAGCGAGGATGATTATAAAGTTATATACTCCACCGAAGTACTTCATCCATTCTGCTGTTCCTATCTGATCTCCAATACGCTCTCGGTATTTGATCATAAGGACTGCCAGAATCATTGCGCAGATTTTGAGAAACCACATGCGATTATACTACCGCATCCAATTCCTTTTTCACATCCTCTTTACTCTTGGCACCGACAAAGTTAGCAACAGCTTCGCCACCCTTAAAGATGATGAAGGTTGGAATGCTCATGACGCCGTGCTTTCCAGGTACTTCCGTATTCTCATCAACGTTCATTTTTACCACTTTTACTTTACCGTCGTATTCTCCGGCAAGCTCATCAATAATTGGAATCATCGACTTACAAGGTCCGCACCATGGAGCCCAGAAGTCTACGAGTACAGGGATATCAGATTTGAGGACTTCTGCGTCGAAGTCTGCGTCGGTAACTGTGTTGGACATAATGTATGAGGAGAATGTAGTGAGGTGATTGTATTGGTTGATATGTGCTGGTGCAATGGTCATTGGTCATTTGTCATTAGCCATTGTAATGTCAGCCACATTTCCCCGGTTCACTTAATGCTTTTCGTCTCCAGCCAATATTTCCTTCGTAATCTTCTTTCCAATCTCTACGGCAGGCTGACCGTATGGATCTATGCGATAGAGCTTTCCAAGTAGGACAACTTCTGTGAGGAAAAGGTAGAACAATTGGCCGAGATGATATTCATCTAGCCGTTCGAGACTGATAGTGACATGTGGCCTCTTGGCTTGAGTTAGCGCTTCACTTGTTCCTTTGTAGCACGCTTCAAGTAGTGCACCGTACTGCTTTCCGGCAATGTAGCCAAAGGATGCATCGACTTCATTCGGAACTGTAAAAGGTTCAGTCTCTATCTCTCGGATAAAGATATGCCACTGCTTTCTTGGGCCTGCCATCCATTGTTGGAGCAGACTGTGTTGGTCTTGTGTACCAATGGCTGCGAGAGGAATTGGGTTATTGGTTTCTACTTTTCCAAGGCTCTCGGCAATGAGCTGCTGGTTCCAACGCGCTATGGATTCTAGCCTCTGTGAGTACGGCATAATCACGCGCACTTTGTAATCACGTTTGGTGTCGAGAAGGAACTGTGCAGCAGCCAGCATTGCTGCTGGGTTTTCATCGGGAATAACATTACTACAGCTTTCATCTATGTCTTTTGCTCCTTTCACAAATTGATCAACGTCACCTCCAAGCAGTGCAACGGGGAGGAGTCCAACAGGCGTAAAGATAGAGTAGCGTCCACCGACTCCAGAGGGGATAGGCACCATGCGGATTCCGTTTTCTAGACAGAAGCTGCGTAGGTTTCCTTCTTTTGGATCAGTCACGCCTATTGCAAAATCTCCAGCATTACTGTCGTGCGCTTCTTTGAGTCTGTTCCAACAGTGAAAGAACACACTCATCGGTTCCAATGTTCCACCGGACTTACTGACGACTACGAGAAGTGTACTTTTCCAATCTACAAGTTCGTCGTACATCTTCAGCATGTAGGGGTCTATAGTGTCGAGCAAAATAAACTCCGGTGTATCCGGAGACTCCAGTACTTCACGAACAACTTTTGGCCCAAGGCCTGACCCTCCAATACCAATCCAAACAATATGTTTAATATTCTGCTCACTTGCAAACGTTGCGATCTCTTTTACCTTTGCAATTGTATCTTCATTACTAGGGTCCTGCGCCCATTCGTGCTCGCCTTTTGTACGCTCTTTAACGAAGTCTTCTATGTAGCGTCGAAGACTTGTGAGGATAGAGGAGAATTCCTGTTCGGGAATTCCTTTATTCGGGGTAATGGCTTTACCCATGGCGGCGGAGATGTCGAGTTGTAACATTTGACGAGGGGATAGGGGTTAGTAGTTAGGGATTGGGGATTAAACTTAAATAGAACGTAGGGCAGCTGCTACTCGTTCTTCAGTTGTTTTAAATTCCCTGGGAAGATTTTTGAGAACATTGAGGATAGAACTTGTGTCGTATCCAAGGTTTTTCAGTGCGTCAATTACATCTTGATCTGTAGCCCTAACTTCTAGCTGCAAATCCCCAGCCCCAAAGATCTCTGGCTGCTTTTGCGCAAGTGCCTTTAAGTCAACGAGGAGTTTTTCTGCAGTTTTCTTTCCGATACCTTTTACACTAGTGAGAAGCTTTGGCTCTTGCGAACCTATTGCCTGCATCAACAGGCTTTTCGGAACAGCAGAAAGTTCCAGTGCATGCTTTGGGCCGATACCAGTCATCCCGATAAATCGCTCAAAAAGAATGCGACCGGCATCATCCAGAAATCCAAACAAAGCCAATCGGTCTTCTCGTACATACGTCGAAATATAGAGAGTGGCTTCTTTTCCTTCTTTGAGTTCATCCCAAACAGTAATAGGTACCGAAACGCCGTATCCTACTCCATTAACATCTACAGTTATTTCTTCGGGTTTTCGCCTATGCACTGTACCGCGGAGGTGGGAGATCATGGGTGAGGATTGTACCATGGTTTAAAAGGGCTTGTCGTGGGACATTTCACCAATCTGCTTAGAGTTCAAATATTGGGTGTTTTCTGCTATAATAAGGGGAAATGCATTTACATATTGTTCACCGTCTTCCTATCATTGCAGCAGCACTATTGCTTGTTGTTTCGATCAGTGGTGTGCACATGGCTGCAAGTATCGTTGCCAGAGATCAGACAGTTGAGCAATTTGATGGAGTGTTAGAGCAGGCAGGCAGCCAACACCTAAATGGTCGTACTATATTTCAGGATTGGAGATTGCAAAGAGCGCAACGAACCAGAGTAGGAAACAGATTGCATTCCATTGAGGTTGAGCGTCGCAGGCTGCAGCGTGAGATGCGTAATGTTCAAGTAGAAGCGCTGTTGCATGGCAGCGCAAATGAAGATGCTGTGACAGTTTCGCAGCAGCTTAATAAACAAAGATTCAGTCAGCCACTTTCTTTTATAAAGGCACGGCGCTTACTGAGACGATTAACGTTCCGTGCGGGTTTACGCAGTAGCGCACCTGTTTCTATTTCTGCTGCAGAACGTATTCTCGAATTGCAAAATCAAGATAGAGAACTTTCCAAACAATATAGTCTCGCGCAGACAGATTTAGATCGCAATGACGAGCGCGTGAGAGCCAGCACCGAGCAGTTGCGAGCCGCACGTCAGATGATGCGCGAGACACAGGAGATTATTGCTGCATTGCAATCTCACCTTGCTCGTATTGATGCACAGATTAAACGCAGACAGGAACGAGAAGGTATTGCAGACGGAACAATGGATGCGCAGTATAATAAGTACGAAGAAGCACGGCCGGAAGCGTTTGCATTATTGTGGCCGGTAGTTTCTCGGATTTCTGCTGGGTTTCGCGACGCAAGTTATCAGCGGTTCTTTGGCATCCCGCATAAAGGGATAGACATTGCCGTACCACAGGGGACGCCTGTGGAGTCTGCGGCTGATGGAGTTGTGTTCTTGGCAAAGGATGCAGGTTTGGGATATTCCTATGTCCTCATTGGACACCGTGACGGATATGCAACACTCTATGGGCATCTATCAAGCATCGATGTTCGTACCGGTGATGCCGTGAGTGCCGGACAAGTTATCGGTAGGAGCGGAGGAGCAGTAGGGGGCCCTGGTTCCGGACTTGTGACGACAGGCTCGCACTTACATTTTGAGTTGATACACAATGGTACGCATATTGACCCTCTTTCACTACTGTCTAATGAGTGATCAAGACTTTCAACCATTGGATAATGAGATACTTCATGTGCTATCCGATAGTTACGAGATGCCTGTTAATAAACTTCATGGAGCAGTAAATGCAGAACGCGCTGAGAAGAGTAAATGGCGTCACGTTAAATTAGGATGGATGGTAGGAGTAAGCAGAAAGAGGGTGGAGGAATCTCTTTCTCGTCTTGTTGCAGGTGGTCTTATTTCAAAAGATACGCGTGAAGCGGTCATCAATGTCTTAGGCATGATCGATATGGGTCAGGTGGATCATTACCAAAAAATTAGAAACGGAAGTAATACATCTCGAGAGCAGTCTGCCTAGTAGTGCTATCTATTCGGTCCAATCACTACAACAAACTCGCCCTTCTTTGTAATAGTGTTCGCGGTTTCTTTGAGGTCTGCAACGGTTGTATGGATTGCTTCTTCATGCATCTTGGTCAGTTCTCTGGCGATGACCATTTTGCGATCTGGTTGATCGGATAGCGCATCAGCAATCTCACATAATGTTTTTTCGATGCGATGAACGGATTCATACAGAACAATTGTACGATCTTCATCTTTGAATGATCCAAATAATGTTTGTCGTCCTTTTTTGAGAGGAGGGAATCCAATATAGAGGAACTGATTGATGGGGAGACCGGATACGCTCAAAGCTGCCAGGAATGCAGAAGGACCAGGAATAACTTCAATTCGTATTTCGTATTTCGTATTTCGTATTTTGCTTACGACCTTATATCCAGGATCTGAGATCCCAGGAGTACCCGCATCCGAGACCAAAACCAGATGTTCTCCTGCTTCGAGTCGTTCGATGATCCGATCGATCTTTTTCTCATCACTGTATCCGTGACAAGAGATCAGTTCCTTTTTTTCTATCTCCAAAGCTTTGAGGAGGCTGCCGGTTACGCGTGTATCTTCACAGACGATAGCATCACAGGCTTTCAGTGTTTCGATACTACGCAATGTGATGTCTCCGAGGTTGCCGATAGGAGTGGAAACGATGCTTAACACGCAGAGATCCTATCAAAATATTGCGGTTTTGCCCCTTTCTTCCTGAGGAATTTTCGGTATGATCTTAGAGATCCGCGAGGGTTTTCTATGGCGAAAAAAGACGACAACGACGGCGTTCAAGATGAACTTCCTTTTGAGGAAGAGGGTAATGATGAAGGTGCAGAGGTATCAGAGGAGGTAGAGGAGAATGCGAATGATTCTGGAATTACCAAGCCACCGCCACTAGCGGAAGGTGGTGAGACTATTGCCAATGTAGGTCGTTTGGCTCCTCGTCCGATTGTTACGGAGATGGAGGAGAGTTACCTCGACTATGCCATGAGTGTGATCGTCACCCGTGCTCTTCCTGATGCACGCGACGGACTAAAGCCTGTTCATCGTCGTATTTTGTACGTGATGCATGAGCTGGGACTGCGAAGCTCTGCAAAGTTCCGTAAGTCTGCCGCAGTGGTGGGAGATGTTATGGGTAAGTATCACCCACATGGAGACAGCGCTATCTATGACGCACTTGCTCGTATGGCACAGGATTTTTCGATGCGTCATATGCTCGTTAATGGTCAGGGTAACTTTGGTTCCATCGATGGAGACAATCCTGCTGCCATGCGATATACCGAGGCGAAGATGCAAAAAATTACGGAGGAGATGTTGCAGGATATCGAAAAAAATACGGTTCTATTTCGTCCAAACTACGATGGATCGAAAAAAGAACCTTCGGTGTTGCCGACGAAAGTTCCGAACTTACTGCTTAATGGAACAGTCGGTATTGCTGTTGGAATGGCGACAAACATTCCGCCACATAACCTTGGCGAACTTATTGATGCTATCAATCATCTTATCGCAAACCCAGATGCGACAGTCGAAGACCTATTAGAATTTATCCAGGGTCCGGATTTTCCAACGGGAGGTATTGTGTATGACAAAGAAGTATTGAAGCAGGCATATCTTACCGGTCGAGGGTCTGTTGTTGTGCGCGGTAAAGCAGAGATTGAGGAAGGAAAGAATGGGCGCTGGCACATCCGTATTAATGAGCTTCCGTATCAGGTCAATAAATCCAATATGATCGAAAAGATGGCACGTCTTGTTACAGACAAGATCATTGCCGGTATTTCGGATATTCGTGATGAGTCAGATAGAGAAGGTATTCGCATCATGATTGAACTCAAAAAAGACAGCTATCCGCAGAAAGTGCTTAACCAGCTCTTCAAGCACACAGAATTACAGAGTAGCTTTGGTTATAACTGTATCGCTCTCGCTGATGGCTTGCAGCCGCGACTCCTCAACTTGCAGGAGATGTTGCAGATTTTCATCAATCATCGTCGTGAAGTTATTACGCGTCGCGTAACCTACGATCGTGACAGAGCAAAAGAGCGAGCGCACATCTTGGAAGGACTGAAAATTGCTCTTGATGATATCGACAAGGTCATCGAAACCATCAAGAAGAGTGCAGATAAGGACATAGCGAAGGAAAACCTTATAAAGAAATTTAAGCTCTCTGAGTTGCAGGCAGATGCTATTTTGCAGATGCGTCTACAGACACTTTCGGGTCTTGAGCGTCAGAAAGTAGAAGACGAACTCGCAGAGAAGCTCAAGTTTATTGCTGAATGTGATGCAATACTCAAAGACAAGAAGAAGATTGATGTTATCGTCGTCGAAGAGATCGCTGCTATTAAAGAACGTTTCGCAGAGGAGAGACGAACGACAATAGTCAAACATGCCGTTGGACAGTTCTCTGCAAAAGACACAATCCCGAATTCACCAATGATTGTGGCTCTTACAACTGGCGGGTACGTTAAGCGTCTGTCTCCAATGCAGTTTAGATCTCAGCAACGTGGTGGTAAGGGGGTTAAGGGAATGACTACTAAAGATGAAGATGAGATTCAGACACTGCTCCACGTTATGAACCATGATGACCTGCTCTTCTTTACGAATACTGGTCGTGTCTTTAAGCTTCCGGCTTACGAACTTCCGCAAGGAAGCCGTATTGCGAAGGGGCAGGCGATTGTGAACTTATTGCAGTTGCAACCGGATGAAGTGATCACTGCGATTCTCAAATCAGACCTCGAAGATAAGACGCACCTCTTTATGGTGACAGAGAAGGGAACAGTAAAACGTACCGAGCTTGCACAGTTTGATAATATTCGACGCTCCGGTCTTATCGCACAGAAAACTATTCCTGGAGACCGTCTCAAATGGGTGCTTGCTACAAGTGGTACAGATGAAATTCTGATTGTGACAAAGAAAGGAAAAGCTATTCGTTTCCCAGAGGGTGATGTACGAGCGATGGGAAGAGCTGCTGCTGGAGTGCGTGGTATCAAACTTGGAGCAGGAGATATTGTTGTGGAGGCTGGTGAAATTTCTGACTCTAAAACATCAATGCTTCTTGTGGTGATGGAAAATGGTCTCGGAAAGATGACATCTGTAGAAGAATATCGTTTCCAAGGACGAGGAGGTAGTGGGGTAAAAGCTGCGCAGTTGACTGCAAAAACTGGAGAGATTGTCGGAGGATGTATTTTGCAAGAAGGTGAAGACGGAGATTTGATTTGTCTTTCCAAGCAAGGTCAGGCTATTCGTATGAAACTTTCGGCCATTCCTTCTCGAGGTCGAGCAACACAGGGAGTTATTGTTATGCGTCTTAAATCAAAAGATAAAGTCGCAACAATGAGTGTGGTAATGGAAGATAAAGAAGGGGAAGAAGCAGTAGCAGAAGCTGCAGGCGAAACACAGGAGGAGGAGCTAGAGGCAATCTTGAAAGAAGAGCGTCGTGTAAAGCGCGCAGCAACTGCAGGAAAGAAAAAGGCAGCTAAGGAAGAGTAGTGTAAGTTCTTGTGCATATTTCTTGCATCCAAGCTCAAATTCCCTAAACTCAGCTCGCTTATGAAAACCGGAATCCACCCAGAAATTCATCAGAAGGCCAAAATTACCTGTTCTTCCTGTAATGAGATCTATGAGATCCCAACGACTGTTGAGGAGATCACGGTGGAAAAGTGCCGAAATTGCCACCCTGTTTACACTGGTAAGGAGCAACAGGCTGCTACAGGAGGCCGTGTAGAGCGATTCCGCAAGAGGATGGCTAAGGCCAAAAAGGAGGAGAAATAGGCAGATAGCACTCAAGCCAAAAGACTGCTAAAATATACATATGAACGAACGTCAATCTCGGCTTCTAGAGGCCATAATCGACCAGTTTATCCTGAGCGCTTCCCCGGTAGGGAGCAAGAAGCTTTTGGAGTCTGGAGCGTTTGCCTGTAGCAGCGCGACGATTCGTAATGAGATGGGTCAGTTAGAGGATGAGGGATACCTTGAGCAGCCCCATGTGTCTGCCGGTCGTATTCCTACAGCTCATGGATATAGGATGTATGTTCGAGAGCACATGAAGCCAACGCAGCATGAGGCAATTGTGCGTAAACGTTTTGCGACACTGAAAGATCAATATCTTATGAAGAAAGATCAGGAGAAAGCGTACGAGGGAGTGGCATTGCTTACCCATATGATTCCAAACATTGCCTTTGCTACTGTGCCGCATAAAGAGCGTGTGTATTACCTGGGCTTAAGTAATGTGCTGAAGCAACCGGAAGTACAGGCAGATCCCGTACTCGCTTCGGGAATTGCTGAGGTACTGGAAGAGCATCTGACAACGATGCTTGAAGCAATAGAAGTTGACGATCAAATTCGATACTACATTGGTGAAGAAAACATCCTCGAACAGATTCATAGCTGTAGTCTTATGGTAACGACCTATCAGATGCGTGATTACGAAGGAGTAATAGGTATACTGGGTCCAATGCGTATGGACTACGGCTACAATACTGTGGCACTTGATTTAATATCTGACATGATTCGATCTGCATAAGTGAAAGAAACACTCCTCTATATTCGCGCACCAAAAGAAAATGAAGAACGCGGTCCCTTGTATGCGGAGCCAGCTATTGCTGCTATGCATTCTCTAAAAGGAAAAGATGTACCGGTTTCTTTGGAGATGGGTATGGGGCGTGACGGAAAGATCGGATTCTTTGTGAGGGCTGCTAGAGGAGCGGTACGTTTAACGGAGTCTCAGCTCTATGCACAATATCCGGAGATCGACATTGAGTATCTCACCGAAGATCCGTTTGATCTGCAGGAAGGAGAACAGGTAGTCAGTGTAGACTTGGTTCTTACAGATCCGGAAGTGTTCCCTATCAAACGTCATCCGCAGTTTGATGACATGCTTACTCGTGTAAATGTTGACCCTATTGCCGGTATTACTTCGACACTTGCACACTACAGTGTACCGGGGATGCGCGGCCACGTGGGCATTATTATGAAGCCACTTACCGGGAGTTTCCGCAGGAGATCTCTGCGGTTTTTACCACTGCTTTCTAGGGGGCTTGCTTCTATTTCTGTACGACATGCGAAGTTCTTTACGCAAATGCAACTAGCACGAGGATGGCGTCGCCTCGTATACTTTCCCGTTGCATTTTTCTTAGGAGGATTCCGTGCGTGGCCCGGGGTAGCGAAGTTTGCAGGCAAAAGTTTGGCTGCTATCGAAACAGAGTCGTATGATCCTGATTTGCAAGAAGAACAGCAGGCATCTATGCGGTCTCATGATAGAGAAGATCCAATATCTGCTGCTGCAGATAAGGTCAATCGACTGATGTTTACGTGCAATATTCGCATCAGTGTTATTGCTCCTGCGGGGCAGCTGGAAGAAGCAAAAGACAAACTACAGGAGATTGCCGGAAGTTTCCGGCAGTTTGCATTACCACAGTGCAATGCCTTTGTCGTTGGGAAGGCTAAGATCTCTTCGTTGGTTTCTCATAGCATGCAGACGAAGCCGTATATTCTTTCTGTGGAAGAAATTGCAACGATGTGGCATATGCCAACCATTCTTGTACAGACACCAAACATTGACTGGGTTGTTAGCAAGAAGCTGGAACCACCCAATAATCTTCCTCTGGCAGATAAAGAGAAGGATCTTACCGTGCTTGGAGAAGCGGTATTTCGTGGTCAGCGTCATACGTTTGGTATTCGACCGGATGACCGCCGTCGTCATATCTATACCATTGGAAAAACAGGTATGGGTAAATCTACATTGCTCGAGAATATGGTGTATTCCGATATTCATTCTGGTAAAGGGATTGCAGTTATCGATCCTCATGGAGATTTGATTGATGCTATCTTGAAGTTTATCCCCAAAGAGAGGAGCAATGATGTTATTCTCTTCGATCCATCTGATACGGAGTATCCATTGTCGTTTAATGTTTTAGATTGTGCAGATAAAGATCAGCGAGTCCTTGTGGCTTCGGGTTTGATGAGTGTGTTTACGAAGCTGTGGCCTGATGCATTCTCTGGAAGAATGGAACACATCCTGCGCAACACATTACTCGCACTTCTCGAAGCAGAAGGACAGTCGATGCTTGGCATCATGCGTATCTTTGCAGACGACGCGTACCGTGAAAAGATTGTCGAAAAGGTATCGGACCCAATGGTCAAAAGCTTCTGGGTGGATGAGTACGCGGGATGGTCTGATAAATACAGAACAGAAGCGGTTGCCGCTATCCAAAACAAGATTGGTCAGTTGCTTTCCACTCCATTGATTCGCAATATTGTTGGGCAAGTTAAAAGCCGCCTTGATGTGCGTCATGCAATGGACACAGGCAAAATCATTCTCGTGAATCTTAGTAAAGGAAAGTTGGGAGAAGATACATCAGCATTTATTGGATCGATGCTTGTTACGAAGTTTCAGATCGATGCAATGAGTCGTGCGGATATCCCCGAGGAAGAGAGGCGTGACTTTTACCTCTACGTGGATGAGTTCCAGAACTTCGCAACAGAAAGCTTTGCGACTATTCTCTCTGAGGCGAGAAAGTACCGACTCAATCTTACAATGGCGAACCAGTATGTGGCACAGCTGCTTATTGGGGATAACAATACCAAGCTGCGGGATGCGGTGTTTGGAAACGTCGGAACACTCATTAGCTTCCAAGTAGGTTCTGACGATGCAGAAGTTTTGAGTTTGCAGTTTGAAGAGACGGTAATGCCCAAAGATATTCTTAGTCTCCCGAAGTATCACGCGTATTCTCGATTGATGGTGGATGGAATGACAAACTTACCGTTTTCTGTCAGCACACTTCCACCTCCGAAATTCGAGCAAGATGCAGGACGCACAGAAGTTATTCGCAAGCTTTCCCGTGAGCGATATGCTGAGAAGCGTGAGATTGTAGAAGACAAGGTGAATCGCTGGGCGGCGCAGGCAGCTGAAGGAAAGACGGAGGCAAAGCAAGTAGCAAAAGCAAAAGAGAAAGAAGAAGAGGAGATCAAAAAAGCACGCAAGAAGGGGATGAAGCTGGAGGAGTATCGTGCGTGGCGTGACCGGGAGATGTGGCTCAATGATTTTAATATGCTTCGCAAACAGCAGCTCTTGGAGAACAATCTCTCAGATAAGCAGAAGAGTGATATGGCAGAACTCGAAAAGAAACTTGCAGATACTGGTGGTGTACCGGAAATCAGCAAGACACTTCAAGCAGAAATTGATAAGAAGAAGAAAAATTAGTTTTCGTATGTGCGTGGCTGTCCGTAGTCGCACGTTTGGTGGTAGGTTCTTGGTGCAATGCCACGCTTATAATCATCCAGCTGGCAGTCGGAGTAATTCAGATTTCCTCCGAATGATGAGACTCTTCTGTAGTAGTTTTTAGGTGTTCCTCCTCCAGGGTGATTGTCTGGACGGTTTGCATCGACGTACGAGTAGACTACGCAGTCTCCCCAGGAGTTTTTGATCTTACATTCAAAGCCTGGGTAGCGAGTCACGTCCAAACCGCGGTAGGGGTTATCAAACCGTAGTACTCTTGGCACCCAATCCCAGTTCATAGCATACGCAGGAGTGGGGGCAGCAAGGCTTGCTACGCAGAGCAAACTAGCCAAAAATGAAGGAAACCGCTTCATATAGCGCAATATCCTAATTTCTGGGGTTTAGTCTGTCAACGAACTAGCGCTTCTTTTTGGAGTACGAGATTTCGCTGATAGGCGCAGTTTTTGCTACACGCGCGGCAATTCATCGATTCAATACACCGTGCACACATCATTCCAGGCTTTTGACAGTGTTCACAGGTGATACAGCGGTCTCCTGGGTCTCCACAGTGTGGACAGAGCCCGTAGCGCTCTGAGGGCTTCATCTCTTCATTTACGGCTACTCTGTGGTCGAATACGAAGCATTCGCCATTCCAGTTACAATGAGGCCTCTCCTTCATATATCGAAGGATGCCACCTTCAAGCTGAAAGACGTTTTCGTATCCTTGACGCTCCATCTCCAGACAAGCTTTTTCACACCGAATTCCTCCTGTGCAGTACATCAGTACTTTCTTATCCTTAGGGATACCGGAATTCTCTACGTAGTCAGAGAATTCTTGAAAGGTCTGAATTCGCGGGTCTATTGCTCCTTCAAACATGCCAATTTCTGTTTCGTAATCATCCGAAGTGCTTTTTGGAAAGTATCTTCTTCAGTAAAAAAAGCCCCCGAAGGGACTCTTTTTACAACCTTCCTCAGTCTAATCAGTATCGAATGTTGGTGGAGCTGCAGTCACCGCCTGTACAAATGTAGCGGGTGTGCTCGTACTCTTCGTAATAGTTACTGTTATTATTGTGGCGTCTTCGACCACCATGGTAATAGTCATTATCACTTTGGTAGCGGTATTTTCGGTAGGTGTCGTCTTCTTCATCGAAGTACCATTGCCACGTTCCATCTTTGTATCGATCACCTTTGTTGTAGTATCGGAAGAAATCGTCTTTATCATCGAGGTAGTCGTTGTCGTCGTCTTCATTTTCAAATAGATATGCACGGTAGTAATTGTTTCGATTGTTGTAACGATTATCCCAAGTATGTCGATTCGTTGACTGTGCATTGTACATACTCCTAAATGGATAGGTTTGTGGACTAAAGAAGTATGGGTTTTGCACTTGTCTGTTTAAACAAGAACCCGCGATGTCTCTGTAGTGGCAGGTGTAGCCTGGATAGTAACTGGCTGCTTCTATAGTGGTAGGCAGAAGTGCAGCGCAGATGATTGCACTGAAAGCGAGGATTGGGAGAAGTTTCTTCTTCACCCCACTACGCCCTGCGGGCTTCGAGGGGCAAGTCTTTACTGTGATGCGAGATGCAGTCATTGGAAAAGTTAGGAAAGGGGAGTAGCGTACTGCGGTAGAATTTTTTTGGCAATAGTGTGCTGAATACAAAAAAAGATCGATACAGGATCGACCTTTTTGTGTTTGTGTTTCTCGGGTGACTATCAGAACCTAAGGGTTGAAAGTTGGCTCTGAGTCGGTAGAGAAGAAGTGAGAGCAGGCACTCTCGACTTCCTGCCAAGCTACGGTCACTTATGTATACTCGCGACCAGACGAGTCCTCTTTAAGCAGATTCCAAGACAAGGGTTGCCCCAAGGGAATCAAAGAGAATTAGGAGTGCATCATTCGAATTCGCCTAAGATTTCGGTGATGTCTACGCTTAGCAGAGAGGGCGCTCAGCACGAGTGGCGCGACCACGCTCTTGCCACGCTAGCAAAAGGGTGATTGGACGGGAAGAACGTACGCCGAGACGACAGCACCGAGCGATCTCTCTGCGGGTATCTGTGGTGTGAAGGATCAAAATCAAGTCGGGACACTGGTGCTCTGTTTGTTTCTGTTTTGACTCCTTGTGTGTTTGTTTTTGGTCGGAGTCCCGACTGGTGCTCCTATTTGGGGAGCGAGAGGGCAGTCCCTTAAGGGGGACAACGGCTGATGGACTTAGACCTCTTCGCGAGGTAAGGATCTGCATTAGCAAATCATCACATCGTACCGCAGGGAGGATATTGCGCAACTTTTCTAGGTCGCGTAAGAAAGGGAATTATTCTATGGATACAAAATTTATACAATAATTTACATTGCTTAAAACAGCATTACAGAAAGGATAACTCTATGTATGAATACAAAATTTGTACAAATTAACATACCATGTCACATTCGTCTTTTACTCCATTCCCATTCTTACACGGTAGATAATTTCTGCCATATCCCCACGGGTGAGTTGCTGATTTGGATCGGAGAAAGTGCTGGGTAATCCTCCAAGACGTGCCAGAGCAAAGACGTATGGCTGCCACCAGATGTCTTTACTGTCCCCTGGACTTGTTCCTATTCCAAAAGCACCAACGACAATCTTTGCGGCTTCTGCAAAGTTTACGAATGCTCCTGGTCTAAATGTGCCGTCTGGATATCCGTCAATCACGCCATCTTTCTTTGCAGTGCAGACAAAGTCTGCAAACCAGTTGCTTTGTAATACATCAGAGAACAGATCATTGGATTCACATGTATCAATTGCTTCACGTGTAAAGTTAGCAGCGACAATGATCTTGGTAAATTCTGCACGGTTAATACGTTGATCTGGCTTAAATGAGCCATCTTCGTATCCCTTAACGATTCCTTCATTCTTAACGAAGCTAATAGAAGTAAAGTTGCTGTGCTCTTTGCCAACATCGCTAAACCCTTGTGATTCTTCTTGCTCATTTGGTTCAGGTTTGTTCTCAGGTTCTCCTTCGCCATTACTAAATTGACATGGATGCACAAGGTAGTTGATGGGGGTAGTACCTTCGCAACGAGAGAATCTGTCACCATTTTTACAGCTGTATGGAGTACAGTCCGGTGGAGGGGGTTCATTTTCAGGTTGCTCTTTAGGTAGTACAGCGACAGTGGTTCCATCAAAGTCATTCAGCCATTTTACCTGCGTATCCGATGCTACAGCTGTCCCAGAGCAGAGCCCTGTATGGTATTGATTGTCGCTTTGGTATGCGAAAATAATTACAGGTTCATCAATATTGAGAGTAATACCACATGCTGCACTATCGAGTGCTGTATTTATACTAACTAAGGCATCTGCCTTGCCTTTCCATACCTTTTCTATGGCAACGGAGTACTGCACAAGGCGTTCCTCAAATTGCACTTCTATTGGTACACCCTGTACGACAAGATCGGCGTTATTGTAAAAAGCAGCATTACGTTCATTCTCATCTTCGTAGTACATGCATGAACACGCGTATGCACTCTGGGGAGCTACCAGGGGGGAGAGGAGTAAAGCGGTGAGGAAAAGTGTCTTTCTCATAGAAACGACCGATCCAGTATAGCGAAAAAGACGGTAGTAAACAGGGGTCTCACTCTATTTTCTCTACCAGTTGCCTGTGGTGATTCCTGGGCAAGGGAAGCTCTCACAGAGCTCTTTTACCTCACCGGCGATACGGGTGAGAACGGCTTCATCTCCAGCATTATCGATAGTTTCGGACATCCAGTCACCCAGGCGTTCCATCTCGGATTCCTTCATGCCACGAGAGGTGATGGCTGGAGTACCAATACGTACACCGGATGGTTTGAATGGTGGGTTCGGGTCAAACGGTACGGTGTTACAGTTGGTCACGATACCTGCTGTATCCAATGCCTTAGCAGCGTCACGTCCGGAGATGCCTTTGGATGCTTGCGTTTCAAACAGAATCAAATGGTTATCGGTTCCTCCTGTTACCAATCGGAAGCCGTGCGTATTCAGACGATCTGCAAGTGCCGCGGCATTTGTGACGATCTGAGCTGCATAGACTTTGAATTCATCAGTCTGTGATTCTTTGAGAGCAACAGCGATAGCTGCAGTTGTGTTGTTGTGTGGCCCACCTTGGAGCCCCGGCATGATAGCTTTATCGATTTTCTCCGCATGCTCTTCTTTGCACACAATCAGCGCACCACGAGGTCCACGGAGTGTTTTGTGTGATGTTGTAATACCGGTATCGGCCATTGGATATGGGCTTGGGTGCACACCACCAACAATCAATCCTGTGATATGCGATGTGTCTGCATGAAAGTACGCTCCAACTTCGTCACAGATCTCTCGGAATTTCTGCCAGTCGATAGTGCGTGGGTATGCAGTGTATCCGGCAATGATCATCTTTGGCTTAACCTCTTTTGCCTGCTCCAAAATCTTATCGTAGTTGAGTAGTTCTGTCTCAGGATCGAGTTCGTACGGTGATGAGTGGTAGGTCTTTCCTGAAAAGTTTACCTTCCAACCGTGGGTAAGGTGACCTCCGTGTGGAAGTGCAAGACCCATGATCGTATCTCCGTGTTCGAGTACTGCGTGGTAGACCGCCATGTTTGCAGGACTTCCGGAGTACGGCTGTACGTTTGCGTGTGGCATATTAAATACTTCTTTTGCTCTATCAATTGCCAAGAGTTCGACGTCATCGACAATCTGTTGCCCCTCGTAGTAGCGTTTTTTGGCGTACCCTTCGGAATACTTATTGGTAAGACAAGAGCCTGTTGCTTCCATAACTGCGTGAGATGCGTAGTTCTCTGATGGAATGAGTCGCATCTTGTCCCATTCACGTTTTTCTTCGGCAATGATCAAGTCACGAATGGTAGGATCTGTGTCTTTAAGGGCAGGGAGGTACGTCATGGTGGAGGGGGAATGTGCTTTATGCAAAGCACGCTTCAGGGCGCTTTTGATAGCGATTTTCTGAGTGCCTTTCGTTTGGCGAGTTGTCTTGTTTGCAGAGGGATCGTACCACGATTGAATTTTGATGCAATTGAAATCTATTCAATCCATTCTTGTGCAGTCGCAACGACGTTCATGGGTACATCATGCACTTCTACGGGTACATCATTCATTAGCTGGCATTGCAGACAGGTGCCCCAGAGAGGAGTTTCTGGATGGTGCATCTTGTACCAATTGAGCCACGTGTCGTATCCACCAGATCCTCTGCCAAGTCGGTTCCTTTTGCGGTCAAATGCTCTGCCCGGCACCAGTACAATGTTTACTTTTTGATCTCCAAGTTCTTGTGCATTTTTCGGTGGTTCGGGGATTGTAAACTCTCCCGGAGGAAGATCATGCAGGTTTTGTGCTTTGCGATAGATCATCTTCTTATCTGCTCCAGCAAAGACTGGGAGGTATACCGTATCTCCACGCTCTATCAGTTCTTTTAAAAGAAGCTGAATATCCACTTCGGATTTTAGCGGGAAGTACGCACAGATGGTGGAGCCTTCGGGAATCTTTTTGAGAAGTACGCGACTGAGTGTTCTTCCTTCTGCTCGCCTCTGGCCATCATCCATATCATCAATTCTCTTCTTTATCTCTTGTCGCAAGATTTGCTTTTGTTCAGAGTGATGCATATGGGGACTGGTAGCTGGTAGCTGGGGGGATCGGGATGATGATATGATAACAAATTCCTAACTACTAATCCCTAACTACTAATCCCTAAAAAATTTCTGCTGCCGCATCTGCAAGATTTACGATATCTTCTGCAGGGCTTACTGCGGACGCTTCGTTACTGTGTGCTCCGTTTTCCAATTCACATTCGAGTTTGAGTTGTGTTTTAAATATTGCTTCTAGTACTTCTTCTATAGTGCGACAGGCTTGCGTCTCTTGTACTTTGTCCCTATGAAAAGCAGAAGAGAATGAGATGACAACCTTTTTTCCATCGAGGTTTGTTATTCTTCCGTTCTTGAGAGACATCTTTACAGACGCTGGTGTGGTTTGACTCAGAATATCCTGCCAAGATTTTTGTATGCTCTCGACGGAGAGGTCGGGTGCTTGTATCACTGCATCTTGTAGTACAGACTCTTCCTCTGGGCTATGTTCTTCTGTAACTTCTATAGTCTCTGAAACTTCTGTCACTTCTGTCACCTCTTCTTTCGGTTCCTCTTTTGGTAAGACAATGGTTGGTGGACTTTCTCCAGATTCTCTGCAGAGGGTAAGTAGTACAGATTCAAGCACGAGGCCTGGAACCGGACTGATGCGAATGTCGCGGATTGCATTGAGCAATACACCTTGTAATGCCAGTAAGTCGTTTGTGGATTTCTTTTCTTTGATATTGCTGTGGATGGCATCTCGTACGAGACGGAGGAGTTGTCTAGTAAAGACATCCAGTGGCACACCTGCATCTTCAACTTTGGCAATACTAGCAAGAATGCCATCACGATCTTTTTCCTGTAGAGCAGTCATTACTTCCTCTACGTAAATCCGACCGGTTGCGCCAGTACGCTGAGCAACATCTTCTAAGGTAATACTTTCTAGTGAACGCATTTGATCGAGTAGAGAAATAGCGTCCCGCATTCCACCTTCACTGACATGAGCAATACTTCGCAGAGCTTCTCGATCGATAGTGATGTGCTCCTGATCGGCTATATACTGCAATCTTCGGATAATGTCATCTTCCCTGATATGTCGAAATGGAAAGCACTGGCATCGAGATTGTACGGTGACAGGGATCTTATTAAGCTCTGTAGTTGCCAAGATAAAGAAGGCGTACGCAGGTGGCTCTTCTAGTGTTTTCAGTAGAGCGTTAAATGCTTCTTTGGTAAGCATATGTACCTCATCAATAATATAGACCTTTGCAGAAGCTACCACAGGGGAGAATTGAATCTTTTCTATTAAGTCGCGTACATCGTCGATACCACGATTACTCGCTGCATCAATTTCAAGCAGATCAACAATATTTCCATCATCCACCGCCTGTTCGATTTGTTTTTTGAGCACAGCATCTTCGGTGCTTCTCGTCATTATCAATTTTGCCAGTATGCGAGCAACAGAAGTTTTTCCTGTTCCCCGACTTCCTGCAAATAAATAGGCATGTGCGAGTTTATCGCTGCTTGAAGCTTTTTCCAGAGTACTGACGACGTGTTCTTGGCCGTAGACATCAGCAAAGAGTTTTGGTCGGTACTTGCGGTAGAGAGACATTGGAGGAGGAGTATAGAACGGATAGCGGATAGCGGATAGTGGATAATGAAATCAACTGGTCACAAGTCACAAATCACGTTACTCTAGGTCTACTATGAAAACACCACTCACACTCCTATCACTTACTATTCTTCTTACCGCTTGCGGAGAGGCAGAAGTTTCGATGCGAACACCAAAGGGTAATCCAAATGCCGCAGTGCTTGTTGAAGAATTTGCAGATTTACAATGCCCAGCATGTGGAGCAGGTCATACAAAAATTGTTGCACCACTTCTTGAAAAGTATGGAAATGAAATTCGTTTTGAGCATAAGCATTTCCCACTAAGATCCATTCATCGTTTTGCATTGGATGCGAGTGAAATGAGTGAGTGTGCAGCTGATCAAGGAAAATTTTGGGAATATGTGGATATTGCATTTACCAATCAAAAAGACTTAAGCCTTGAATCGATTGTTGAATGGGCGCAGGCTCTAGGACTTGATGCAGATAAGGCAGAACGTTGCTGGAAATCTCATAGCAAACGTGACACTGTTCTTGCAGATTACAAAGAAGGTCGAGAAAGAGGTGTTGGTGGTACGCCAACATTCTTTGTAAATGGAGAACAAGTGCAGACCGGACTCGATACTATTAGCGAAGCAATCGACAAGGCCCTAGAGGGAACGATGATGCGCCTTTAAAATCGTGGAGTCATCTGTGCGAATCCGTAGAGACGATCCAACTTTGTATCCCACAGAACGACTGTGCGGTACTTGATGAAGTCCTCTATTTTTTCGTCGAGAACAAAACCCTGTGCTCCGAATGGCACTTTTACTTCTCCTAGATCAATTGCTGTAATATCAGGAAATTGCACATCTCGAGGATCAACAGTTACTGTCAGAAACGCGTGAACAGAAGGTCCCGGAGTTGTATCAAATGTTGGTCCGAAATACACGGTTTTACCGTTAAACACTACCTCTCCTTCTGTGTATTCTTTCATTGTAGTGAACGATCCTTTCATGCCTTTACGCTGTGCCTTGCGTGCTTCTTTTGCCTTTTTAAGCCAGTACTCTTTGGTGCTATCCACTACCTTTTGCTTTGCTGCATCTTCCAAAAGCGGATCTTCGTAAATTTCCAAATTAACCATCGCATCTACCAATTGCTCTGCATATTGTTCCAAATAGAGAGGATTCTCTAGAAGAGCCTTTTGGTCTGGATTGTATGTTCCACCGCAAGCTGCAAGCAGAAGTGGGGTAATAAGGGCAATGGAGCGTATTTTCATAAAATGATTAAGAAAGAAGTGGGCTTACTATACTGAGAGTACAGCCTAATTCAAGGAAGAAAGAGGCCCTACTGAGTGGTAGGTCATACCATGGCGATCCAGCACACGGGCTGCCCGTTTAATGCGATGATTGAGGCTATAGGCAACATAGGCATTTTTACCTGCAGAAACGTCTTTGTCGATATAGTTGGTCCAGTACCAAAATGACCACGTGTTTTTGTTGGCATTTGCCTGTTCGACGAACGCATCTACTCCGCTGTCTGTTGAAAATACATTCTGTGGCCCAACACCTTTGGTGCGAATAGATGGTTGGTTGAATCCGTCAACGAAGTTATTTTCGTAGCCATCATCATGCCCGGGCCCAGAATGACTGAGGCGCTGTGCAGTTTCTTCTATGGACTGTTTACGCAGGCGATCCTCCAATCCCTCGGTCAAGTATCCGCGCTCCTGACACCAGGTGCGGTTGTACACACAAGTCGTTACACACTGCAGACAATCTGCCCCATGTGCCAATGCTTTGCTGTACAGTTTTTGATATGACGGTGGAAGCAGTGCCATTACTGCATCGATCTCTTCTCGTGCATCGCGTATTTCTTGCGCTGCATTATCTCCTGCCTCCTCGGTGTCACTTTTGTTTCCAAAGGCTTTGAGATGTTTTTCCATCGATTGTAGTTCTGCAATATCTTCTGCGGACTGCGCAAGTGGCCAGGCAAGTCCAAGGTAATACTGCGCCTCTTCCCAGTTTTCCGTATCCAGTGCATGTCGTACTTTACCTTTTTTGTCCTGAATAGGAGTGTCTTTTGGGTCGTTAACCTGAATGTGCAGTCTGCGTTCTGCTTCTTCTACATAACTAAGCCTCTGTGCGTAACTTAAGTTCAAAAACTTATCCTCAGACAGACGTTGTAACCCTTGGGGTACTCGGTCTTTCATCATCTTTTGTTCCACTTGATCGTAGCGGTAGCGCACCTTCGCCCAGTCTTT
The DNA here is from genome assembly GCA_002436205.1 of Candidatus Peribacter sp. UBA6535. Classification (GTDB taxonomy): domain Bacteria; phylum Patescibacteriota; class Gracilibacteria; order Peribacterales; family Peribacteraceae; genus UBA2170. Next base: position 20,780 of record DJKT01000001.1, read on the forward strand.
TATAAAGTTTTTTAGCTCTTGCAATGTTCGCTGCCCATTGATCACGTGCTCTGTCCATGGTCCTATTTTTGTACTACTGATGTATCCAGCTGATACTGCTGCCCCCAACACATTCTTTGTCTCGCTATGCAGTAGCAGCTTACTTCTTTGGAATGCACTCATCGCGGCACGTGCCTCTGCGACCATGCCTTCTTTTGTATCAAAGTGCAGAGCACGGAACGCGGTATCATCGGTGAAGGTGCTGAGTTTTTTGAATTCTTTTTCGGTAATCTCTTTAAAGAGGGGGTCTTTCAACACGTCACTTCTTTCTTTATGTACTTTCTTCCATGCTTTTACGTACGAGGGGAATTGCGATTTTACAAAGTATTCTTTTGCCTTCAGGTTTACAGAAGGATCTTTGAATCTGGCGATCCATTTTTTCATAGAGGTTGAAGAGATGAGCCCTGCACCAACCGCACTTTTGAGGTCTGCTTCAAATCCTGTAAAGAGTTTCTCTTCACCTTTAGCCAGTGGTAGTGCATTAAGCACTTCGGTTATTAGGCTCTTGCGCCCATCAAATGAAAGTGTTTCGAGGAAGTAATTGGAGTCTGATATTTTCGCTGCCAAAGCTTTAAGAGCTGGGTCTGCGGAATTTTCCAGAGCACTAAAGCGTGAGTCTCGCAGTATACCTTCTTTCTTAGAGGCAAGAGCTTGCCGCTTATCCAGGTAGTCTGGAAGTACTCTGAGAATAGAAGACTCTTTCTCTTTGTAGTCCCTACTTTTATCGCGCACCCACTTTACCCATTCATCAAATGATCCCTTCGATATGATACCGGCAGATACTGCACGTTGTAGCGGCGGCAGAAAATCTCCATGGTACAAATCCAATGCAGATTCTAATTTCTTGGAGTAGTCGAGTTGGTACCACTTGTTTGCTTCGAGAATTTTCTTCGTATCTGTTGGAGCAATACTATCGATCCATTGTTTGAGCGGTGCAGTCTGAGCAGCAGACGCCAGACCCAATTGGTCGTGTGTTACATGAAAATACTGATCGTACTTCTTTCGCATCGCTTGATATAAACCTTGGGATGATGCTGTTTCTTCAGTTTTTTCTTTCTTATAAGCCGTTCCCGTTGTAGCGCTATTGTATGTATCTGGCATGCCGACCAATTGTAGGTAGGCTACGAAAAACCGCAATTGGTTTCCGTGGAAATTGTGGTAGGATTGGTTTCCTATGATCCTATCTGACAGAGATATTAGGCAGGCAATTACCGATGGACGCGTAAAAGTCCAATCTACCCAGCAGGAGCTCTTTCAATATATTCATGCCTCATCCATGGATTTCCGGCTGGGGAATACCTTCAAGCTCTACGAGCACAGCAAGTTTGCGGTGCTTGATCCTATGAATCCAGAATCTTTTGCCGGCAATATGCGAACGATTACGGTACCAGACGGAGAGTCGTTTATCGTCCAACCGGGGGAGTTTGTATTGGGGGTTACCCAGGAGCAAATCAGCTTGCCTGATGATCTTGTGGCACGTGTAGAAGGACGTAGTTCACTTGGGCGATTGGGGATTATCGTGCACTCTACAGCAGGATTTGTAGACCCTGGATTCTCTGGAACCATCACCCTTGAAATCAGTAACTTAAACCGCCTTCCGGTGGCGCTATACCCAGGTATGCGTATCTGCCAAATTGCCTTTGAGCAGATGAGTAGCCCCGCAGAAATGCCCTATCACAGTAAACCCTTTAGCAAGTATCAGGGGCAGGTTTTGCCCGAGGAAAGCCGTCTCTCCGTAGATCCGGAATTTGCCAAAGAAGCGAAGGAATTGCCGATAGGGGAGGAGGTGAAAGTGGGGTCTTAGAGCCTTGATATTTGGCTGCAAATATGGTATTTAAGCGTCTTCCTTTGGCTTAGGCTAGAGGAATTTTGGTCTTTGACAATATGATGGCAGTGTAGCCGTCTTAACGTGTAGTCAACCACTTTTCAGTTCTAGGAGGTACGACGGATGAAGCGAGTAATGGAAATGGCAGCGAAGCGAGAGCTTACGCCGCTAAAGATGGAGCATGGACTACTGTTCGTGCTGGGTGTATGCCTTATTGCTTTCGGGCAAGAGGTGTACGCGGGAGCAAGTCCCGTTGGGCAGGTGGTGATTCTCATCATCTTTCTGGGCCTACTTGTCGGCATTGCCCCTTTGCCGATGCCTGTGTTCAAGAGTCTCTTTTGGCAGACGTACTTTGCGGGTCTGCTGAGTGGGGTTTTGGACTCCTTCATTGTTTTGGAGCAGTGTAAGCGGCTCCGGACAGTCGAGAAAGGGCAGACCAGAGAAGAGGTGATGCATCAGCAGGATAATCAGGAAACAGAAGGCGTCCGAGCGAAGTTGCTCGCACTGTTTATGATCGCCGCCCTCGTCGGAGGACTCGTAATATGGTTTGGCGAGGTCTACGCTGCGGGAACGTATCTTAACGATGGAAGGACGGGAATTCTCTCCGCCCTCTATATCGTTCCCCCGGTGCTGGTGTTTCTCGCCGTCCTCGGATTCCATGCTACCCGATTGCCAATCGAGGTGGTGCCAAACAAGGCAGCGAAAGCAAGCATGCGTGACGTCATCGAATTCATTGCAGGTGTGGCAGCCTTGCTGATGACTCACAATCCCTTGCTCTGCCTTGGCGGACTACTGGTGTACTCGGTGCTGACTCGGCAAGATGAACATCTTCTGGATGCTTGGAAGCATCATACAGAAGTAAACGTCATGCTGGTGTTACTCGTGGCGCTAATCGCCGGTAGTTGGATCGTTGCAAATGTGATCTCTCCTCTCGGTCTCGACAAAGGGGAGTACTTGCCCATCATCCCAGCCGGAGTGCAGGCGGTTCTCTGGGGTCCTCTCTACACAGACCCGACCGTTCACTTCTGGATGAGGATCACCACCCTAGCAACGGGTGCCCTGATTCTGCCGATCAGTTCTCTGGTCGGCGTGATGCTGTTTAAGTCACTGCGACAGTGGTGGATGTACATGAAGTACTCCATCCCCTATGCAATCCTGTTCTACCTTCTCATGAGGGGGTGGATCTGGCTGACTCTCGAGTCGCCAGTCGGGCACGCGTTAGAGCAGTGGGCGCACAGCGGCGGACACCACTAAAGCCATCATCAAGTCAAAAAACCACGTACCGCTGCCCCAAAAGGGCGGCGGTTTTTTTGTTATGCGCTACAATCACTCTGTGAACGCAAAGCGCTTCCACCAACTCAGCACATTTCTTCTGATAGCCGCCATACTCGTTGCAGCGGTGGGACTTCTTTCTCGTGTGTGGTACGAACTTTCTTCCGGTGTACTGCATGGTGATGCGCAGATCTTTCAGACCGTGGCGCGCGGGATGTTAAATGGACTTACGCCGTATGCGGATTTGTTTGAGACCAAGCCTCCCGGAATATTTTTACTGCATGCACTATCCCTTAAACTTTTTGGGAACCAGTTTTTAGTAAAACTTTTGCAGGCAATTGCCCTTCTGGGAATTCCAATTCTTGTGGTCGTTCCATCTATCACTTTTGTGCAAGATCGCACAAGCGTGCAGCGAAGAATTATCAGTTTAACTTCTATACTTTTTGGATTACTTCTTGCGCTGTATACAGCCAATCAAGCAGGGGAAGGACTGACAGAAAGTTATGGTGCATTCTTCGCAATTACATTCTTTATTGTTCTGATTACACATCATAAATCACGAATATCTCGATCAATCATTCTCGGTATTTTGATGTTGCTTTCTGTCGGACTTAAAGAGCCGTTTCTCCTTATCATTCTTGCAGGGGTACTTCTTCTCAAAAAAGATCTTCTCACTTCATTCTTTTATCCATTTTGCATTGCAGTAGTTCTTGGATTTATTGCATTACTTGCACTCGGACTTGCTGCACCGTTCTTTCAGATTTATCTGCCACATATGCTGGGGTATCACGTTGTGCAACATAAAGGTAGTTTGTTTGTGTATGCACTGGAGGTGTGGAGGACGTTTATTAATATAGGGGCGTACTCGTGGTGGCTTGCCATTGGTATTACAGGTCTTTGGTTAGCTGTTTTTGTTCGCATGAGGGCAGTTGGCAGTTGGCAGTTGGCAGTTAGCTGGCTCGTTGGTTCGTATTTGATGTTTATAGCTATCGCTACCGGTGGAGACTTCTACGGACATCATTTTATTTTTGCTGTGCCGCTTTACATTGTGTTTTGGTGGGTGCTTTTGCAGCATCTTCCCGAGAAAGTTTCTCCCATCATCGTTTCGGGTTTTGTTGCTTTGCTTGTGGCAACATCATTTCTGAGTACGCGTTTTTCTTATAAGGCGTCAGCTCAGTCTTGGAACAAGAGTGAGCAGGAGATGAAGAGCGTTGCTGCAGTGGTAGATACGGTTATGGAGCGCTGCAATTGGGAGAAGTATTTGCAGATGATTCCGCGTGGAGGAGGGCCCTATGCGTACACAAAGACAAGTCCGTATGGTCCTATCTTCGTGCATTACTCAAGGTTTATAGGAGCAAATCCGCTGTATCAGTCAGCATATATTCGTGCTCTTAAAAACACTGAGATAGCGTTGGTGCAAGACATCGAAAATAGTAATTTCACAGAATACACGTTGCAGTATGTACGATCGAATTTTACCAATGTGCCACCTGCATGTGTGGGGGGTGATTTTGAGCAACCTGCACCATTTCAACTGCTCTTCCGTCGAAGCTAAGGGGTATGGTAGGATTATGTACTGTTGGATCAGGAGCCCATTAGCAATCAAGCACTACTGATGATTGGAACAATTACTGCAGTAGTTGTCGCTATTTATGTTGGAAACTGGCAGGCAGATTTACTTGCACAGACTGCTGGAGGTGTTCCGGGATTTTCGACATGTGGCAATGGTGTATGTGAAAAGGGAGAGGATGAAATCGTGTGTCCCAGCTGTGCAGTTGATGCAGCGGGGCAGCCCCTTGGCAATTGCCCTCCATGTCAGATGGTATGTCCGCAGGATTGTAAAGATGACAGAGATCCTCCTGTCTGTGTGACAGTGGATTGTCAGGCACCACCTCAAAATTGCAAATATGTGGATATCAAGTTCGAAGGAAATTGTCAGGTGAACTGTGGTCGTCTGGAGTGCGAACCTGTTTGTGGGAATGGAAAGTGTGAAGAAGGAGAGAATGTTGATAACTGTAAAGAGGATTGTCGGATAATCTGCCCTTCTATCCTATGTGCTGCTCCACCACAGGGGTGCAAGTATGTAGATCCGAGAGAAGATGAAGATGGCTGCCAGACGAGTTGCGGAACAGTTGTCTGCCCTTCAACGGCAACGTGTGGCAATGGTAAGTGTGAAGAGGGCGAAGCAGATTTTGTCGATGGAGGCGGTTGCGGACCTAATTCGGATCCAGAGTGTCTCGGGCCTCCTGCGCAATTTATCAAGGGTACGTGTCCGAATGATTGTGAGGCACCACAACATATCGATCGTTGTGCCACGATGTTCTGTCCAAATGGATGCAAAGATGGAGAATGTATCCAGCCTTCAGCACCACAGGTTTGTCATTACAATGGAGGGGTGTATCACATCGGGGACAGGTTCAAAGATGATGATGGATGTAATACCTGTTTCTGCGAAGAGAATGGCTCAGTCTCTTGTACAGAGATGGCGTGTGTCGATGATGACGATGATGCGATAGCTGCAGAACACTTCCGTCGTGTTCAATTTGGATGTCGAGATGGATCGGTGTTTAACGAGGGGGGTCCTACATCATGTAAGTCACGCATGGAGTGGAATAATTATGTTATAGAAACGTGTAGGAATCGTTGTGATGCTCAAGGATGTGGTGAGACTGCATCGAATGTGTATGAATTCTGTGGAGGTAGCGATAATGGAGGTACCGAAGTCTGTATTTCTGGAGGGCAGAAATATTATCCAGGCGAAAGTTTTATAGCACCGGACGGCTGTAATAAATGTCATTGTGATGAGAATGGAAATGCAGCATGTACGAGAATGGCGTGTCCCGATCGTCCAATAATAGAATGCGAAGTGGATAGACAGTGTAACGCAGGAGAGGTGTGTATGGGTGGGGATTGCATCAGGAGAAATCCAGGAGGGAATGACTACACGTGTATTTCTAGCAACGACTGTAATGCGGGGTATGTCTGCTCTGCAGAGTTTGGCGATTGCATGTCTGCATGTCCCCCTGGTGCAGAGGTCTGCCCGGATGTTTGTGCAGGATTTTGTATGCGTAAAGAGTTTGCATTCCCAGAGGTATTGCAGAAATGCGAGTTTTCAGATGAGTGCCCCAATGGTCGTATCTGTACGAAGAATGTTCAATTTGATTGCCTAGAAGAGTGTCCTTTGTCAGGTGATATTTGCGCTGTTCTCTGTGACGGACGTTGTATCATCCCTGATATCGATGGAGATGAAGACGATTGGCAACCTCAAGATCACAATGAGTGGAGCAATCAACAGTATTCGGATTACGAAGATGAAGTACGAACCGCACCAATAGAGAGTCGATTCCGTGATATCGATTCAAGTACCTTAGAAGGTGTGGCAGCGAATGCTTTGGCAAACGAAGGTGTGATTGGTGGATTCCCTGATGGAACGTTCCGCGGAGGTCAGCCGGTGAATCGTGCAGAAGCTGCGAAGTTCTTACTTCTTGCGCGCTTTGGCCATGTAGGAGACGAGCGTAATGATGGCCTCTTCTTCGATGTTCTGGAAGGTGAGTGGTATGTGAAGTATGTCATCGCTGCTGCTGAGTTTGGTATCATCTCTGGTTATGCAGATGGAACATTTAGGCCTGCTAACACAGTAAATACTGCTGAATTCCTCAAGATGCTGAGTGAGGCATTCGGTCTCCCACAAGATCTTGCCCATAATTATGCAGATGTGCCGCGTGGTGCTTGGTTTGCACAGTATGCAGGAGCAGCTCAGCTCTTCGATCTGTTCCCAGGACGCCCAACAGGGCAATTGCAGCCAGAGAGGCTACTGACTCGAGGTGAGGTGGCAATTGCGATCTACAAATTGATGGAGAATCAGTAGGAATCGTCTAGACTAAGCGCATGCCTATCGCCTCTGACCGTATTTTGTATGAAGACGAGCACCTGCTTGCTGTAAACAAGTTGTGCGGAGAGTTAGTGGTCAAAGGAAAGGGGAAGGTGGGGAAGTTACCTCTGCTTGATTTTTTGAAGCAAGACTACCCAGGAATCAAGGCAATTCATCGCTTGGACTTTGAGACTTCTGGAGTAGTGGTATTTGCAAAAAATGCTGAAGTAGAGCGCAAAATTCTGAGTAACAAATTTGATCAATGGAGGAAGACATACACTGCATTACTTATGGGAAGGATCGCAAAAAAGCAGGGTGCCATCAGAAAGAAACTTCCAGCTCGAGAAAGAGGATTGGTGGAGGCCGAGACCTTGTATACCGTTCTTGATTTGTTTGGGAATTCCACTCTTGTTGAGTGCGTTATTACCACCGGTCGACATCATCAGATCCGTCGACACTTTGCGAGCATAGATCATCCTCTTGTACTCGACCGTGAGTACGGACATGGAAAATTTAATCAACTGTTTCGCCAAGAGCTTGGGTTTTCTAAATTCTTTTTGCATGCTGCAGAGATTTCGTTTCCACATCCGATGACAGAAGAGATTGTACGCATAAAAGCACCGATGCCGAAGTCATTTGCGGCATGTGTAAAGAAGCTGCGTACGTTGGCTCAGTAGAGAAAATGTTCGCGAATGTCGCTTTAGTTGCTACAATCTGAAGCATGAAAGTCTTATCTGCTATGCAATCCAGCGGCACGCTTCATCTCGGAAATTATCTCGGGTCTATGTTGCCCAATTGTGAGTACCAAGATACAGCGGAACAAACCTTCTATTTTATTGTAGATTTACATGCACTCACGACATTGCATGATGCAGACCTCTTGAGAAAATATCGCCAGGATGCAGCTCGAGATTATCTTGCTGCAGGATTTGATCCCGAAAAAGCAATCATCTTTTTTCAGTCATACGTGCCTCAGCACACGGAGTTGCAATGGATACTTTCTACGCTTACACCTATGGGTTTGCTCGAGAGGTCCGTAAGTTATAAAGACAAAGTACAAAAAGGACTGGATACGAATGCGGGACTGTTTATGTATCCCGTTCTCATGGCAGCAGATATTCTTTTGTATGATGTAGATCGAATTCCTGTGGGGAAAGATCAAAAACAACACGTTGAGATGGCGCGAGATATAGCGCAGAAGTTTAATAATGCCTTTGGAGAAACCTTTGTACTTCCGGAGCCTGAGGTTCGAGAAAATGTGGCTGTGGTCCCTGGTACCGATGGCCAAAAAATGAGTAAGAGTTACGGCAACACTATTCCGCTTTTTGGTGATGAGAAGGCGATACAAAAGGCGATAATGGGAGTAGTAACTGATAGTAAAGACAAGGATGATCCGAAAGACCCTGACTCCTGTGTGATCTATCAGATTCATAAGCTTCTACTACCTGAAGGAGAGGCCTCTTCGTTGGCTGATGAATACAAAAACGGGCTCCCGTATGGTGATGCCAAAAAGAAGCTCTTCGAAACCTATATGGATTATTTCGGTGAAATGCGTAAAAAACATGAATCTTTGAAGGAGGCTTATCTGTCAGATGTATTAGAGGAGGGGGCTAAAAAGGCTCGAGAAGTAGCAGGGCCCAAGATGGAAGTAGTAAAAAAGGCCGTCGGATTGCTGTAGAGGCTAATATTTACGGTAGAATCGCTGATTGATCAGTTTTTCTATTTCTGCTATACTAATACGAAACATACACAAAACCCTTATGCCTAAAAAGACACAGAATACAGCTCACGTTTCCCGCGCTCTCGTCGCGGCACTCATTGGCGTTATCGCTATCCCAACTGCGATAACCGGTCTTTTCCAGTCTATTGATGACGATGGTATCAATACAGTTCCTGTTATTGATCTCCGTCATAGGGCTTTGAATGATGCATCTCGTGTGCGTTACGTTCGTCGCAATTACTGGAGGGCAGTGGGTATTTACAATGAGCTTGTCCGTCTTGGTGTAGAAGATCTTTCACCACCGGATATCAACGATAACGATAGTATCAACTACTACCTTGACCCAGAAAACTTTGCAGCTGTAGAAGGATTTGGAGCAACAGTACATGCAGCCGCTCCTCTTGGAGAAGGTGATGGATACGTCTCTTCTATTTCTGAAGCACAGAGGGAGTATAACAATCTTGCAGAACGATACCGTGATCTTCTAGATGGCTATATGACTACGCGATTTTGTCCTGGAACGCTTAGACAATATCATTTGGCAGGATTCTATGAGCTTTGCAACACATTGCTCGATGAACACATTGCAGGATTACAACCCAGTCTCCTTGAGCGCTCCTCATACTTGCGCGGATTCAATTCTGTTGGTTTTGCACCACTGCGAACGCTACGCAACCGTTTGGAGGTTCTTGAAGAGTCTTTGATCTATGAGGGTGGAACATCAGTTCGCCCACGTACACATAGTGGATTCCGTCCAAGACCCGATTACTCTGATCTTCGTACCGGTCGATAATGAAACGTCATCCGTATGCCGCTCATAGGCTGATGATGGCATTGCTGGTAGGTATTGTGGCTGTGCCCATTACATCCACTGCTTTATTTATTCGTCAGGAGATTACTCCACAGGATGTCACTGCTGAGGAGCTTCGCAAGAGTGCACTTGGAGATCGTAGTAGGCTTCGTGCTCAGCGAAGACTTTACTGGCAGGTGATAGAGCGTATGGAATCTGGAAAAATAGATATTGAAAAACCAGATATTAACGATACAGATACTCTGCAAAATGCTATGGAGGATCCTGAAGAGGAGGTACATGAGGCAGCTCCTGCTCCGGTGAATTCGCTTACTACCAATCAGCTCAATACTCAGGATAGAAGTCTACTTCGTCGATATACTCGTGCAGGCTTCTGCCCTACTGCCCTTCAGAATTTCCGCATCCCAGGGTTCTATCAGCTTTGCGTTTCTCTTGTTGGAGCTTCGGTAAAGTCTGATCCTATTCGAGGACTTCTCAATCACAATGCACATTTGTATCGTATCTTGCGCCCATCTGCTCCAAATATTGGTGGATTTAAGCTGCGTATGCAGATGATGCAAGAGGCACGTGATCGCAGTACACGACGTGAATCCAGTGCTCTCCCCGGTCGTCCTACAACGTGTGTGATGAATTTGGATTGTCAGATGCCTCGATATAATAATTAGGGCTAGGGCTGGGGCTATGGCTAGGAGTATACTTTTTGTGTGTCTCAGCATTTGGTTTTAGCATCGGCAAGTCCACAGCGAAAACGTTTGATGGAAGGATTGGGATTAACCTTCGAGGTGCATCCCAGTGATTTTGATGAGAGTAGCTGTGAAGAAGAAAACCCCATTGAGCGCTGTAAGCATCTGGCTGCTCACAAGGCGCAAGAAGTGAATGAGCGTTTCCCGGATAGTTTTGTTATTGGAAGTGACACTCTTGTGGTCTCTGCGGATGGAGAACTTTTGGAAAAAGCACCGGATGACAAAGCGGCACGGCAGATGGTAGGAAAGCTTTCGGGTAGAACATGCATAGTGCATTCCGGTTTATCAATATTTGATCCTCAACAGAAACACTTTGATGGTGTGTGCTCCTCTGAGGTGCGATTTGCGAAGTTGAGCGATGATGAGCTTGCGTGGTGGATTGGGACCGGTCTTTGGAAAGATCGTTCAGGATCCTTTCAAATAGATGGACCTGGACAGTTTATGATCGAAGAGATTCATGGAGACTGGAGCAGTATTGTTGGGCTTCCGGTGTATCTTTTGGGAGATCTTTTGAAGAAGGCGGGATATCACATTTTTGTTTGAGCCCACTCCCAAAGCTCATCAAAGATAGGAGCAGTACTTGCAGCACATCGGTATCCTCCACGACTGTTTCCAGGTTCCAGTGGTTCCATTTTCATATTTCCACCAGCTTCTTTTATCAGTAAAAATCCTGTGGCAATGTCCCACAGTCTGATGCCAAGAAAGAATGCGCCATCTGTTTTTCCTCGTAGTACTTCGCCCAACTCTTGTGCGGCACAACCGGTATTTTCGATAGATGCACAGTAGGGCATTGTTGCCCTGTAAATACCATCCTCTCCTTTGGTGGCTCTGCGCATTGTGTTGCAGTTAAGCACTGCATCAGTCATTCCTTTGGTATTACGCAGTTTTACAAGTTCAGTATTATAAAACGCTCCTGCACCTTTACCCCCGTGAAATCGTTGATTGAGCAGTGGCATATCCATAGAGCCTGCGAGGATCTCGCCATCTTTTTGTACGGCGACAATTGTGCCGAAGTTTTCTCGTGCATGAATAAAGTTTAGTGTGCCGTCTAGAGGATCGATAATCCATTCATAGGGACTGTTTGGATCACCAATATTCTCTGCACCTTCCTCTTCGCCAATGAATCGATGGTCTGGGAAGTGCTGTTGTATCACATCGATAATGAGTTTTTGAGCTTGTCCGTCCACCTTGGTGAGATAATCTGTAGCAGATTCCTTCGTGGATATTTCCATGTCTTCTCCATCAAGTAATTGCTGATGTTGCGTTACAAGAAAAGCTGCAGCTGCATCTGTTGCTTCGATAGCAACGGATATAAGCGTATCGATTGAGACGTCACTCATACTGGCAAATTGTCGCTACTATCATCTTTTCCAATACGCTCGCCAATATCATCATCAAGATCGTAGTCTCCTGTCTCTACCATTGGTTCGGCATCGACTACAGTGTCATCGTCATCGCCGTCGTCATCAAAGAAGTTACTCATACGCTTAGATTAATGCATCTTCTAGATTGATGGCAATCGATAATCGTATAAACCGGTTCGTGACTTTTCGTATCCAGGCATTGCCCATGCGACCCACGACCAGTATTGAGGGCTGTGGTCTGCACGTTTTCTGTGAGCCAGTTCGTGGATGATGACATATTTTATAACCTCTGGACGGGTAAATAGTAGTGCGGCATTGAGCATAATAGTTCCACTTGGGCTGCAGCTACCCCATTGAGAGGAGGCAAGTTGAAGCTTAACGTCTGAGACATGGACGCCGAAGGTTTCATCATTGAGCTTCATAACTAGCTGTTCTATGCGGGGTTGCTCCTCTTTGGCAATAGTCCTCCATAGGAGTCTATGAAGCCCTTTCCGGCGCATACTAGGGCCAATCTGAACGTTCCAGCCTCGGGTAGTGCGACGGACGGAGGTCTTTTTGCCGGGCTTAAGACAGAAGCAGTATTTCTTGCCATTATCCAGTGTAATGGTGGCACTCTCTCCACTATCAAGCAGCCTTCCGAAAGGGTTGATGAGGATCTTCTCCTGCTCATCTTCTACCTGCCTGAGCATACGTTCTAATAGGTCATCTACGTGCTCTTTTTCTTCGTCTTCAGAGAGCCCCTTAGCGAGCCTAATGACGATAGTATCGTCATGAAATACAGCACGACTATGTTTGTTTTTCGTGCGTTCTACTCGATGGCGAATGGGGTTTTTTTTCATGGGGGCTGATGAGTATACACGCCTGTCAAGGCTGCGGCCTGAAGTGGAAAGTGGAAAGTGGAAAGTGGAAAGTTGCGATTCCAAATCAGTAATATTGGCTAGTGGAAGCCGTTTTCCGTTTTCCGTTTTCACTTTTCCGCTTTCTGTTGCTCAAGTTCTGTGTTCAAGGCGCGCGCATCGCGAGCCGATTTGATGCAAAATTTTACGTTGGATTGCGCTTGACGAAAGTCGTCGATCAGCGCGTCATTATTATCAACACTCAGAAGTGATTCCAATACTTCTTCCTGGGTCTCCAGACAGTCGACGGCTTCGTCTATTTTTACCACGACAGACTCTGGTAATTCGGGTCTGGTGCGTACATCATCCAGGCGGATGGCAAGGTGATTGAGCCAGGCAAGAGACCGGCTGACGCGCATCTGAGCCATCGCGAGGCGCTTGTTGGATCTGTAGACTTCTCCAATACTTTTCTTTGCTGCCTGTAGCCCCTCTTTGTCTGTATAGACTCCTTCATCAATACCCCTCATGATTGTAGAAATAGCATCGGAGAGGTTTTGACTATGGGAAATAGCACTATTGCGATATTGCTCCGTAGGCCCCGGTAGGTAGCTTACATATTGGCGCTCTCTTCGGAGTATCTCTAGCTCTGCGCTCAGCGTTGCCTTATAGCAGTTGACCGTGATGGGCATCATTGCCCCACGGTTGGCTTTGCGGATGTCTGTGCGGCACTCTAGGCGCAAATTTCGACGGTTTTCACGGCGGGTGGCAAGCTCTTCTCTAAATTCCTTATCCGTTTTTCGATAGTTCATCATGGCAGCCCAGAAGCCAAGGTTACGGGTTCTGCGATCTGCCCATTGGAGATCTTCTTCGGAAATTGAGGACTCAGAGGATGCAGAAGATTCAGAGGAGGCAGCGGGTTTGTAGCCTTCTTGGAGTCCTACTTTCGCGTCAGCACCAAAGGGTATCAGGAGTATCCCGAGTAGACTGAATACGATGAGGATCCATGAAGAGGGGGTCACGGGGAGATAGTGTACCACATGCCTTCTTACGCCTTCACGCGCTCCAAAACCAATCCTCCTAATTGACCAACAACAATATCAACATCGTCATTGACGATCAGGTCATCAAAGAGCTCTTTGCGATCTTTGAAGAACGCAAGATCTGCCTCTGCATTCTTTAGGCGGTCTTCTATCTGTTGCTCGGTATCACGGCCACGATCCCTCAGTCTGTGGAGCAGAGCACTCAGCATTTGTCGTTTACTCTTGCCCGGAGGTAGCAGTCCACAGCTGAGGATTGACCGCCTGCCGTAGTGGGAGGCAAGTCCCTGGAGCAGATTCATCTCGGTAATGATGACGGGGATCTTTTTCTCCTTCCAGATTTTTTCAATATCTTCGCTGCGGTATCCGTAGAGACGCTTTTCATCCCGGGAAGGTATGCTCGTGAAGGTCGCGAGCTTACCGTCATTTTTGAGCGCGAGAAATTCTTCTGGGCTCACGTGTGTGTACTCATCCTGATCTCCCTCTTTTACTTTCCGTGTTGTGAGAATGGGAACACGTTCGCAGTTACCTACTTTAGCCGAAAGTAGCAGAGAGACCGTAGTTTTTCCGACACCGGAAGGGCCGGTGAGGGCGAGGATGTATCCGGGGAATTCCTCTTTTACGGGTTTTTGGAGCGGGACTTCGTAGGCTATGTCGTAGGTGCGGAGACCTTGAGCGTTGACTCTGGAGAGGCGCATTTTTGGTATCACTTTCATGCCAATGGCAGTTGGCAGTTGGCAGTTGGCAATTAGCTGAGCCGTTACTCTCGATCCATCCTCTAGCTCGATCAATCCGATTACCCTTGGTTTAGTGGGGAAACCTTCCGGAGGATGACGAACGATAGTGTGTGACAAAATTGTTCCCTCCTGCAATTTGTTCTGCAGATCTTTTTGAGCGCGGTGGTTGGCTGCCGGAGTATTACGCATGAGAGAGAATGTGGATGCCACAGGTTGCAGCTGCACCACCGAAGTTGTGAGCAAGGCCGTGGCGAGATTTGGATTCTTTAAGTTGCTTGGAAACATCAATGACTTGTTTGATACCAGTAGCTGCAACGGGGTGGCCACAGGCTTTTAAGCCCCCACTTTGGTTTATAGTCATCTTGTTTTCTTTTTCATAAAGCGCAATACCTTCTCCAGGGTTTGCAAATCCCATATCTTCTAAAGAGATAAGTGCTGCAATAGAGAAACAGTCATGGAGCTCGATATGTCCGATATCTGTCCGATCAATTTCCGCCTCTTCAAGAGCAGCACGCATTGCATCTTTTGTCGCTGCAAACGAAGTGATGGTAGGACGGTCTGCAATACTTAGAGTGTCTGTTGCAAGTTGTGAAGCAGCGATCCGGATAGGACTTTCGAATTTTGTAGAAAGGATCACGCTAGCTGCCCCATCGGAAATAGGAGAGCAGTCGAGCATACAGAGTGGGTCTGCAACTTTTGCCGATGCACTGATGCTTTCTGCGGGGATCTCTTTGCAGAATTGTGCGAAGGGATTACTGACTGCATTTTTGTGATGTCTGGCACTGACATGATTTAGCCTGTCTCGACTTAAGCTATATTCATGCATATATCTGGCAGCTATCAGTCCGAAAATTCCTGGGAAGGTGAGTCCAGAAGGTGCATCTTTTTGCGCATCTGCTGCCCCCATAAGTCCTGCGGCTATCTTGCCTGGGGCTATATCAGTCATCTTTTCTACTCCGACAACAAGTACTGTCTGCGCCTTACCACTTTCCAGTAATGCACAGGCTGTGTGCAGAGCTACAGCTCCTGACGCACACGCTGCCTCTGCGCGAAGTGCTGGAGGATGGTGTGGCAAGAGCGAAGCAGCCATTGCTCCAAGGTGTGCTTGATCTGAGGCAACTTCTCCAAGCATGTTGGCAACGACGACCATATCAATATCTAGCGCAGTACATTCCGCAGACTCAATAGCGCTGTCGATAGACTCTTCCATCAGATCTTTGATCGACATATCCCAGTGCTCGGCGAAGCGCGTTTGTCCTGTGCCTGTGAGGTAGATGGGAGTGTTCATGCAACGCGCTGGTATTCGGAGTAGTTGAGGTACACAGTTTCTCTTGTATCAGGTTGGAGCTTTACTCCATCCTTAAGCATCGTCATCAAGAATGCATCACTTCCTGCTCCCGATCCATACGATACGAGCAGGATACGCTGATCTTTCTTTGCTTGCTGCAATACGTGTGCAAGTCCTAGAGGGCTACAGGCTGAGTACGTGTTTCCGATAGTCTCCACTATAAATCCGTGTTCCATCTGGTCTTTACTAAAGCCAAATTCTTTTGCAATGCGTGATGGGAACTTAGCGTTTGGCATATGGAAGATCACATGATCAATTTCTTCTGGTTTGATCTTTCCTACTTCCAGCATTCCCTTCGTCGCTTCGCGGACATGGTGGAAGTACGCGGGTTCTCCGGTAAAGCGTCCTGCGTGTTCTGGATGGTCTTTTCCATTTGCTCTCCAGAAGTCCGGTGTGTCTGTGGTAAACGATAGCGTGTGATCAATCTTACAGAGAGCATTCTTCTCACTAGCTAGACCCATGATGAATGCAGCAGCACCTGCAGCGGCTGTATACTCCAGTGCATCTCCGGGCTTGGCTTGCGCGCAATCTGCACCTATCGCAAGGCCGTGGCTGATCTGCTTTGCGCGAATCATACTATCGACTATCTGCAGAGATGCTGTTCCTGCTTTGCAGGCAAACTCGAGATCTGCGCAGTGACAGAACGGATCACATTCAAGCGCAGCTGCCACCATCCCACTTGTCGGCTTTACCGCATACGGGTGACTTTCGGATCCGACAAATACTGCAGATACCTGAGAGCTTTTGATATCTGCAATTTCGATTGCTTGCTTTCCAGC
This sequence comes from Candidatus Peribacter sp. UBA6535, assembly GCA_002436205.1. Classification (GTDB taxonomy): domain Bacteria; phylum Patescibacteriota; class Gracilibacteria; order Peribacterales; family Peribacteraceae; genus UBA2170. The sequence continues at coordinate 37,162 of DJKT01000001.1, forward strand.
TTCAAACGCCAGTGTAAATGTATCTTCTCCTTCATTTGGTACGGTTTTTTCCACCACTCCCAATCCTGCCTTTATCGACTCAGCATCTTGTTGCCACGCAGCGGCAATCTCCTCCGCTTTGATCTTATGGGAGGGTATACTTAAACCGAAACCGAGGATGGCGGATTGCATCGAGCGGTATATTAGCAGAGATTGGGCTCTGTAAAGCTATCTAGCCAGCTTTTTATGACTGCTGGCAAGCTTCTGTGCAGCTTGAGCTGCAAGCAGCGATACTTCACCTGCAAGGACAGCGCCGCCTATGGATTCTGCAAGCTGCTGGACGCGACTGAGTGAAGTAGTTGGTTTAAGGAGAAGGTCTAGACACTGATGTTGTGCAGGGAGAGCAGTGCCTCCACCGATGGTGCCAACGAGGATTGCTGGGAGGCGCACCTCGATTTCCAGTTCTCTACTTGAGAGAAGTCTACAAGAAGTATCTGCGAGCGATCCCTCTGTTACATGTGCAGCATCTTGCCCTGTAGCAATATACAGTGCCGCAATTATATTGGCTGCATGTAAGTTTGTTCCAATGGCACCGGCAATCTTCGATCCTCGTTTTAGCTTAGCTTCGTAAACCTTCATCATTTCCTCAGGCGTTGTTTTGAGGACGTCCGAACATATGGAGAATCCAATTGAACATGTTGCCGTTACTTCGTACCCACGACCTTTGTCGTGTGTTCTTTGCGATGGTTTTTTATCACTATCTACATTGGCGGCAATTGTGATGAGTTCGCAGTTGCCGTGCTTGGCAATCCAATTGCCAATCTCTTGAGCAGCTATCGTTATCATATTCATTCCCATTGCCTCATTGGTATCACCGTTGATTGTTAGAAAAACATAGTCATCTGCCTCATCAATCTCGTAATGTATTATCTGAAGATGCTTGCTCGTTGCCTGACCGATTTTCTTCCATTGGTTCTTCTTATCTTTAATGAACGCCGGAAGCCTCGATTCTTTATCTGATACTTTGAACGCGATAGAACGACTGATACCATGATAGATTACAGAGGTCTTCACATCGGCTTTTGATAGTGCTTTGCAGCCGCGGTTCACACTCGCTACCAATGCCCCTTCGGTGGTTGCAAGAGGCAAGTGAATACTATCGGTATCACCGGAACTAAATGTCATTTTCAGTGGCCCTGCATACCCGACAGGAATCGGCACACTTCCAAACATCTGCTCGCAGTTATTTTCTTCTGCTTGCCCTATGCGGTTAGGCTCTGTTCCGAGTAGCGAAAGATTGAGATCCAGATTATCTTGAATCTTCATTCTGCGTACAGCACAACGCTCATGAGGGGAGAGCGATTCGGGGAGATTGCGGAGGTCCATCACACTAAGTGTGCACCAGGACCTATCGAAGCTTCAAATATTTGGCAGCCTTCTTGGGTGTGGGCATACTCTGCGATTCGCTCTTTTGCTTCGTCTGTGCAGAATAAATGCACTGTAGGACCTGCATCCATCGTGTAGAGCACAGGGAGGTGTTCGGCTTTGCGGAGCGCTTTAACCTCATCCAAAATCCGATAGGTTTCATCAGAAAGATAGTTGAGTGGTGGGTCTTGCGTCTGCATACAGTGGTGCATTTCCATGCAATCTTCTTCAGCAACCTTCTGTAGTTTTTCGAAATCCTTACTGAGAATTGCATCGATACATTCCTGTTGGCGATGGCCATTGATCGCATCTACTCGCGCTGCAAAATCCGGGCTTGTCTGAGCCTGCGGATGCCCTTCGGATGATCCTACTTTCTTTTCTTCGGTACTCGGAACAATGATGATGTCATGCAAATTCCAGTGATGTTCATCTGCCACCTGCCACCCTTTGCATCCATCAATAAATTGATTTTCCTCATTACGAATAGCACCGAAACCACCGAAGATTGATCTGGCAGCAGAGCCCGACCCAAGTCTCGCCATGATGCTTATTTGCTCATCGGTTAGATCAAAATCGACAAGACCAGAAATGGCTTTGGCAAGAGCAGAAAATACTGCGGCAGAGGAGGCGAGTCCGATAGCGGGAGGGATGTGGGAATCGATCTTTATAGACAGGTTTGATACTTTTGTAGGCTCAATTGTTCCGAGATAACTTTCGATCAACTCAAGAGTTTTTTTAAAACGTAAGATGTTTTTTTCGGTCATCTCTTTATTGGTTGATGTGATCGAGAGAGTATCTGCATGATCGATCGTAATATCCAAACTCGGAGTGTTCAGTGTCATAGAGAGACTGTCGTTTGCACACAGGCGAAACTCGTTGTGTCTGTTTCCCCAGTATTTGATGAGGGCGATATTTGGAGTGGAGCGTGCAGTGATCATAATTGGATAACAGGATACTGAGAGGGGACCTGCGCTGCATCAACATTCACTGCTAAAACCATCCCACATCCACCGGTCTTGCTTCCTGCCCCGAGCACCTTGGCAGCTCCACCTTCTTGTTCAATTTTTGTGATCAGACTTTTTGCTTCATCTGTAACAACTCCAAGAGATTGCTGTGCAAGATTGTGTTCTTTGAAAATATCAGAAAGGTTTTCATGCTGTTGTAATTTTTTACAACAACTTCCGATGGTACGGAGAGGTTCTTCCAGCTCATCTTTGCGTTCGGTTACCCACTCGATCAGCTCCGGTGTTTGCTGATCCGGTTCCCCGGTATCAATCAGTAAAGCTCCTTTTAAAAGATCATCTGGTAATTCAATCACTTCCGGCTCTGTTCCCTTCTGAAACTTGATCGGTCTCTCATTCCAGATGACTGCAAAGTCGATGCCGCTATTTCCGGGATTTACTGCATCCTCAATTTCGAGAGCTTTCTCTTTATCTTCTCCAATCAAACATTTCGTAACAGCAATCAACAAGGCAGTTGAAGCTCCCATGCCTTTACCGAGGGGGAGTGGACTATTGATAGAAAGTGTTCCACCAAATGTACCGCAATGGCTAATGATCTGCTTGAGATACTCTTGCCAGTGAGGCTTTCCGGTCATTTGCTGCCACTCCACTGAAAGATCCTTTATCTCTGAGTTTTCTTCATAGACTGCAGAAATACCAAGTGGAGCGGGGATTGCTATTCCCGGGTACCCGAAGAGTACGGCGTATTCACCGGAGAGGATGATCTTTCCTGATGCATGAGCAGTTCTCATTCTCCAAACCTGCGGGTACGATCTGCAAACTTTCCAACGGAATCTGATAAATCCTCCACAGTAAAGTCTGGGAAGAACTTGTCGACAAAATCCCACTCGGCATACGTTGCTTGCCAGAGGAAGAAGTTTGAGGTGCGATGCTCTCCTGAGGTTCGGATGATGAGATCAATATCAGAAAGCTCCGGATGATCGAGCGCAGCTGCTATTGCTTCTTCGCTGACGTCATCAGTTTTACTGAGTGCTCTTACTACTTCATCCTTCCCACCGTAATCGATAGCGAGGTGCAGAGTGAATCCTGTTTGGTCTTTGGTTTCCTCTTCTACTACAGCAATCAATTTGGCAAGTGAAGAGGGGATCCGGTCTTTTCTTCCGGAGTGCACGAAGCGGGTTTGATTCTCCAAAAACGTAGAGCGCTCTTTGGCGAGGTACTCTTCCAGTAGCCCCATCAACATATCAATTTCCTTTGGGTCACGTTTCCAGTTTTCAGTCGAAAAACACCAGACGGTAAGAGTATGTACTCTTTTGTCTTCCCGACACCAGTCTGTCAGTGTACGAAAATTCTCGACGGCTACTTTGTGCCCCTCCCAGGGTTTGAGTGTACGAGACTTTGCCCAACGCCTGTTGCCATCGGGAATGATGGCGATGTGAAGAGGGTTATCTGGCATCAAGAATTATCTGGAGTGCCAGAGGAAACCATGGAGCGTACAAATCAGGATTCTCTTCTAAGTCTTTTTCAAGCTCATCAATCTCTATCCACTTCATATCCATGATTTCACTCGGATCGGGATTGAGTTCGATAGATTCATCAGCAGTCCCCACTAGCACCGTATCGTATTCGTACTCTGTTCCTCGCCCCTCAGGGTCGTCTGCTTTATAGATAAACGAGTCTACTGCCTCTACTCCTGCCCGGAATCCACACTCTTCTTTAAGGCGATCGGAAGCCTCTATTTCTATATCAAACTTCTCTTTGGGGTGGCTACAGCAGGTATTTGCCCAAAACCCCGGAAAGAGCATCTTTACAGAGGCGCGCCTCTGAATCAGCAATTTCTGGTGATCAGGGGTAAATATGAAGACAGAGAAGGCTTTGTGGAGCTTTCCCCCCTCTGTGTGAGCTTCGATAATTTCGGACTTTCCGAGGCTTTGACCCTGTTCATTGGTGAGTATGACTGATTTCATGGGTTTATTATACCACTAAAATACGCTATAATAGTTCTAATGGAGCAAATAACACAGATTCTAGCATATCAGATTGGTGGAAACACCGTAAGTCAACTCGCAATAGCGGTTGGTATCTTCTTGGCGATTTTTGTCGCTATGAAAATAACCAGAAAGCATGTTGTTGGTCGAATGATAAAACTTTCGAAGAAAACAAGCTCTAAGGTCGATGATACGGTTTCGGCTTTTCTTGGAGGTATTAAAACGCCGATTTATCTACTTGTTGCCCTGTTTGTCGCTTTGCAAGGTATAGAAGTACCGGAATCACTCAATCTGATTATTGATATTGTCATTTTGGTGGTAGTTGTTTCTCAGGTTATTAAGCTCCTTGAGGAGGTGTTTGCCATGATGCTTGGCGTTCAGTTTAAGCGTACTAATCCAAACTCCGAGCTCCCTGGTATTTTCCGTGTTGGTATTCGGCTTCTACTGTGGTCCATAGGAATTTTGCTGATTCTCTCTAATGCAGGAGTAAATATCTCCTCGCTTATTGCAGGTCTTGGTATTGGAGGTTTAGCGATTTCTCTTGCGCTCCAAAACATCCTCTCAGATCTCTTTGCTTCATTCTCTATCGCAGTCGATAAGCCTTTCGAGATTGGAGACTTTATCATCATTGGAGAGCACAAAGGAACCGTAAAACATATTGGCATGAAGACAACTCGCATTACAGCGTTGGAAGGAGAGGAGATTGTCATTTCGAATGCGGAGCTTACTTCTGCTCGTGTCCAAAACTACAAGAAGATGGAAAAGCGCCGTATCGTCTTTACGTTTGGTTGTACGTACGACACAAAGGCAGATCAAATGGAGAAGATTGCCAAAGATGTTTCCAAGATTATTGATGATCACAAACTTGCGGAAGTTGATCGTGTGCACTTTAAGCAGTTTGGAGACAGTGATCTTCAGTTTGAGGCGGTCTATTTTATGCTCACAAGTGACTACGTTGAATATATGGATACGCAGCAGGATATTAATATCCGCCTCATGAAGTACTTTGAGGAGAATGGTCTCGAGATGGCATACCCAACACAGACGCTTTTCTTGAAGAAAGAAGAGCAGTAGAAGAAATCGAGATGCAATTACTCGAGTGGAAACAAGTACGCTAGTACGTGTATACTCTCCTCAACCTTTTCTCCCTTATTATGCTCGGACTTCAATGTACAGAATCAGCTATTAGAGCTGCTGCTGCAAAAAAAAGTGGACAGTTACTCTCCGTACAAGCAAGAGCAGAGCAAAAATTAGGAAAAGATATTATCGAAGGCGACATTGTGCAGGACACAGAAAAAGCGATCGAAGCTCTCAAAAAACTGAAGTCTTCGTTAAAGATGCGGTCAAGAAAAGTCACACTCTGCTTGTCACCGCGTAGTGTCTACACACACTTGCTTCGTGTACCGAAGGTTCGGTCTGGTCGTTTGACATCTGCCGTACAAAAAGAGTTAGAGGCGGTACTTCCAGAGGTTATAGAAGATATGCAGATTCACTTCACGCCAATACGTAGAGATAAAAAAGGAACACGCATTGCAGTAACTGCAGTAAAAAAAGATCTTCTTGCTTCCTATAAAGTGTTACTAAAGAAGTCGAAGCTTTCTCTTGGAAACGTTACAACTTCAGCGCTTGCACTCGGAGATATGCTAAAGCATGTCGACACATTTCTCTTGGTAAATGCCGAAGATCCAGAGCCAAGTATTGTGGTGTTTTACGGAGGCTTTCCTGTAGATGAGCAGCTTCTTTCTTCTACGGCTGCACAGACAGTGCTTGCACAAGTACGCAGTCTGCTTGATGAATATAAAGCTGATGACATGCCTGTTCAACATATTGCCGTCCATGCTTCAAAAGAGTTCTTTGCAAAGATCGAGCAAGGGTTTCTTCCAAAGAAAGCAAAAGAGAAGAAAGAGGAGATAGAAGATGCTGTGACAGTAGAGCACGTACTTCCAGGTTTAAAAAAGGCAGACCTCGTCTGGGGTGGATTGATAGCATCCTCACTAGGAAAAGGTTTGGATGTACGCAAAAGTGCATCTTCGTTTTCTTTTCTCCAATGTGTTCTCTTAGGAGCATTTGTTACTGCTGCTGGCTATTTTGTATGGGTAATTGGTAACGCACAGATCATGGGTCTTTGGGCAGAAATACAGTCATTTTTCCCTATCGTTTTTAAGCTCTAATAAACAAAACCGCCAACCAATAGAATCAGAAGACGGTGTTTGTTTTTGGCCGTCGAAGATTTGAAGCAAGCCTCATTTCCAAAACGACACATATATTATAGCAAATTTTACTTAACATTTCAATGGCCATTTTAAGGCAAAATTTAGCAAATATGAGCTGTTTTATGGCATCGAATTCGCTATGCTGTCTATCCATGGCCTCTCGAAACACTCTTGGCGAGAACTTAGCCGCTATGCTAAAAGGCGGCGTTATTATGGATGTGGTGAATGCAGACCAAGCTCAATTAGCCGAAAAAGCAGGGGCGTGCGCGGTTATGGCTCTGGAGCGTGTGCCTGCGGATATTCGTAGAGATGGTGGCGTTGCACGCATGAGCGACCCGTTACTTATTAAAGAGATTGCAGCTGCAGTGAGTATTCCTGTTATGGCAAAAGTCCGTATCGGGCACACCACAGAGGCAAAAATCCTCGAAGCACTTAATGTAGATTTTATCGATGAGAGTGAGGTGCTGACACCTGCAGATCCATTTGATCATATTACAAAGACAGATTTTACAATTCCATTTGTTTGTGGAGCGACTAACCTTGGAGAAGGGTTGCGTAGAATAAATGAGGGGGCTGCAATGATTCGTACAAAAGGGGAGGCGGGTACAGGAAATGTTGTGGAAGCTGTGCGTCATCTAAAAATGATTAACAAAGAGATCGCAGGCCTCAAAGAGAAATCCAAAACGGATATGCGTCTGTTTGCGCAGACAGAGCGCATTCCACTAGAGCTTCTCGAACGTGTGCGCGAGATGCAGAGACTTCCTGTTGTTACGTTTGTTGCCGGCGGTATTGCTACTCCTGCAGATGCTGCTCTTATGATGTCACTTGGAGCAGAGGGTGTGTTTGTTGGTTCGGGTATCTTTAAGTCGGAAGATCCTGCAAAAACTGCAGTGGCTATAGTGCATGCTACGGTCAATTGGAATGATGCGAAGATTGTTACAGAGGCCTCGGAAGGACTCGGTGAAGCTATGGCAGGAAAAGAGATTGAAGAGTTGGAGGTGGTGATGGCTAAGAGAGGACATTAGGAGTGGATAATGGATAGTGGATAAAGAATGACCAATGACCAATGACCAATGACCAACAACCGACAACTGGCAACCAACAACCAATAACCATTGGAGTACTTGCTCTTCAGGGAGACTTTGCAGAGCACAAAGCAATGCTTGCAGCATTGAAAATCCGAAGCATCGAAATCCGAAGTACGAAGGATCTTGAAGGGTGTGATGCTCTCATCATTCCCGGAGGAGAGAGTACGGTGATGATGAAACTCCTTAAAGAGACCGGTCTTGATCAATCGATTATTGATAGGGTGCGATCTGGTATGTCGATCTTTGGAACGTGTGCTGGAGCGATAGTGCTTTCTGATTCGCATCTAAAGCTGATGGATATATCAGTCGAAAGGAATGCATACGGGTCTCAACTTCAGAGTTTTTCCGATCAGATAGACATTAAAAACATAGGATCAATCGAAGCTACGTTTATTCGTGCTCCGATAATCACTCATGTAGGTCAAAATGTATCGATTCTTGCTACCCATAACGATCATCCAGTTTTGGTGCAGCAGGGCAATATCGTTGCTTCAACATTTCATCCTGAGGTGCGGTCTGAAATGGCGATTCATCAGTTGTTTGTAGGATGTCTTCACTACTGACTTCATTTCTTATTTGTTACTTTTCAGATGAAAAGTAACCAAAAATCTTTGCCACTGATGTGAACGAAGAAATAGTAAGAGAACAGAGTGTTCGCTCCTCGGCAAAGTCTCCTACGGAGCTTCGCACTTCGTCGCTACAAGGAATATAAATGCTGTATGATCTTCGTTCACACGACAGTGGCAGATGGCCTTGCTTCTCTTTAAACAGAGCTCCCTTCTCCTCCGCAGAGGAGAAGGGTCGGGGATGAGGTTGGCTAGCAGTGCAAACCTGTTGTAATATTTTACAACAGTGAGACCTCTATCCATTGCTCAATTCGCAGGCCTAGCATTACTTTTACTGCCATTTTCTACATTAGCGCAGTCTCCTGATACATTTCCTCAAAAGCAGATTGGTATTTACTTGAATGCGACAAATGCAGGAGATGATGAGTTTGTTGCAGGGGTAATAGATCGCCTTCCAGATCGAGGAATTCCAGCTTTGGTGTTTGATATAAAAGGGAACTATGTGTATTTCGATAGTCAGTCGGGACTCGCCAATGAGGCAAATCTTGTTGTGTCTCTAATAGATCTCCCTGCTCTCGTAGAAAAAGCGCATAGTAAAGGGATTTATACGATTGCACGGTACATTGCAGTGCGCGATAAATTTCTCGGTAGAGCATTTCCTCAGACACGTATGTCACATCCAGAAACAGGAGTAGCTCTTGATACTGACTGGGTGCATCCGTCACACGAGACAGTTCTGGAATACAACCGTCAGTTGATTGGCGAAATAGCGAGTGCTGGCGTCGATGAAATCAATCTCGATTATATTCGTTACCCAACAGATAACTTACGTTCGCTTTCTGCAATGTCTACAGGAGAAAAGATCGTGCACCTCGAAGCGTTTGTTCGCATGGCACGACGTGCTATTGATATGGCAGACAGTGATACAAAGTTAGGGATTAGCACGTACGCAATTCTTGGATGGTATTACGACAGTACCATACAAAATATTGGTCAGGATATTGTTCGATTCGCACCATTTGTTGATGTTATTTCTCCCATGGCATATCCACAGACATTCGCATATGGGGCATATTTTGACCCTGCTCTCCATCCACGTACAAGGGAGTATTATCTTGTCTCTAGAACTCTCAAAGGTTACATTGAGATATTGGGAGAACATGCATGGAAATTGCGACCGTGGATTCAGGGATATTATGTTGATACAGGAGATATGACTGAGCAAATAGCTGCAGTCTACGACTCAGGTCTTTGCGGCTTTACCGTATGGAGTGCCAGTAATTACTATCAACCGCTGTATAGTTCATTGCGTGCTTTAGAAGTGCCAGATCGTTGCAGTATTACCGAGGAAGTTGCGCAAGTTATTGAATAACCTTTGGGTTCACGTAAGCCTAGCGTGAATAGTAAATATGGAGCACAGTGTATGTCCTCTTTAACATTTCACTCTCTTTTATGAATGCTCTTCGACGTTTCCTTGTAACATTCCTTACAGGAGTATTGTTATGTAATCCTGCATACGCTTTTGCACAGGATGTACGTGCAGGCATCGACTTCTTTGGGTCGGGGCCGAGTGAATTTCATGTTGATAGTTTCTTTGATGTTTTTACAGAGCTCGCAGTTCCAGATGTCTTGTGTGATCCTTGTGATGCGATAGAGGCAGAGATTGCGCAAAAGGAAGCTGAGATAGAGGGGCTAAAAGAAGACCTGGGAACACTGGAGGGTTGGCTGGATGATATTGCTGGTGATATAGAAGATGCTCAGAGCGATTTAGAAGATGCACAGGCGGATTTGGATGAATTTACCGATCCTCAGAATTACGTAGAGAGCGAAGGGCGTCGGTATGATTCCAGTGATAATGCTGCGATGAATCGCAGAAATGCAAATCTTTGGGATGCATATAAGGCAGGGGATTTGACGGCACATGAATATAGCGACGAAGTGGGTAAGCCGTATGATGATCCAGACGTTGCCAAAGAGCTTGAGAAGCTGAAGAAAGAAATTAAGAAAGAAATGGAAGAAGCGGTGAAGGATGCCAAGAGTCAAGTGGAGGATCTCAAAGAGAAGCAGAAAGAGTGGAACGAACTTGGTGCAGAAATGACTGCAGAGCTTGAAGAGTGTCTCACAAAACTCGAGGAACTTATTAAGGCGCTGGAGGAATGCAAAAAGCAGTGCAAAAAGGGTAAAGTAAAAATAGAAGATCTCGGCGTTATTCCTGAGGAGCGAGGATTATTCGATAGTTTCTTTGATATCTTTATCGATCTCTTTTCTGGCCCACCTCTCGTTTTACCGGGCGGTACGGATACCATTGTCGAGAGACTCGATCCCGATGCTCAACCTCCCGGATCAGATACCGTTCCAATAGAACTGGTTGAGCTGCAGCTACAGTCTTTTGAGCCTGTTGTTGTAGGTCTTAATGATCCTATAAAAATACTTCCTCCTCCAAAGTGTCAGTTGTGTGATCCGCTGGCAAAAGATATTGCAGCCAAAGAGGCAGCACTTAAGAAGCTCAAGCAGGAACTTGCCAATGCACAGGCAGCATTACTGGTATTGGATGGATTAATTGGCATTGGAGAAGGCATGCTGGAGGATGCGAAGGAAAATCTGGAAGATCTGCAAAATCCTTCAGATTACGTTGAGAGTGAAGGCCGTCGATACGATAGTTCTGATCATGCAGCCATGAAGATACGCAATCAGCGTCTGTGGGGAGAGTACAAAGCAGGAAAACTATCTGCACAAGGCCTCTCTGATGAATGGGCAAAGCCATTTGATGATCCGGATGTTGCGAAAGAACTTGAGGAGATCAAAAAAGATCTTGCAGAAGAACTTGAGGATGCAATCGATTCTATAGAAGATTCCATTGACACTCTTAAAAAACAGAAAGCAGATCTTGAAAAGGATATTGAAGACATGAAAAAGGAGATTGCAGAGTGCGAGAAGAAATTAGCTGAGATGCGTCAGAAATATGAGGAATGTCAGAAGAAGTGCGTAGCAAAAGTTGAGGATGCATTCGATGACTTCTTCGATGATTTGCCTCCTCTGTTTGTAGATGGGTTTGAAAGTGGAGACACTACAAGGTGGTCACAGGCCATTGGAGATACAGATGATAAAGATGAAGAAGACGAAGAAGACAACGATGATGAGGGATTCCTCTGTGGAACACTTGGACTATTTTGTCCGTCGGATCCTATTCCGACACTCGGTGCTTTTGCAGATTGTGTTGTAGAACGTTCTTCCGATCCATTCTGTACGAATAACTTTGATCAAAACGGAGATGGACAGACCAATACAGTAGATATTGAACTTGTAGCACTCTCTTTGGTAAGTACAGAACCTATTACCGTGGGCGGTGAGCTTTGGGATGTCCAAGTCGATCTTTCGGGTATGGATGGTAATACCGGTAGTATGAGCATAGAAGATCTTCGCCTGGGAAGTGAGTGTTTCGGTGGTGGACCGTGTGATGGCCTCGGCGTCACATTGCCACCAGATCTATCTACAGTACCCCTTGATCTTTCTGGTAATGATTTTCAGCCACAACTATCAGGAGGAAATGATGTATTATTAGGAGATCCACTTTCTGATGATTTCATTGGTGTTGGCGGTGTGAATAATGTTGATTTTGCAGATAATCCTATTCCTGCTGACTTCTTTGGTCCAGGCAGTGCTCCATTTGATGGAACAGTTGATTTGCTTCCTTTTGGTGCGCCAGGTCCTGGGTCGGATCTGCCGCCACTTGTTCTTCCAGATCCGGTGCAACCACCACCTGAGCAAGTGCCACAGGCTGTCAAAGACCTGATTGCTAAGATCATTCGTGATAATCCTTTGGGTCCCTGTGAGCAGTTGATTATCAATGTTCGACGTATCCGCATTGGAAACAGAGTTTCGTATACAGTGACTGCCACAAGAACACGAGATGAGTCTGCCTGTCCACCTGCAGTTTGCCCTCCGCAGACACATTTCCAGTCTATTGGGACTGGTTGTGATGCTTGCCAAAATGGCAATGCCGGATGCACCGTAATTGAAACCCTGCCGGATGGAACGAATTGTATGTTGTGTGCTCCACCATCCGATGATCAGGATGATATAGACCTAGATGATGGTGATGGATATGAAAATGATGGTGGCGGAGATGACTTGTGTGAGGACATTAGCTGTGATGATGGAGACGAATGTACGGAAGACGAATGTGATCCGGAGACTGGCGAATGTCATAACACCCCCATTGATGGATGTGGTGATCCGGTCTTCGATTGCAGTAATAATGATTTGCTACCATTTGATAGTAAGACCGAGTGCCAGGCCGGTAGTCCGCTTTGCCCTTCCAGCACTGCTGAATGCCAAAGTCACAGTACACCAAACGGCACGTGTTGGGGTTGTGTACCAAAAGAAGTAGATCAGCTTTCTCCTTGTCGCGAAGATGATCGTTGGCAGTTGGAATCCGAAGCGGAGTCCGCTTGTAAGACACAGAATAAAGTTCATTACAAAGTAACGGATTACTGTTGGGGTTGTAAAGATGCCAAGTGTGATTCGCCACTCGTTGATCACAGTGGAGCAGCTGCTCTTGAAGCAGATGGTAGCTATGAGTGTAGTCCGGTACGGGTTGGCAACTTAACGTGTTACGACTGTAAAGAGGTGCAGTCAGATCCACCGCCTCCACAGTGTGACGATGGACTTGTTTCAGATTGTAGCCTGTGTCCAAGTAATACTGAGTGTGGAGGTCGAAACAGTAATGGCTGCCATATCTGTAACCCTGTAGATACAGGGCCCACTTGCCCAAGTGGTACAACAGCTAGTGAGTCAGATTGTGAGTCACAGTGTCCGAGTGATGGCACCTGTATAGGAGAAGATGGTTGCTACAGTTGCATAGTCGTGAACTGCCCAAGTGGTACCACAAAGAACGAGTGTCCAAGTAGCTGCTCAAATGGTTGTGACGTGGTGGGAGAGCAGCACGGTATCAAGTGTTATCAGTGTAAACAGGATTGTGAGTCGGTTTGTGCAGAGAATGACTACGGCCCAGAGAGCACAGATCACTCTAATGCGATCTTAAGTGAGCTGAATGGTTACAACTGTGTATCTGGTGCAAATATCAGCATTCAGACAGCAACGATTGGCGACTGTCACTGTATTGGAGATTACAGTCTGCAGGTTGATACAACGCCACCTGTTTGTGCGGGTACGCCTTGTGGAGATGTGGAGTGTGGTGGATCTGCCAGTTGCCCTGGTGGACCGAATGAGACCATTACCGTGAACTGTAACTGGGGTGGATGGGAGAAATTACAGAAGCATCAGTTCCGTCCTGTCGTCGGAAATTAAGATTAGGGCATAGCGCGAAATGGGTCACAGTATTGTGATCCATTTCTTGCTATTATGAATTCATGCGAAAATTTATCCTTGCTCTCCTAAGCAACCAGAGCAGATAACGCTTTTAGATGGAACACCTGCAGTACTTGAGGATCTGATTGATGGTCGGGCTGCAATCATTAACTTTTGGGCTACAACATGCCCTTTTTGCAAAGACGAACTTCCACATTTTGAAGAGATCGCTAATGCACATCCCGAGATTGCAGTTATCGGAATCAACTTGCAGGAAAGTCCAAAGGCAGCGCTCAAGTACTGGACTGATGGGGGATATAGCTTTCCGACGTTGCTTGATCCAAGCTCTGAACTCAAAGCACACTTCGATGTCTTTACGCAGCCAACGACATTTTATTTGGATGCGCAGGGAAATGAAGTAAGTAAGAAAAACGGTCCTATGAGTGGGGAAGAGATAGAGAGGAGGATGGGGGAGCTACTTGAGGGGGATATCGAAGAGAGCGAAGATGGCGAGGAGTATGAAGAGAGGCAAATTCGAAATTCGAAATTCGAAATTCGAATTTCTCCTGTACCTTCATCATTATCAAAATGGTATCAAGGTAAAGTTAATCATTTAATCCCACTACAGGAGATACTATCCGGTGGTCCTCCTAAAGATGGAATTCCATCAATAGATGATCCTCAGTTCCTTCTTTCGCGTGAGGTAGATTTCTTGGAAGATGATGATGTTGGGATATTGGTAGAGCTTGATGGTCACGTAAAGTTTTATCCGTATGCAATTTTAAACTGGCATGAGATAGTGAACGATCGAATGGCTGGAGAAGATATCACAGTTTCATACTGTCCACTCTGTGCTACAGGCGTTGTGTACAGCAGCCTTATTTCTGAGGGTAGCAGTGAATTTGGCGTATCGGGATTTCTCTATCAGTCGAATTTACTAATGTATGATCGTGCTACAGATTCACTCTGGAATCAGGTGACAGGACAGGCGGTTGTAGGACCACTCACTGGAGAGTATTTGCATCGCATCAAGAGTGATATTGTTCGATACAGTGCAGCCAAGGAAGCCTCTTTGGATCTTCTCGTCCTTTCTACAGATACAGGGCATAGCAGAGACTACAGTCGTACGCCGTATGCAGGGTATGAGACAGAAGAGCGAACGATCTTTCCCACAAATGCTGCAGGGGATAATCGTCTCCATCCAAAAGCTATTGTTTATGGTGTGACGATTGACGATAAAGCATTGGCAATCTCAGAAGACTTCATCCTCGATCGAGGAGTATTCCAGGGGTATCTAGGAGAAGGAGTGCAAAAGATCCCGTTGCAGATAGAGTACGATTCACGTACAGAGCGCCTCAAGATCACGCGCTTTTACAAAGACGAGCCCGGTCGTAGGGAGGAGCTGGTTCTCATTCCTGCATTCTGGTTCTCTTGGCTTTCGATGTATCCGGAGACAAAGCTGATGGCAAAATAGTATATACTTTCTCGTATGTACGATCAGGAGGTTCAAGCGGCTCCTCGTGTTTCCAAACGAAACATTCTCTTGTTTGGTCTCGCAATTGTTGGATTGATGCTCTTGGTCTATGGGTCGATATTGAATGCGGAGTTTGTTCGGTGGGATGATGATTTGCTGGTATTCGAAAATCCTGCAGTTCGCACAATGACCCCTTGGTCGATCAAGCAAATTTTTACGACGTACGATCCGGAGCTCTATATCCCGCTCACACTTTTTAGCTATCAATTAAACGTTCTCGTAGGAGGCCTTGATCCGTTTGTCTATCACCTCACCAATCTCTTGTTGCATGCAGCAAGTGCTTTAGTACTCAGTGGCATTGTTCTTCTTCTCACACGAAAACGACTGGTTGCAGCAGTTACCGGAGTACTGTTTGCGATTCACCCGCTGCATACAGAAGCTGTCGCGTGGGTAAGTGCACGCAAAGATGTGCTCTCGATGACGTTTTTCCTTCTTAGCATTCTTTGTTACCTGCTGTATCAAGATCGTGATAGAAGAAAGTGGTTTCATTACAGTCTCGCATTCTTTGTGTGTGCATTACTTTCTAAAGTGATCGCTATCACATTACCGATTGTTCTTATCCTGCTGGATTTACAGAAAAAAAAGACAGTCAAAGAATCTCTTCTTCGAGACAAAATTCCCTTCTTTGTGCTCAGCGTTATCTTTGGAATAATCGCGGTCTTTGGAAAATCGGGACAGGCAAGTGTCACGACGCCATTTGAAACGGTGGTGATGGCAAGTCGCAGCATGGTCTTCTATCTGGGTAAGATCTTTGCCCCCTTCAATCTATCGGTGATCTATCCGGAGTCTGGATCAATCAGCTTGGGCAATCCTACCTTTTTGATTGCAGCTATTTTGGTCATTGCGATTACTATCGCTGCGTTTTTACTGCGTAACAGATTCAGAATTCTGGCGACGAGTTGGCTCTTCTTTTTGGTTACTCTCGGGCCAACATTCCCACTCTACCGTAAAGGGTTTGAGGGAGGGGATGTGTACTTTGCTTCCGATCGCTATGCGTATATTCCATCGATTGGGATCATTGTCCTCCTGGTCGTGGTGCTTCATCATCTTCTTAGGCGATGGAGACATGGCTTCTTGGTGGCTTCTATTTTACTTATTGCTTCTTGTTCGTGGCTCTCGTATAAACAATCGCGGCATTGGGAGAATAGCGAGGCACTCTTTACCAATGCCTTGTCGCTGTATCCAATGGCGCAAGCCGCGCATAACAATCTCGGCATGGTGTATTACATCAAAGGAGATCTGACAAAAGCACAGGAGCATTTTGAAGAGGCCATTACCATACGACCTCTTGCCAGTACGTATGCGAACTTAGGTTCGCTCTATCGACGCAAGGGGGATCTTTCGACTGCACTTGGTGCGTATCAAACGGCTATCAAGATGAGCCCTTCAGAGCGTGATGCCTACTTTGGTCTGGGTATTCTTTTTGCCCAAGCAGGAAGAATTTCTGAGTCTGAACTTGCGTACCAAAAAGCAATTGCTATAAGACCTTCGGACGCTTCTACCTACTTAAATCTTGGAGGACTCTATGCACAGGCAGGGGAGTGGAGTGCAGCGATTGATCAATATCTATTGGCACTGGAACGGAATCCCTACTATGCAAACGCATACTTTAATCTAGGGATGGCGTACAAGAAACTTGGTCGCATGGAGGAGGCAAAGGAGGCGTTTACCAAAGCATTGCAGTATGATTCTTCAATGGAGCCAGCTAGAGGGCAGCTTATTGGGCTTTAAGTGGAGTGGGCAGTATGAGTTTATCTTTATGCGGCCAACTGGTTCATTGCCTCTCCTCGCAATTTTTCGATGGCTTCATTGATCAACTCTTTAGATACAATTACGGTGGTTTCATCAAAAGCAGGATCGCTCACAATGTTTAGTCGATTACCGCGGTTTGGTTGGTGTGTTTCAAACTGAAGGCTACCAACTTCATTGATGTTGCTTTGCACTGTATCGATCAATTCGCCGATAGTTCGCACAGTCTTTTCTTCGGTAAGAGCTACCAATGCATTTGCGACGCCTTTCATTTCTGCGCCCAAAGTGCCGTAGATAGTGCCTGCTATCGGTGGTTGGTGAGGTACGTTTTCCATCGGCTTTTATAGTACACTAAAATTACTATTTGTCAATGCAGCAAGCCCGGGGGTGTATCTCGTATTCCTAATGTAAATTGTTGTATAACACAGAAAATGTGTTATTGTCGGGTCGTAAGCTTAGTTTTGAAGGAGGTAGAGATGCTTCTCGAGGGATTCCGATTACATTTCTATTTATTTCATCCTATTATTATGGATACAGGTACTATTAAGAAGCTGCTCAATGGCTTCGGCTTCATCGCTCGCGAGGGTGGTGACGATCTATTCTTCCACTCAGCAGATCTTGTTGATGTGCAGTTCGATGATCTCCAAGAGGGAGACAGCGTTTCGTACAAGGAAGGTAGCGGTCCTAAGGGACCAAAGGCAGAAGAGGTTACAAAAGTATAATTCTCTTAAATCTTAGAAAGCACACGAGTGAACTGCTCGTGTGTTTTTTATTGGAGCGGGCGAGCACCACGTCGCGCGGCTCCTCTGTACTGCCTTTTATCCGATTCACTTCCTCATTTCATTCGTCGTTCATCGCATAAAAGCTCCATCATTGCAAAGCAATGCTGGAGCGGGCGAGCGGAATCGAACCGCCATCATCAGCTTGGAAGGCTGGGATAATAACCATTATACGACGCCCGCTTGTTTTAAAAGAACTCTGATATCTTATTCAAAAGGCTTCTTTCTGTGAAGCGATTTTCATTACCTTCTCTTCGCTTATCTTTGCCCACGGATGACAACTGAGGAGCCTTTTGATTATCAGTATTGATCCTACGATCAACCCTCGTTTTGCAAGTATTTGTTTGCCGTATTCACTGCAGGTGGGCTCATGTCTGCAGAATCCATAGGGGTGCATACTTTTTAGGGCCCCGTGATCTGGTGACAGTGTTTTCTGGTAGAGCTCTATAAGCCTGATTGCCGTATTGCGCGGGAACTGCATCATATGTACTCTAGTGTACATGGAAACAATCGTTACCAGTGCAGATGTCCTCATGTATCTTCAGATTACGGTAGGTGTATTGCTCGTTATCGTTCTCTATCATGTGTTATTTATTACGGTAGATCTACGAAAGGTGCTGCGAAGGCTAGAGGTTATTACCAATGAGGTAGAGAACATCATCATGAAACCTATTAATGCTGCAGATCAAATCCTTGAGGCGATATTAAGTTTTGTAGAGTCCCAATCAAAAGAGAAGCCAAAGAAGAAGAAATCTACCAAAAAAAAGAAATAGGGTATGGCAGTCAAGAAAAAATCGTTCGGCAAAACTCAGAGCAAGGAACCGGATACAAAGGGTATCATAAAGACGATGCGGAGTTTGGATCGTCATATGGAAATGTTGGCTAGTCACTACCAGCCACGTCGTTATCTTTGGATGGGATTCATCCGTGGAATTGTCTACGGTCTTGGTATTATTGTTTCTATTGCTATTGTACTTCCATTTCTTCTCGCAATTTTAAGTACGATAGATTGGATCCCATACGTGGGGGATCTTATTTCAGAAATAGTGTTTCGGATGGAATCTGCACAGCGTCCGTACTAGATAGACTGCTTATCAATAAAGACTCGAATAAAGAGTCTTTTCAGCACATCAACAGATGTTTCCATCAGCTCTGCCAGCAAACTGTTTAAGCGGCGGATTTTGCCATAGAGATCGTTGAGCTGGTTGGCGGAACCAGGCTTACTGGCACGAAATGCTTTGCGCCGTACCTGTTTGCGCAGACCTTTGATTTCTTTTTGAATGTACTTTCCAAGCTCCTTTCGCATCTGGGGAGTATCAGGCAAATTCGCAATAGCCTGTGCACGAGTAGATACTGCAGAGCCATCTCCTTTTCCAGCCCCCTTTGTCCCACCAGAAGAGCCACCCATATCACCGGATTTATCTTCTCCCATACGCTCAGAAACCTTATCCATTAACGAAATGGTTTCGAGTAATCCTTCGAAGTTTTCAGGTTGTGTAACAACCAGGTTTTTACTTTCTGCGGATTCTGTTTGTTGTGCCTGTTTTTCTGGGGATGCTCCACTTGGCATAGTTCTATTGTCTCATGTTTTAGCCAAAAAATCAATGTTGATTCGGCGATTCACAAGCGAATTCCTAGCCGTTTGCGGGATTGAGAGAAGTTCGGTACGCTCGGATCATGAGTGAACCGACTATATTCCACAAGATCATTGCCGGAGAGATCTCCAGTGACAAGGTCTTCGAGACCGAAGAGGTATTAGGCTTTAAGGATATTCATCCCAAAGCACCGACGCATGTTCTCTTTATTGCGAAGAAGGAGGAAGATTTTGTGGATTCCATTATTAATCTCACAGAGGAAACGGCGCATGTCCCCGGGAAACTCGTCAGGGCTGCTCAGGAGTTTGCTGCGCAGAAGGGGATCGAAGGATACAAGCTCACCTTCCACTGTGGTAAGGGTGGTGGGCAGGAGGTGTTTTACCTGCACCTACATCTAATGAGTCAGGAGACTTACGCGGAGTAACCTGCAGCTTCTGCCTCTTTTTCGTCTTTAAAGTACACGCGGTTTTCCTCTTTGATCTTCTTTCCTCCTGCAGAGTCTGAAGCGTAATACTTCTTACCAGTCTTGGAGGCGACGAAGGCTGCGTCAGGAGCATCGCCAACATCCATGCTGAGTTGCTCAGCTTTATCGGTCTTCTTTGCTTTCTCCTTCTTTTCCTTCTTCTCAACTTTTTCCTCCTTTGTATCCTTTGGCTCTTCTGCATCCTTTACATCTTTTGTCTTCGCGGCAGCTTTTTCCTCCTTCGCTTTCTTCTCTTCCTCAGCTGCCTGCTCTGCTTTGATCTTTTCGAGAGTTTCTTTATCAATAGGGAGAAGTGCTTTTACAGAAAGTCCGATACGGCGCTCATCAATATCAATATTGATTACCTGTGCATCTACCTTCTGTCCGATAGTCAGTACTTCTGATGGGTCTTCTACTTTAAGGTGAGCGAGTTCTGTCAGGTGCACAAGACCATTGATGTCTCTCTCCAAACGGAGGAAGGCACCGTAGTCTGCAAAGCGCACAACGGAACCGGATACCTTTTTACCAACAGGATATCGCTCGGCAATCTCTTCCCATGGGTCAGTGGTAAGCTGCTTAATAGAGAGACTGAGCTTGTCACCCTCGAGGCCGATGATCTTTACGCGTACCTTGTCTCCGACTTGTGCGTGCTCGGATGGGTTTTTTACGTGTCCCCATGCAATCTCAGAAATGTGCACCAGTCCTTCAAGGCCATCGAAGGCTACGAAGACTCCAAACTTCACGATGCCTGTAACCATACCGTCTTTCTCGTCTCCAATCTTGAGGGATTCCAAGGACTTCGATCGTTCTTCGGCCATAGCCTCGCGCTCGGATACGACAATCTTTCCGGCTTCCTCATCCATAGTAATAATCTTTACAGTGAAGACGTGACCAATGTACTTCGCAAGTCGTGAGATGATTTCGCTGCTATCTGCATTGTTTACTCTAGGGTAGTGCATAGGTGCCAGTTGGCTTACTGGCAGGAATGTTCGAATACCATCAATGTTTGCAAGAAGACCTCCTTTGTTTGCTTCCTGTGCTGCAAACTTCATTGTTCCTTGTGTATCAACAAGCTCGTGGAACCTGTCCCACGCCTTTTGCTGACTCGCCATACGAAGGCTGAGCACAACCATACCTTCATCGTTTTCATCCTCCAATACCAGTGCCATCACTTCATCACCGACTTTCAGATCTTTAAAGGTGTTAAAAGAATCACGGAGCTCTCGTCCGGATACAATTCCTACTGCAATACCGTTTATATCTATAAGAAGTTTATTCTTTCCACGGTAGACCACTTTACCTTCTACGGACTCACCGGGACGAACTCTAAGAGGTTCTGGGGCGTCCTTGAGGAGCGCTTCCATAAGATCTGATTTCTCTGCAGTAGCATTAGCCATAGTAAATAGGGGGTGCAAGTGGGAGGAATAAAGGGGGTTTTCCGGTTGCCCTTGCACGAGCAACAAACCGAAAGTGAGCTTATTTTCCACTAATACGGTCTTCAGTCAACTATATTGACCTATTTTTAGAGCTGTAGCTGTGCTGTGTTTAAGTCCTTGGGCAGTTTTTGCTCCTGACTTGTCTTGGGGTTGTATATCTCGTAATACAGCTCAATGAGCTCCATGGTCGTTAGGCGCCTTGTAGAGAGGCCAATATTGCGTAGTCCAGCATCTACCAAGTTTACTCGATCTTTTAGCTTCGCTACCTTCTCGTTAAAGTACTTACGGCGGTAGGTAATTTTGGATGAAGAATCATCAATACCGATCCAAGAGAAGAATTGTGACAGTGGAGATTTCTTTTCCTCTGCGTCATCAAGAGGAATCACTACGAGGAATTTCTTCTGCATAATGTCTGCAACTTCCACAATCTTTTCGACAAACACAGCATAGGATTCTGTCTGTTCACGCAGGAGCTCGTTTTCTTGGGCGATAGCTTTTTGGTGAATCTGTTCAATGTATGGGTCGATGTTTACTTTGGTTGAGCGTACAACAATCTGTAGAGGGAAGGTGAGTGTATTAATGAATGCTTCATATCCTGCGATAATACCTTGCTGCTCGGTTTCACTCTTTAGGTTAAAGTTCAGTGTTTCGACGTCTAGTACAGCACGTAAGCCTCCTTTTTTGAGAAGTACTGTATCGTTACGGATCTCAGAGATGGGTACGAAGCGCTGTGTCGCAACCTTCTTGTTTCGTGAACGCCTGCGGATGCTTTTTATTTTCTTAGGCATGTGAAGGTGGAGGGATAAAGGGAGGCGCGATGTCATCTACAGGTTTCTCCCGTTTTTCTGCTTTTATGCGATTACGATTAACAGGTTTCTGCACCTGTTGCTCATCGTTCTCCAGTTCATTTTCGGCTGGACCTTGGTCAAGTACGCGACTCAGTTCTCCTATTTGCGTGTTCCCCTTTTGCTCAGTTTTCTTTTGTACTGCTTGGTTTTTCTTTTGTCTCGGCGCTTTGGTAACAATGTTGATATGGATGCCTTGTCTAGGAATCCAAATGCGGGTAGCAGGCTTATCAAGTCTTTCGATAGAAAGAAGTACTATACGGAGCAAACTGATACCGTTGATCTTTACAAATGCAAATACAATACCAATAACTGTTGGTGTCCATGCCATAGATGTCTGCGCAGTACTTACAGGACCACCTGTCTTCATGGCTGCCCAGATAGCGTAGCTGATACCCACTGAGATCATAACAATCATCAGCTGACGTAGTGTTATAGGACCGATAATACGGTCTTCTACGTATACGTTCTGTGGAATTTTGACAGGGTCGATAGCCATGGATATAAGTTTTTATGTAATTCTTAGTATTTTACCACGAATCAGCAATTCTCACGAGGGGAGGGGTGTTGCGTTTTTACTATTTTGTGGCTTCCTTTGCTTCCTCAATTTTCACTGCATTTCGCGATTTTCGCTCTCCATGGAGGAAATCGAGCTTATCCTTGCCCTTTTTGACAATGCGGATGATGTCACCTTCCTCAAAGATACCCTTGAGAATGTGTTCGGCTACCTCATCTTCTATTCGCTCTTGAATTACGCGTCTCACAGGCCTGGCTCCATATTCTGGGTCAAATCCCAGTTCACCTAGGAGATTAATAGCCTTCTGATCTATCTCTAATGAGAATCCTTTGTCCTTTAAGCGTGCCTCGAGCATGTCGAGATGCATCTTAACGATTTTGCGAATGGAATGCTGGTCGAGGGCATTAAAGACCATAATGTGGTCGATACGGTTGATAAACTCAGGCCTTAGATGATCTTTGAGTTCTGCGATCACTTCTTTTCGCTTTTCTTCGTATGCTTTTTCTTCTGCTACAGCATCTTCCTCCAGTTTGAATCCAATCTTTGCCGCTTGTTTCGTTAGCTTGTCTGCACCGATGTTACTGGTCATTACGATGATGGTGTTTCTAAAGTCTACTTGTTTACCCTGTGCATCTGTAAGGACACCATCTTCGAGGATTTGCAGTAGAATGTTAAAGAACTCGGGATGTGCTTTTTCGATCTCATCAAACAAGACTACGGAGTACGGTTTGCGTCGAACTGCTTCTGTCAGCTGACCACCTTCTTCATATCCAACGTATCCGGCTGTTGCTCCTACGAGACGGGAGACATTGTGCTTCTCCATAAACTCAGACATATCAATCTTGATGAGTGCGTCTTCACGGTTGAAGATCTCTGAGGCAATAGTACGTACGAGTTCTGTCTTACCTACTCCTGTAGGACCAAGGAAGAGGAATGATCCCGTTGGACGCTTCTGATCGCCGATACCAATACGGCTACGACGAATAGCACGAGCTACTTTCTTAATAGCATCATCTTGTCCGATAACATGTTTGCGCATAACAACTTCGAGGTTCTGGAGTTTCTTGCGGTCAGACTTCAGAAGCCTTGTCACAGGAATGCCAGTCATGCGACCGATAACATGTGCGATGTCATCGTTATCAATTTTGAGAGGAGTACGTTTGTCACCATCAGCAGCAGCACGCATTTCTCCGATCTTCTCTTGTAGAATCTGTTGTTCCTGCTTGAGCTTGAGTGCTGTGTGATACTTTTGTTCTTTTACAGCAGACTGCTGCTTGGCAACCAGCTTCTCGAGCTTGTCTTCTAGCTTTTTAAGTTCTGGGTTTGCATCCATCTCTTGCAGACTGCGTCCTGCTGCAGCTTCATCCAGTACGTCGATTGCTTTATCCGGCAGGAATCGGTCGGAAATATATCTCTTACTAAGCATGACAGATGCTTCGAGAGCTTCGTCAGTGATCTCGAGATTATGGAACTCCTCAAACCCCTTACGGATACCCTTAAGAATTTGAATAGAATCTTCCACAGATGGTTCGGGGACCGAAATGGATTGGAATCTCCTTTCGAGTGCACGATCTTTTTCTATTGCTCGGTACTCATCCAGAGTGGTAGCTCCTACAACTTGGATAGCTCCACGAGAAAGGGCTGGCTTTAAAATGTTTGCCGCATCCAGAGAACCTTCTGCAGATCCGGCTCCCACAACGGTATGGATTTCATCAATAAAGAGAATGATCTCATTTTCGCTTTGCAGAGCCTCTTTGATGATGTCATCAAAGCGTTGCTCAAACTCTCCGCGATACTTGGTACCTGCAATGAGTGACCCCATGTTTAGTACGAGCACTCGTTTATTTTTGAGCGTACTAGGAACGTTTCCATCACTGATGCGCTGTGCAAGTCCTTCGATAATGGCAGTCTTACCAACACCGGGTTCTCCAATGAGTACGGGGTTGTTTTTCGTTTTACGATTGAGGATGTGTACTACTCGTTCTATTTCTTCGTCACGACCAACAATAGGGTCAATCTTTCCTTCCTTTGCGCGTTCTATTAAGTCATCTGTAAAGTAATCAAGAACAGGTGTTTTACTCTTGCCATCTGCTTTTTGCTTTTTGAGTGCATCAGGATCTGCAGACACCATTCCGTTTTGCATACCAACAATTGCACCTTGAAGTCCTTGGAAGAATGATTCAAGTGATTGTTCCATGTTGCGACCTTGTGACTTAAATTGAGAGATTTGTCCAAACATTTCTTCTACGTGGGATTTCAAATCCTCAGGTTCTACCTGCATTTGTTCTAGTAACATTGTTGCTGCGTTCTTTCCTGTACTAACAAGTGAGTGCAACAGGTGCTCTGTTCCCACATTTGCGTGACGGAACTTGTGGGCAGTAATGACACTCTGTTCAATAACATTGTGGAGGTAGGTCGATAGCCCGTGCTTGATATGCTTTCCTTCTATACTCGGTGTCTTCATCGACTTCAGCAAGATACGAACGTTCTCCTGGGTAACCCCTGCTCCTGTAAAGATAGAAAACCCCAAAGACTTTGGAATACTGAGAAGACCAAGCAACAAGTGCTCGGATCCTATGTAGTTACTCTTCATGTTCTTTGCTTCCTGCTCTGCAATTTGCAGTGCAAGTTTGGCGTTGGGAGTAAAGCGATCGAAGGGGTGCATAGTGGTAGGGAGTAGGCTTGCGAACCTGTATATATTGTAATCGAGTTGTTGATTAAGGTTCCAACTATTATAGCAAAAATAAGAACTACATGGCAGTTACAGAAACAACGTAAATGTCGTGTTATTGTGCTTTGGCAAGTTTAATGTTCTTCTACTTCTTTCCTCCAATACGCCAATCTTCGAGGAAGATTGTAATCAGCGTAGTTGTAGGAACAGCAAGCATGATACCGAGAACAGGGTGAACGGTATCTGGGAAACTTACACCAACAAGCATGGCGAAGAGAATGGCTATAGGAGAAAGGCCTACAGCACGCTTCATAATGAGCGGTACGAGGAGGTTATTTTCACACCATTGAATAATGTAGTACACACCCATAGTCACGAGTCCCATGACAAATCCTCCTTGTGTAAAGGCGATGAGTACAGCAGGTACTGCTGCAATAAATGGACCAATAGCGGGAATAAATTCACAAATACCTGCAAGAACGGCAAGCGTTAGTGCGTATGGCATACGGAGGATAAGCAGGGCTACCAGTGTCAGTGAGAAAATTGTAAGCATGAGCAGCAGCTCTCCTCTGGCCCATTGGCCAATCTTGGAGTGCATTGCTTCGAACTTGTTGTCGAGGTAGACACGGTAGTCTACTGGGAAGAACGATCGGAACCATCGGATGATTCCCTCCTTTTCTATCTGCATAAAGAACGCAAGCACCAACACAATAAGCATGCTGATGAAGAAGTTCACCACATTACCTGCTACGCGCGTTGCAAAGCGCACACCACCTTGAGCTGCCGATGAAAGGCTTTGTCCAAATTGCGCTAGTGCATCCGTAAACTGATTGATGTTGAGGTTTTGCAGTGTGGAGTTTACAAGCCCTGTTAAGCGTACATTCACGTCATCTTTAACGAGTGGCAGATCGATTTTTGGATTACTGAGGAATGCATCGACTTCTGCAGAGATGATGATAGCGATGCCCTGAATTTGCTCTGCAATGATCGGAATAAATGAGAGCAACAAAAAGAGCAGGATAAAAATAGCGAAGAAGTAATGTACCAATATGGCAATACCTCTGGGAAATCCCCGGCGTTCCATTTGGTCAACACTTGGATCTATAACTGCGGCAATAAATGCAGCCAGAAGTAGCAGCAGAATCTTGTCGCGTAGGTGATAGACCAAAATAGTACCTGCGGCGATAGCAAGAATACCAAAAGCAGCTCGTATAACACTCTGCACGGAAATGTGCATAACTACTTCGTCATGTCTTTTTGCTGGACTCGGCCTGCGCACAGATTTTTTTGAAGAACTTTGATCTGAGTTTTTAGCACGTTGCAGAAGTCGTTGTGCTTTTTTGCCGATGACACGCATGGAGGTAAAAGCGTTCTGAGATTTCTTAGCAGGCATGAGAGAGGGGGTTAACCACCAATGGCAGAAATGATGAAGTCCATAATAAAGAAGGACGTTGCAGCCATTATGAATCCAATGATAGCCCAAGTAAGCCTATTTTTACCAGACTCGCTACTTCCGCCTGGCAAACTACCGATGACAATCTCGTATCCTGCAAAGATAATCATCACTATGGCAATACCTGCTGCAAACCCAAAGACAAATCTGATTGTGTGTGCAATGAAGGCGGGTATGCATTGGCCTGCGTTGATAAAGCCTTCTGTAAAGTCACATCCAACACTTTTGAGACTCGAATCAATGAGTGAGGGCGTGCTTGCGGCCTTAGCAATGGGTGCTAGTAGAGAGGAGAAAAGACTGTTCATCGACACTATGTTGCCACAGCAGCGATTCTCACAGAGTCTTTCTGGCTTTACAAAGCCATATTTTGTTATACTTTGCTTCGATGGCGTTTTCGTGGGAATCCTATCGCCGGCCGATGATCTGCCTTGCTCCTATGGCAGGAGTGACAGATGCATCCTATAGGCAGCTTATTAAGAAGCTTGCTCCGGAGACTATTGTGTACACAGAGTTCCTCAGTACAGATGCTATTCATTACGGTGCAAAGAAAACGATGAAGGAGTTGGAGTTTGATAAAGAGGATGAACATCCGTTTATCGTGCAGGTGTTTGGCAAAGAGCCGGAACATTTTTTGTCTGCTGCAAAGGTGATAGAAGAAATGGGTGCAGATGGTATCGATATTAATATGGGATGTCCGGCAGCCAAGGTGGTATCCAGCTGTCATGGATCTTCCCTTATGAAAAATGCAGACCTCGCGAAGCGTCTAGTGGAAGCTACAACAAAGGAAGTATCAATTCCTGTATCTGTAAAAACACGTTTGGGTTGGGACTCAATTGATGATCTCATTCCCTTTTGCAAAGGACTCATTGATGCGGGTGCGCAGGCGCTTGCAATCCACGGCCGAACGTACGAAGGAAAGTTTGGTGGAGAAGCAGACTGGGATCCGATCTATGAGCTGAAGGAAAATATCTCCGTTCCGGTTATCGGAAACGGGGACATCAACTGCGCGCAAGACGCATTGGATAAAATCGGTAACCTTGATGGGGTAATGGTGGGTCGCGGAACATTTGGGAATCCCTGGTTGATGAAAGACATTGCCGATGCATTAATTCATGGAAAACCCCCGGGGGAACCAACGGTCAAAACAATTAGCTTTAAAGAAAAAATCCCGTTCATCATCGAACACTGTGAACTTGCAGTAAAAGTAAAAGGACAGAAGAGGGGAATGCTGGAGATGCGCAGACACTTGGCAAGTTATGTTAAAGGGATTGATGGAGCATCGGAGCTTCGATCACGTCTTGTACGAGTAGAGAGTGTTGAGGAGGTGGAGAGTATTTTGTGTGCTTAGATTGCAACTCTTACCCCCGGCCCCATACTTGGACAGATAGAAATAGTCTTGATGTACTCACCCTTGATTCCCACAGGTTGAGCATCTTTGATTTCACTCAAGATCACTTCGAGGTTTTCTTTCAGCTTGTCTCCACCAAAGGAAACCTTACCAAATACCGCGTGGATGATTCCCTGTTTGTCCATCTTACATTCGATGCGACCTTTCTTGAGTTCATCAATCGCCTTAGCAATATCCGTAGTTACGGTACCGGCTTTGGGGTTTGGCATTAGTCCTCGCTGACCGAGGATTTTCGCAACTTTACCAAGATCCTTCATGACATCTGGTGATGCAACTGCGATATCGAAATCAATTTTCTCTTTGCTCACATCAGCAATCAACTCTGTAATACCTGCAATGTCTGCACCGGCTTTCTTGGCGGCGTCTGCTTGGTCGTCTGCTACGAATGCAGCGATACGTACCTTCTTTCCTGTTCCGTGTGGAAGAGCAACTGTTGTGCGCACCAGCTGATCTGCCTGAGCGGTATCAGCATTAATTTTGATGTGTACTTCTGCAGTAGCATCGAACTTGACGGTACTGAGCTTGGGGAGAAGATCAGTAGCCTCTGCTACGGAATACACTTTTCCGTCTTCAATGAGTTTGAGACATTCTTTACGTGCTTTGGATTCAGCCATGATATTTTGGGGGGGACCCTCCTTCGCTCCTTTGGAGCTTCGGAAGGGCAAGTGTGGTGCTAACGCCTCATACGAGGCTCCCACAAGCAAAGTAGCGATATCTTGGGGTAGAAACTAAGTAGATGCAAGAAAAAACCGGGGAAACCCCGGTTTATTTATCAGATTTGATCCTGTGATTACCTCTTTTTCTTTGTTGAGCGTTTCTTTGCCTTTGGACGAGAGGCGGAGGATCTTGCAGGAGCAGTCGTTACTTGTAATGCTTTCAGAAGTTCCCAGTCGTTGTTTCCCTTTGTACACCAACTCAGGAGCATTCCGTAGAGAAGGAGAACGAATGGTGTAACCCACCATCCAGTTTGGAAGGAAGCAAGAACTATACTGAGGAAGATGGAAATAGCAGACAGAAGAGCCAGCATGTTTCCGATAATCTTCAGCGTTGTCATGTAGACAGCTTCTGCAACAGCCTTGGATGCACTATCGAGTCCACGAACTGCTTGGTCTTGCATAAGAAATAGCAGTCCTCCACAAGCAAATACTAGGAGAAGCGCGATGTATGTGCGACCAGTGTAGGCAACACCTGCAAAGACAGAGAATACTGTTGGCAGTGCACCAATGGTCATTAGTAGTACAGAGACACCATGCATTAAGAATGTGTAGATAGCATCACCAACGTGACGTGGTTTTGCACCGGGTACACTCATGCTTGCGAGAAACAGTACCGTTAGAAAGAAGATGGTCAGGAGTGGTAGTACCAGACCGTAGAAGGATCCAATGAATCCGAAAATTGTAGTTAGGGGATTTTCAACCATGATTTTTTTGATAAGAAAGGGTAGACACAGACTACAAATCAATGCGTACGAAACCTATTGCAGAAAAATGTTTCGATGCTGCAATATTACTCAACGGTCACACCCATGCTTCTCGCTGTCCCCGCGATAATTTCCATAGCCCCCTCTATGTCTATAGCATTGAGGTCTGGCATCTTCGCTTCGGCAATCTCTTTAAGTTGTGCTTTAGAGAGCTTTCCGACTTTATTCTTGTTTGGTTCTCCACTTCCTTTCTTTAGTTTTGCCTTCTCGATAATCATAGAAGCGGCTGGAGGCTGCTTGAGTTCAAATTCAAAACTGCGATCATCATATACTTTGATAACAATAGGAATCAGTTTTCCCTGTTGGTCTGCTGTACGCTCGTTAAATTGAGTACAGAAAGCATTGATATCAACACCAGCTTGACCGAGTACAGGACCCAGTGGCGGCGCAGGATTTGCCTGTCCTCCACGAGCTTGTGCCTTTATAACTTTAACAACTTCTTTTGCCATTGCCGACGCAGTCTACGAATCAGGGGGAGCTGGGTCAACTCTATTCCGTCAAATCTTCAATCAAATTGAATATTGCCTCGCTAGACCCTTCTACTATGTGAAATTCATACAGCCTTTCCCGTACGCGTACAAATACGACACGCTCAGGCAGTATTCCGGTATCGAGGAAGGTAAGGAGGTTTCTGGTTGGGTGGTTTTCTCTTCGCTGTGTCTCATCTAGAAGATCTTTTACTTCTGGGGTAAAGGCAGAGTGTAGAGCCTCTTTGAGCACGAGGTAGTGCTTTTTTACATTAGGTGAACTGACCCAGCCTATAGCTCCAGCGCGATCTCCATCAATCAGGAGTGCCTTTGCCTCTAGAGAATCACTGCTATCTCGCAGCACAGGTGCGAGTATAAATTTCTCCCGCGTATCATTAAACGTAAATTGATTACTGACGAGAGTCTGTAAGATATCCGGACCAGTTGCCTTACGCACTCCGCCGTTCGGTGGGGGAGGAAGATTGGGTTGCGTTGGTTGAGCGACTACCGGATCTGCTTGAGCTATTTCTGCTTTTTCTGGAGCACCCTCAAGGAATGTTGCATCCGCAACTCCAAGGAGGAGCATAAGAGCCAGAAGACCTACGGTGACTTTAACCTTTTCGTTCATTGGATATGATTGTACATCGTTCTCTGCTATTATCCACCTCCCATGGCTATCAAACGTCACAAGCGAAAAGAACCGGCCGTTGAGCCAACAACATCACCGAGTGAAAGTGATGCATTTGAGGTGACACTGCGCCCAAAAAAACTTTGTGACTATGTGGGACAGAGTTCCATTAAAGAACATTTGATTGTGTATATAGAAGCAGCGAAAAAAAGAAGTGAACCACTCGGGCATGCCGTACTTCATGGACCGCCGGGGCTTGGAAAAACCACTCTCGCAAACATCATCGCACGCGAGATGGGTTCGCAGATGCGCGGGACTTCCGGCCCTGCGATAGAAAAGCCGGGTGACCTCGCGTCACTTCTCAGCAACTTAGAAGAAGGAGATGTGCTTTTCATTGATGAGATTCATCGCATGCGTCCTGCTATAGAAGAAGTGCTGTACAGTGCCATGGAAGACTTCGCTTTAGATCTTGTTATTGGTAAAGGCCCCGCTGCGCGGTCTATGCGTTTGGAGCTAAAGCCGTTTACGCTTGTTGGTGCTACAACAAAGATTGGATCTGTCAGTGCTCCACTGAGGGATCGCTTTTCGCATAACTTTAAACTTAACTTTTATAACACTATTGAGATGGAACAGATTGTAGAGAGAACAGCAGGTATTTTGGATGTGCAAATGGAAGAGGGAGCCGCACATCTTGTTGCGAAGAGTTGTCGCAGTACTCCGCGTATTGCCAATCGCTTGGTTCGATCTATTCGAGATTTTGCACAAGTAAGTAACGAAACCAGTGTCTCCAAAGATCGTGTTGAAACCACGCTCAGCAAACTTGGAATTGATAACAAAGGACTCGACCACACCGACAGAGAAATTCTACGGACTATCATCGAGAAATTCAGTGGAGGACCAGTGGGTATCTCTACACTTGCAGCAGCTACAGCAGAAGAATCTGACACGCTCGAAGATGTCTACGAACCGTACCTTATGCAGTGTGGGTATTTACAGAGAACCGCTAAAGGACGCACGGTGACGCAACTTGGATACGAGCTTTTGGGAGTTGCGCTTTCTGAGGATGCGCAGCGCGCTCTTTTCTCGTAGACTGGGTGTATGAATACTGAAGTTTTAGGAATCGTCGTAGGAGGATTGCTACCAGCATTCTTTTTTGCTTTTTCGGGTGTCTTTACCAAGGCAAGTACTAACACAGGAATAGGCATCGGAATTTACACGATAATTCTTGGACTAGCTGTAGTGTTAGTCGGACTACTCACGTACGGATTTTTCCCTGACAAAACTCTATCGGTTCGATCAGGAACACAAGCATTCTTTGCAGGTTTTGTTTGGGCATTTGGATCTATTTTAATATTTATTGGCTTGTCACATTATCATTTACCTCTTTCGCGTGTTGCAGGACTTGTAGGCACTAATACGCTCATTGGAGCACTTCTTGCACTCTGGATTTTCTCTGAGTGGAAGCAGGTACAAGTGCCACAACTTCTTATTGGAACTATGTTGGTTGTTGTTGGTGGGGTGTTGGTTGCTAGGGCTTAATATTGTTACTTTGTAGATGAATGTTCTTCTTGTCCCTTTTTTCTTGATAAA
>DJKT01000056.1:0-2450 GCA_002436205.1 Candidatus Peribacter sp. UBA6535
TTCGAATCCCCCTCTCTCCGCCAGAGTTGAATTCGAGGTGAAGTCGAGTGCGCAGCACGATGTCTGAAACCGAAGATACTCTGTGCAGGTCTGCCCCGCGAAGCGGGAGAATCCAGTACTGCATAAAAATAAACGAAACTACCTGATACCTACTAGGTTGGCTCAGAAATGGCTATTTACCATGAATTATGGTATAATATGTATGTGGATGAAATGAAACCTATAACAGATCCAATAGTAGACACGCTCCTCTACCTACCGAGAGAGACATTGCGTGCAGGCAAGGAATTAGCCGCTGAAGCGCCCAGAAAGGCATTTAAGACCATTACAGGGATAACCTGGAATATCGTCCGTCTTCCGATGTTCATGCTAATGAACATCCCCCTCCTACCCGGACCAACAAGACCTGATGGCTCACAGGATATGCTATCACTTGGGGAAACGCGTAGCAGAGTACGGAATATCGCATCGCTATCGCAGCAGGGAAAGCTCTTTGATTCAAAATCAGTAAGGAGAGCCCTGAATGAAGGAAATGAGAGTGAAATGGCTGCCTAGTTAAGAGTATTAAAAGGATAGTATTAAGAGCTAAGGAGCCTTTTACCTTATGCATTTGATGCTTAGGGAATTGAAATACTCCCTAATCCCGTAATACATATCCTCAATACCTTTCCCTGTAGCGCTACAGGATATTTCTGTATCAAATAATTCGAGTTCAGCCCTATTGTAAGCCATTTTTGAAATATAGTCTTTTTGGAGCGCAACAGAGCGGATCACTGGACATATATGGAGGAATAGGTCCCATAGTCTATAAAAATGCATCAAAAACAGGTATAATTATTAGATTTCTTCCTGTATCGCGACAGTAGGAGAAACACCAATACACACATTCAATGCACGGATTCACTGCCACCAAAGAGGATATCTTAACGCTGCTGGACCAAGCGCTCCAGCAAGAACATCCAAAGGAAGTGATAGAGAGGCTTCAGTGGTTCTTGCATTACACGGAACACTGCTCCATCAGCGAGACCTGCAGGCACTTTGGCATCGCACGAAGTACGTTTTACCGGTGGCTGAAACGGTTTGATCCGCACGATCTCTCTACACTCACAGATCTCCCGCTACAAAAGGAGATCGTGTTCCGGCGTGCAGCACCTGCGCACTGCAAGGTACAGAAGAAGCCACAGCACACAATTGCAAAGAAGATTCATTCTGCAGAGGCACACACGTGCCCCTTCTGCAGCTTTTGTATGTGGATTCAACCCCTGTGGAAACGATGCGGAAGACTTACGGTGCTCCTGAGCATCTTTCTCAACCTTGCTCTCCTCTTCTTAATATTGATGCCAGGTGAAGCAACAGCGAGCTCGTGGTCCCCCACTCTGCTGGTCAATACAGAAGCATTCCAGATTATTGATGACGTAGATACAGATTCCGATGTCTACATTCAGTTTGGAGACACACTGGCAAAGAAGCTCACCTTCGAGCGCACACTCGATCGTTTCAACTTCAATGATGATGTGTATGTAGGAGGTGACCTTGGAGTTTCGGGCACAGCATCCGGAGCATCTGTACATGCACAGAACACACTCACATCATCGGGTACCTTGGTTGTGGATGGCAATGCGGATGTGAGAGGAACACTCTCTGGAGCAAATCTGACCGTAATGGCTGGTGCTGATTCGTATGTTATGGGGAATGTGGGAATTGGGACAACAGCACCTACAGAAAAACTCGAAGTCATCGGCACTATCTCCGGCACCATCCTTCACGCTCAAGACACACTCACCTCCTCTGGAACAGTTGTATGGGAAGGTGCAGCTTCTGGTGCAAGTCTGTACGTTGCAGATGGATTCTCTGGTTCTGGTCTTGCAGATTGTGACAATGCAACAGACGATAAACTTCTATGGGATACAACGACGCAACGATTCAGCTGTGGATCTGATCAAAACAGTGGAGGTGGAGGAGGAGGTGCGTTCTCTGGAACAGGTTCTCTTCAAGCATTCTTCGATAACAGATACGTAGAAACTGGTGGAGATACGATGACTGGAGCTTTGGTCTTCAATCCAGATGCTGATAGTACTACGCTATTCCAAATTTTTGATGCCGATGGAGGAGATCCTATCTTTAATATTGATACAACAAACGAGAGAGTGGGTATTGGGACGGCGAGTCCTGTAGGAAATTTGCACATACAATCTTCTGATGGATCTATATCTGATGTAGTTGATGCTAATTCAGATGATTTAATTATAGAGAGTAGTGGTAATGTGGCAGTAACAGTGGGAGCGGGAACAGGAAATAAGGGACGGTTTTATTTTGCAGATAGTGAAGATATTGATGCAGGGGAGATTCAGTTCGATCATGCTACTGACAAGTTTCATTTTAGATCTAAAGGAAATGGGTTTACTATAGATTCTTCAGGCAACGTCGGAATCGGCACGACAAGTCCAGAT
>DJKT01000056.1:2485-31292 GCA_002436205.1 Candidatus Peribacter sp. UBA6535
CAGCTCCAAACGCTATATTAGATATAAGCGATGCAACAAATGATAACCTAAGAATAGGAACGAGAACGGGTGAGATGGCAATCCACTCAGTTACAGATGCAGGAGCACACTCGGTTTTAGCGTTTGAAGGTAGTGAATTTAATTTCAGAACTGGTAATGTTGGAATCGGCACGACAAGTCCAGATACTGACTTAGAAGTAATAGCCTCAAGTGTATCCGATGGTATCATTGTCGAGCGCTCATCTTCGGACAGGTTAAAACTTTTAGGAGATGGTACTATCTATTGGGGGACGACAGCCAACCAAGGAAGACTCAGTTGGGATACGGGGGAAGCACAAATATTGGCTTTATCTGGGAATGATCTGTCATTAGGGAGCAACGGAGTGGCTGATGAGTTGTACATAAAATCAGGTGGCAAAGTAGGTATTGGAACCACTACTCCAACAGAAAAACTCGAAGTGGTAGGGACGGCATCCGGATCCAAAGTGTACGCATCTACCAGTCTTGCTTCATCCGGAAATCTTGTCATTGAATCTACACAAAAACTTGGTTCCGGTGCTGTGACTGTGACAACTGCAGAGTACCAAAGCGGTGCATATCTCTACTCCTCCGGTGCATCTGTTCTTGCACTAAATTCCTATCAGGGAACCCAAAGTGGAGCAAATGCGCACATCCTCTTTGGATACCGGGATATCTTTGATGTCTCTCTGTATAGGTCCGGGCATAATGACCCCGGCAGTGGTGGACTTGTAGTCAAAACGCAGCAGACCGGTGCAGATAAAAGTGCATTCGAAATTTATTCCAATTACAGCACTGTGCATAATAAGATCTTCAAAGTCACTGCCAGTGGAGCCGTTCATGCAGATGGGGCATACAATTCCACCGGAGGAGACTATGCTGAGTGGTTTGCAACGGCAGATCTGGGTATGCATTCGGGAGACATAGCATGCCTGGATCCGCTAAGACCAAAACACGTTAAGCGCTGCAACAGTGATGCACTCAAAATGATTGGTATCGTTTCGACAAAACCCGGTTTCATCGGTAACTCTAAGCATATTACACAAGGTGAACCTGTCCTTATTGGACTGATAGGACAGGTGCCATTGAAAGTAATTGGTGACATAGACATTGGGGATCACATTACTCTCGCCAAAAAAGATGCTATAGGAAAACGTGCCACAGGATTCGACCAGACGGTCTGTATGGCACTAGAACCACACAGTGGCAGTGAAGTTGGGCTGATAAGCTGTGTCTTGAGTAGAAATAGTGCTCCACCTCTCAACAGTAAAAGTGTAGCGGACTACTTATTGCAAAACTTCCGCGAGACAATGCGATTTGATTAACGCAACCGAAACCATTTCCCTGTAAACCTATCAAACTTTGTGGTACACCATCCAAAATAAGCAATCAACCTGTTGATGAATGGATCAATGATATTTTGGTATCAAATGTTGATGAAAGACTCCGTTACAATATAAAAACATTTGAAATGAAGAATAAGAAAGTAATAGTATTCATGCATGTTGGAGCAAGTCCAAGGAGACCGCATATGGCAACATTTTCTGGCAAAAATACATATTTTGTCAGACACAATCTTTCTGTGCAGCAAGCAACGCAAAGTGAAGTGAAGGAAATGTTTCAAGTATCTCACAAAAGTAAGGATATATTCCAAGAATTTATTGAGAGTAGAAAATTGCATGATGAGAAGAGTAAATTCTTTGGAATGAATGATCACTACAATTTCTTGCACAATCTTTTTCTAGAACAAAAAACTCCAATCTTGATGCACTCTTTCATTCCAAGTTATCTAGAAGATGATCGTGTAGATACATCTTCTAGTGAGCTTAATGAATGGCTTCAGGCAAATCAGAGAGGTTTCCATCCAATGCAGTCTTCAAGAGTTTTTGAGTATGGATGGAAAGAGGTTCTGTTGGATGGTTTATTCTTCCCACATGTCTTACCACATGACGAGAGCGATCCAGAAGAACACTACAATTATCTTGAGATACTAAATAATGGGTATATAGAAAGTGGTGCATCAGCTGAATTGTTATGGCCGATTGAAAAAGACAGTAAAATGCTCCCTGTTGCTCACTTGGGAAATGCTGCGTGTCTTACATGGCTTCTCCTTAACTTTGTTAGGAATTTTTACCAGAAGGTTGGCTACTATGATGAGGTCGTATTTCAAACAAGCCTGATACACATAAAAGATTTCGCTCTAGGCGGTTTTGTAGAAAAGTGGCCAGAGCCACAAAATCTTTTGATTGACAAGCCCTCATACTGTAAACATAACAATAACATCAAGATAATTGAAAAATTTATCATCAGTGATATGTCAGATGAGAGCGTTAAGGATTTAGTACATTCAATAGCTAAGAAGATTTGCAGAGCATTCGGAGAACTTGATCCTAAGTGTTTTAAAGAAGATGGAGATTTGGATGTTCACTTGCTAGGGGGTTTTAGATCTCACTAAATATCTACCCTTTTGATCTTTGCCTATTGTAAGTCTCTTGAACAAGAAGTAGAGTTGTGTTTCCTATGACACCACAGCAATCTGTTATCCAAAGGGTCATGATTGAGCAGTTTCAAGGTCATGACACGCGCAAATTCCTTTTTTCTAAACTGGAAACAATCCTGGGAAGGCCTGTGGTTACATATTTCACAAGTTTCAATCAGCCTGTTCAAATTGAAGATGGAGATGCGGATATGCTTGAAGGCATTCTACAGCAGATGGATCTTTCAAATGGATTGGCATTGTTCATCAACTCTCCAGGTGGTGATGGTATGGCAGCAGAAAGAACCATAAATCTTTGTAGAAGTTATAGTGGTACTGGAGACTATTGGGTCATAGTTCCAAACAAGGCAAAGTCAGCTGCTACAATGATAACCTTTGGTGCAAGCAAAATTTTCATGGGGCCTACATCTGAACTTGGGCCAGTTGACCCACAACTAACATACTTTGACCGAGAAAAAGGTGCTATGAGGAGATTCAGCCTTTTCAATTTGGTAAAGAGTTACGAAAAACTTTTCTCAAGAGCAGCAAAGCAAAGGCAACTGGTAAGAATATGGAACCCTTTCTTCAACAACTTTCGAACTATGACGAAAGAGATATTGAAGAACATAAAGCAGCATTGTCAACTGAATTAATACGATGATTATTTAATAATAACTACAGCAATTGTGACTATTGATAGTACCCATGTAGCTACTACCAATAAAAATGTTTGCCGAATAAGCTTCTGTTGTAGCTTGTAATTTAGAATAATTTCTCGAGTGGTTTCAGTAGGAGATCCTGGGTTTCCACCTCTAATTGCACCAGCTTTTTCTTCAGCCGACTGTTTTAAGAGTGTTTGTGCTAATGACATGTAACGATAATACACTAGCTAAACTAACCCTGCTATCTCTTCACTACATTTTCAGCCTTTCCGCTAACCTAAGCCATTTCTCTACCAGAAAAAAGAGTCAGAGACCCTATTGGTTTTACACGTATTTTCTTTTCTGACCTACAGAAGTACTACGGCTCTGTGTGCCAGTTAATATTAAGGAACCCAGCGTGCGCCTCACCCGTATTGGTAGTGCGCGCCTGCATAGCAATGATAATTGTGATGTAACTCCCTGGAGTATATGTTCCTGCAGCTTCAGGACCTGTAATGGTTGCTGTAGTCCATGAGGTATTTGCAAAGTTTACTCCTCCGGTAAGTGAGACTGAGGACCCTGCGGTATCAAGCATTGTGATGTCCATCTGGTTATCGTCTGCAGATGCTACGTTTGTGCGATACCTAAACTGTAGAGGAACTGATCCATCCCAGTGATCAAAGTCCTCTGGGACCTTTACACGAACAGAAATGTTGTAATCCTGCAAAGAGGAAGCTGTAGATGTCCACTTGTAGAAGTTTTCTTTATTTGTAGAATCGTAGGCGAGCACCATCTGTCCAACGTTGTTTGCTCCATCTCCGTAGTACACTGCACCTGCGTACTCTGGGCTCAAGCTAACCTGAGCACCACTACTAAATCCTGTGTGAATTGTGAGAGTACCACCAGCATCACTGTACTCGAGGAATATTCCTGAGCCTGCCTGGAGCAACGCATTTACTTGATCATCAACAAGCTCATTAAGCTCGGAGCCCTTCAGGAAGTCTACACCTACGATAGCTTCCAA
The DNA here is from genome assembly GCA_002436205.1 of Candidatus Peribacter sp. UBA6535. GTDB lineage: Bacteria > Patescibacteriota > Gracilibacteria > Peribacterales > Peribacteraceae > UBA2170. The sequence goes on from DJKT01000056.1 coordinate 6,645, forward strand.
TTCTGCCTCAGTATTAATTTCCTCTTCTATAATTACGTTTGTAACATCAGCCAATTGAGTTTCAAGCTCAGCCTCGGAGTTGAGCTCTTCCTCTGTTATGTAGTCTGTGTTATTACAGGCAAGGACACCGGCTGAGTTCGTTGTAAGATTTGTACACGATGTCAGGGACCTAAGTGTTACACCACCATAAACAGCGAGTGTTCCGGATGATGTAAGGGCTGTATCTGCATGTAACCTCGTACCAGAGGCTGTGCCTTCGATTCTAAATTCACCGGTACTCGTGGCATCAATGTTAAAGTTATTGGATCCAAGAGCAATAGTTGTTGCAGCATCTACTGACAGTGAGTCAGCAAGTTCTGCGAAGTCTACTGTGTCATCAGTAATATCAACCGTAATCGTATCAGTCGCTGATGCTGTTGTAGTAATAGAAGTTCCACCTGCAACTTCCAGAGTATTTCCATGAGAGATTGTCTGGTCAGACCCACCATCACCAGAGAGTGTGAAAGTTGTAGCTTGGCTGGTATCAGTTGCCGCAATAGTAATCGTATCTGTGCCGGCATTTGTTGTAATAGTAACATTGCTACCCTCTGCAAAGGTCAATGTATCAGCTTCCGCGTCAGAAACAATATCACTCTGACCCGAGACAGACAGCGTCTGGAAAACGTTTGGGGTAGATCCAGCTGCTGTCCACGAAAGATTACCTGCACCATCAGAAGCAAGTAGTTTTCCTGTTGCTGCAGCATCTCCGAATGGGAAGATGTACGTTACACCGTTGATGATAATTCCTGATCCAAATGTTGCTTCATCATTAATTGTCACAGCACCAGAAAGTGTCGATGTACCCTTTATCATCAAATTTCCTGAGGATGTAATGCTATCTTGGGCATGAATAATCTTACCGGACATTGTTCCTTGTACTTCTAAGTCTGTATCAAACTCAAACTGATTATCTGTAACGTTCAAGATCAGTCCACTTCCTGTAGCTCCGAATCGCAATTCAATATTGGATGAGCCATCGCCATCATCAATAGTGGTAAAGGCTTCTGTATTCACAAGAAGTGTTGGGCTCCATGAACTCGCTACTGCAATCGTCGGTATCATGAGCACAAGAAGTGCTGCTGCTGTATTTCTCAGCAGATATTGCATACGTATTTGGCGCTTGATAATAGGAAGAAGTTGCATTTTTGTGTGTTTCTAAATGTTCTTACTATTATAGCAATATAACACTTTCTTGACTTGCATAAGGGCTTGACCTGTATCCTTATTTATTGTGCCTAATTTATGGCTTATTTTAGGGCTTTTCCGCTATTCAGTTGGTAGCTCTGTGTGACGAATTTTAAGGTGTCCAAGCTGTACTTCTTGGCTTTCTTTAGCAAATGAGCGGATTTTGATAAGGAACCCACTTCCCGTAGTCCACACCGGAGAACCGGAAAATCCGATATCTGCTGTAGTCCAACTGGTATTGGTGAGATCTGCACTGTCTCCCGAAAGCGTTACCTGATTTCCCGCTGTATCGTAGACCTCAATATCGGCCTGTGCGTAGGCAGTACTTCCTGAACTTGTACGGTATCGGAGACTGATAGGAGTAGAACCCCACCGTACAAACTCTGTAGGAACTACTGCATGTACAACTATATCGTAATCCTGAAGCGTGCTTCTTGTGCTGTTCCACACGTAATAATTTGTAACAGCTGCACCGGAGTTCGTCACTGTAAGCTGCCCTGTGTTGTTCGATCCATCACCTTCGTAGGCAGCTCCTTCATAGGTCGGAGCGTACATACGAACTACGCTGCGTTCTCTATCATCTGCATTAAATACTCTCCTATCACTAATGGTGGTTATAGCACCTCCTGTAGTAACTACCGATGCCAACCGAATATATGCCTCATCTGTAGGAAACCCACTGGTGCGTATTGTAAGTCCACCTGAGCCTATGAAGACATAGTTTGTCGCTTCATCCGTTACTGACTGGTTACTAGCACCTGCATACTGCGTGACATTTCCATTGAGGCGATAGTCCCCTGCTGCGATGTTTACGGCAAGTCCTGCACCACTATTTACCTTGAGATGCACTTGATCTGACCCGTCTGCAAGGGTAGAGATATCAACACCATTAATGAGCCCTGTAAGTGTAAGATTTCCCTGGATGTTTACATTGTCATTGAAGTTAAAGTAGTCGTTGTCCTGCTCGAAGCTCAGCTCTTTTCCGAGTGTCGTACCAAATCGCAAATACAGTGTTCCTCCACTGGAGTTTTCTGCATCAATCGTAAAGCGATTTGCAAGTGTTCCCGCTTCTCGTAAGAACCCTCCACTACCAAGGAAGGTAATAGATCCACTGGATGAACCTACTTGCTTGCGGTCGAGGAGATTGGCGTTTAGTGCGAATGGAACAGATCGAATCGGAGAACGATCAATGGAATCATCAGAGCTATTGCGGTCGAGCAGCTCATAATCGGTGTCATCTGCTGATGATGCTTTTACTTCCACCTGAAGATGTAAGCTGAGGAGTGTAGTGACAGAAAGTGTAGAGAAGTCCGGAAGTGCTGTAACACTACCCAGCTCCACGCTGAAATATCCGTCACTATTGGGTGTTACGGTCTGCTCCTCGTTCCATGATGCATATTCAGTTGCACCGATATTTATAGCACCTGTAGCCGTAACATCTCCTGAGACATAATCCGTGCTGGTCCAGTAACTAAAGCGAATTGTGTGCTCTGTTGTAATGGCATTCCCTGAGCTATCAAGCAAGTGACCATTGTAGATGATGCGTTTCGGCACTGTGGTTTCTGCAGATACAAACGGGATGCTCAGCAGACCCGCTGCGAGAAAGAAGACGCCTGTAATGAGTCTTAGATTGTTCATCGCTTTTTCTTTTTAGGACGAGGGGCAGAAGCCACCTGCACATGCCCGGGCCTAAATAACTTGGAGAGATATCCCAGTCCAAATGCAGACATAAGCATGAGCATCGAAGGTACAGGATTTTGGAATACCATTGGAACAGGAACTGGAACACGAATGATCTGTGGTGGAGCTGCGTGCACCTCAGGACATACACACACCAGTTGATCTTCTTCTGTTAAATCAAAGAAGTGTGGCGGTACAATCCTTCTTTCTGCGCGATCATCAGTTACTGCATCTGTGGGAACGGCAAAGAGTTGATCATCAGGTACATACTCCACATCCGGCAGTGGAACTTCTATAGACGGTTGCTCATCTACAGCTTCATCCGGCTGGTCGATAATCTGCGCGGGAAGTCGCGGCCTGGTGGGCTCCTTGTCAGGAGCGGATGGTCTCAACACACCTTCACGAACACTCCTAGCATTTGAGCCACGCCCGCCTCCAGCCCCTTGTCTGTCGATTTCCGTCTCACTGGAAACAGAACTCGATACACTTGACGCGCTACTAGAGGAACTTGATACAGGTGGTGCTGTAACAATCTGGAAATTACTGCCAGAAATTGGATAGGCAACCCAAGTCTCACCTCCCTCATTGAGAGAAAACGACGTCGACCCCAGTGGTGATTGATCGACTATATCGGAGACACCATCATACAATCTGAATGATGTACTATCCGCTGCAAATGCGACTACAGGCATCAGCAAAACTACAAGAAAAACGCTTTGTAGAGCCAAAATTTTGATGTGTGTGTAGTTGTTCATTTGACTTATTATTTTACCATATTATTGACTTTATGTCTATTATCACAGAATGCAGTATTTCGGCTCCTAGGAGCCAATTTACGTTGATTGAGGTACCGCAACTCTGATAGGATTGGTGCATGCGCACCACCCCTCTCCTTCTTCTTGCTCTCCTTGTGGTACCTACTGCCGGTTTTGCTGAAGAAGAATCCTTTAGTGACCTTCCTTCAAATCACTACGCACACGAAGCAGTGATGTATCTTAAAAGTCAGGGAATTATTTCTGGATATGATGACGGGACATTCAAACCAGACAACCAAGTCAATCGTGCTGAAGCTCTAAAAATTATTGTCGCCCCTCTCATTACGCAAGAGCAACTTGCTCAGGCAAAGGAGGCAAACACTGTCTACTCTGATATCAATAACGATGACTGGTACAAGCCATATGTAGAACTTGCCCGGGCTGCAAGTATTATTGACGGGCCTCCAAAGAAGGAGGTCTTTAACGGAAGTAATCCTGTTATAAAAGTAGAGTTTATGAAGATGGTTCAAGAGGCATTTGGCGCAAAGCCGAAAACTGCATTTAGTGAAATTGTCCTTCCGCTTTCGCAAGATGTCACTAACACAGACGAATGGTACTACCCGTATATGCGCTATGGAATTACAGCTTCTATGACCATGATTTCCGGAGAAGGAACACTCATGCCAGCGAAACAACTTACTCGAGCTGAGACTGCAGTCATTCTTTATCGATACATCATGTATGAGCAAAAACGTCGAACACAGTCACTACTCTCTGAAGCAGAGAGTGAGATTCTTATTATCCTCTCGTTCTTGGAGCAAAACAATATCGAAGAGGCAGAATTCGCATCTGCAAGAGCTCTACTTGCCGCACGTGGTGCACATGCTTCTCGACCGGATGAGAGCATCGTGCAGGGTGCTGTAAAAATTACCGAGGCCTTCCGTGCTCTGGTTAGAGGGTATCGTGCTGGGGTAAACAAAGACTTTGATGAGACTATACGACTTGCAGGTGAGTCTTGGAATCTTTCTGATCGTGCGAAAGAAAAAGATGCAGGCCTTGGAAAAATTGCAGACCAAGTGCAAGCAATTTCTAAGAGCATGGCAGATAGTGCTCGAGCAGAAAAAGCTGGAGATGAACCTTCCAATGAATAATGAAATTTTCAGCACATGTTATTTCCGGTACGGGAAAAGGAAAGAAGCTCGGCTTCCCAACGCTTAATCTAGAAATGAGTGAGGTTCCAGAAATTGAAGAAGGTGTGTATTCGTGTTTTGCTCGCCTTGGAAAAGGAGGTATTCGTGTCCCTGCTGTCATGCACTTTGGGTCCAGACCTACACTTGGTACAGAACCATCTTGTGAAGTTCATATTCTGGATCATAAAATTGCTCTTCCACCACAATACCTGACTGTGGAGCTGGCTGACAAAATTCGTGATATACGCGATTTTGGTACATCTGAAAAACTTGCGGAGCAACTTGGCAAGGACACCGAGGCTGCCCGTGCTATGCTCTGTGTCTCATGCTAGAACACCTCAAAAGCTGTATTGGAAACAGGAGCCCCATTCGGATTGCCTGGCACAAGACAAAGGCATTGCTGGCAGCAGCTCGCTACGGATTTCCTGCTAGAAAATTAACTGTAATCGGTATTACTGGAACCGATGGTAAAACTACTACTACGGGGATGGTCACACATATTTTACTCTCAAGTGGTTTTACAGTAGGCGCTGCATCTACTGCGTACCTGCAGATAAATGACATTGTTGAGGAAAATGAAACACACCTTACCTCTATCAGTCCATTTTCATTACAAAAGTTTTTACAAAGACTGGTCAAGGAGCAGTGCCAGTTTGCTGTGGTGGAAATGTCTTCCCATGGCCTTGTGCAGGGGCGTGTGAATCACACATATCCCAGTGTTGCAGGAATAACCAATACAGCACTTGAGCACCTCGACTACCATGGATCAATGCAACAGTATCGAAAGGACAAGGGGATAATGTTTCAAATGCTTTGTGGCAAAGGAACCAAAGTATTGAATGCTTCTGATGAAAGTATTTCCATGTACAGAAAAACTCCTAGCAAGCAAACCACAGAATATGGAACAGACGAGAGCGATATATATCTCACAGATATCACTGCAGATTCCAATAGTTGTAGTGCCACTCTTGTTTCAGGTAATGATCGTCTTGCTTTACAGCTCAACATTCCTGGGACATTCAACCTAGAAAATGCACTGTGTGCTATTGGGTGTGCTGATGCAGTTGGCATTTCTATTGATGAGAGTGCTGCAGCTCTTCGAACATTCAAAGCACTGCCTGGTCGTATGGAAAAGATCGATGAAGGGCAAAACTTTTCGGTCTTTGTAGATTTCTCAGTTAGCCCTCAATCATACGAAAAAGGTTTAGAGGCACTACGTAATATTGTAGGAGAAACATGTAGGGTACTGGTGCTTTGTTCCAGTTGTGGAAATCGTATGGAAGAGAAACGTCCTCTTATCGGAAAAATATGTAGCAAGCTTGCCGACGTGGTTGTCGCCACAGAAGATGAAACATACGGCGAAGATCCACATGTAGTACTCGACGAAGTATGGGCAGGGGTAGATCAAGAAGCTTGCGAGGCACACAAGATCTTTGATAGACGAGAAGCAATAACCTATCTGTTTAAGAATGCTAAGAAAGGTGATGCGGTTATTCTCTGCGGCATGGGGCCGTTTTCTACATTTACAAAGCTAGAAGGTCGCATTCCGTGGGATGAGCGTGAAGTAGCAAGAGAAGTATTGCGCACACTCTAAAAAAGCCGACGTCCGATACAACGGGACGTCAGCTTGTAGCTCTCAATCACTAATCACGGATCCACTCCTTCCGAACACACCAGGTTTGGTAGATAATTGATGCTACTCCAGCACCATACATCAGTCCAAAGATAGAAAAGAAGACTGGTTCATACGACGTAAAGTCGATGAGCCACTCTATCCAGTCATCATCTGGTGGACGATTGTTGAGACAGTGAATCCATCTATCGTAATTCGAAAACATAGCCGTGACCTCCTTGTGAAAGCTAACGAAGTCTCCACCCGATTCGGCTCCGCCGAAATTTGCAGATGAAGACAGTAGTAAGCTCGTATGTGCGAGTGATATGATGCTGTAAAGATCTTATAACATTTTCTAGTATTTAATATCTTTTGTCAATGCCTCAAAACACTCTACATGTGGAAAATTCGGCTGTAATTGTAGGAATCGACGAAGCGGGCCGTGGGGCGCTGGCTGGGCCTGTGGTTGCTGGAGCATGTCTTTTGATACCAGAACTTGAGCATCATCCCCTGATTGCAGACAGTAAATCTCTGACTGCTGATAAGCGCGAAGAAGCATTTATATGGATTGAGCAAAACTGCACCTATGGATATGGCATTGTCGATGGCTGTGAAGTTGATGCATCAGGCATCCTTGCCTGTACCGAGAAAGCTATGAACGCGGCCCTCGCAATGATCGAAGAACATGTGACTCCTACGTACTTGCTGATTGATGGCCGTGATAAGTTTTGGTTCAACTATCCAAAAAGCGGAGTCATCAAAGGTGATGAAACCGAACCCTGTATCTCGGCGGGTTCGATTGTTGCGAAAGTAACCAGAGATCGATTGATGATTGAATATTCAAAAGAGTTTCCTAAATACCAATTTGATGAGCACAAGGGTTACGGTGCTCCTCAACATATTGAAGCTATTGAGATGTTTGGAATCTGTCCACTACACCGAAAGACATTCCTGAAAAATATCAACGTCGCCCAACCATAAGGAAGCTAATGCAGCCGACTGCGATGAGAGGAAGAGTGAGGATCTGCCCTCTTGTTAAGCTGGCGACTCCTATGTCAAACCAGCCATATGGCTGCTCCCGGAAATACTCGACAACAAACCGGAGTACTCCATAGAGGAGGAGGAAGATGGCAAATGTTTCTCCAGGACGTGGATAGGAAAGTTTGAGATGGCGATAACACACTGCTGCTATCAGTAGATTTTTTGCAAGCGCGTAGAAGAATGTCGGATGACGCAAACCTTCCACTCCCGGAATTGCCATCGCCCAAGATACATCAGTTACTGTTCCATAGAGTTCCCAATTAATAAAGTTCCCCAATCTTCCGCAGGCAAGACCAAGTGCTATAGGAACTGTGATGACATCGAGAAATGGCAGTAGTGGCACTCCCCTTTTCTTTAAGGCAATGCCAAGCGCTATTGCTACACCGATAAATCCGCCATGAGAAGACATGCCACCATTCCAAACAAAAAGAACTTCCGTTGCGTGCTGACTAAAATATGCGTATTCATAAAAGAGTACGTATCCCATGCGTCCTCCGACTATCACTCCCCCAACAGCCCAGCTAAGCAGTGCAGAAACATCTTCTTTCTCGAGCGTCAGAGACCGTAAGTGCTGCAAGCGAAACGTGAGATGATACGCTAAGAGAAAGGCAATGAGATACAGAAGGCCATACCAATGAACAGAAAAACCCAGAATTTCTATCGCAACTTGTCTGGAAGGAAGCAATTGCATCAACCTTCGGAGCAGACAGAATGTAAAAGAGGCGCATCAGGCACAAGACGTAGACAAGGGTCAGCAATTATTCTGTTCCCACGTTCTCCATAAAACTTAGCAAATGTTGGAGAGAGCAAGAAGTACACAGGTCCTTTAAGCTCTGCAAGAAGTTCCTTTCGTTCAGATTGCTTCCCATCAATAAACACCTCCCATACTTCATAGCTCCAATCGGGATAATCAAATAGTCCCGGGGCCCCTATGCGGTGATAGGGCAGCCATCCACGTAGCCACGCACCCGAAACATTCTCAAGAGCAATTACTACGGCATCGTACTCGATATTATCCGGCAGAGAAGTGATCTGCAAAAGTTCTCTTGCCCCAAATCGCGGAGTGCGAATTTGTACTGCCTTAAACCCAATTGACGCTTGAGCTATTAGAACAAGGAGTAGAAGCCCGCGAGCCCAATGCGTAGAGACATTTCTCCAGATCCACACAAGGGATATCGCTGCAAATGGCATGAGAAAGAAATCTAACTGAAGATAAAATCTTCTGTAGAAAACCAATTTAAAAATGATAAATACCGCACACACCAACACCGAAAGCTGCCAGAGAGATCCACGTTCCCTTGTGAAACTGAGTACCATGCCAAACACACCAAGTAGCAACACAACACCCATTGTCCGAACATAGAATGTCGCACCTGGAAAAGCGCCCGGTGGTGCTGCATCTCCACGGAGAAAGATAATGGACTTCAACGGGCTCCAAATTGCACGTTCCCATTGTGGCAAGTACCAAATGAATGCAATGATTCCAGCTACTCCCAATGCAAATGTAAGTCGACGGAAGACTGTATCTTTCCAATGAGATTTAATGGAAAGCAGCCACCAAATACCAAGTGATAGTGTAAGAATCAGTCCTGTTTGTTGGTGAATCATAACAGCAGCAAGTGCGCATGGGATAAACCAAATCGAAAGCTTCTGAGCAAAATGATATGTAAGCACTGTAAATAGCAACGACGCATACGCTTTAAAATACATAGCAAAGAACCCGTCATAGTAGGCTTGAGACAGTAGTCCCATCAAAAGAATGCATACACCTACAGCCTTGCCTTCGCGCTTGTACATTACCCAAGCGAACGTACAAATAAGGATTATTGGAAAGATGTTCCATATCCATCCAATAAGTGCATCTACCGGAAGACCTACAATAAGAAAGGGTGAAGCAAGGAGAAAGAGTCCAGGGGGGTATTCACTGGCCCAAGGACTAAGCTCTGGCATGCTGAAATGCTTGATGCTTTCTGCATACTGTAAAAAGAGGTACCGATACATTCCAGGGTCATACCCAAGAGGAACGTTATACAGAAACAGGGGGCTTAGAAACTTGCCCAGTAGTAATACTAAAAGCGCCGAAATCCCCACAGCATATCTGTGAGAAGTCAGCCAAGAGAGAAATGCATGCATATTCACCTCTCTAGCATACGTGCTTGCGCACTACCCTTCAATCCTCTTTGCCAAAACGATCATTCTGTCTCGCGTTGTCCCAACTGGATAGCAGGTAATAAGTTTAAGAATGCTTTCGTCGTACTGCTGCTCAAGAATGGATGTCATTTGTGGTGAGACAATAGTCTTTTCTTCGACACGGTAGGTTATGGGGCTTCCTGCAGTAACAATGGAAATCTCATCTCCGACCTGGATACCTGGAAGTTTCTCAAAGAGATTACCAAATTCACTTGCTGCTGCGCTCTCTGTTGGAGGGCTGCTGTGTCCGGCAATAATTAAATTGCCTTTTCTCCCCGGTCCTGAAGAGTGTGGATAAGCAACAGCACCATGATTTAATCCAATTTGCATCTGTTCTTCGAGAAGATCCCATGCCCGTGCTGTCCAGTTTTTCATTGAAGGCAATAGTACCGGAGCACGAATTCCAAGACTCGGAATAGTAATACTCCATGCCCTCGAAAGACCCCACTGCTCCAATTGTCCTGCCGCAGCATGAATAACTGGCTGGTCATTTGGTATAAAAGCGGGAAGCTCTTGCAGAACACGTTCACTATTTTCTATGACAGAAGCTCTTACATGTGTCTCATCTACAGAGCTTGCAAAGTGTGTACCTAAATCTTCCACCATCACTTCTCGCACAGTTATCTGGTCGGCATGTAACATTGAATCTGTTAGCTGGTCTAAGAATTTCTCAAATCGAACAACTGTGTCACGACTAAATTGTGGCAAAGGCACATTTCGGATGACACCTGTCCACAGAACAAGTGACGCCGCAACGCCTAATATGGCCACTATGGCCGCAGTAAATTGATGTTTGTTCACTACTTATATTATACCATATTTATCTATATTTGACAATATACGGCTTTATAGGCGAAAACACTCTACATCTTGTACCATTGGCCTATGTTTATTTTGGGAATTGAATCGTCGTGCGATGAGACTGCAGTGGCCATTGTAGAAGATGGCATAGCAGTTGCTAGTAGTACTATTGCAAGTACGAAAGAAGTATTCTCGAAAACTGGTGGTGTTGTACCTGAGGATGCTGCTAGAAGACAGGTAGAATGCATACTGCCTGTGCTGCACACTGCACTTAAGCAGGCCAAAATGGCACCTGACAACATAGATGCTATAGCAGTAACACGCGGGCCTGGCTTACTGGGTTCTCTTCTTGTTGGTACAGTCACAGCACGAACTCTCTCTTTGCTTTGGGGCAAACCACTTGTTGGTGTACATCATACATTCGGGCACCTAAGTTCTGTGTGGGTTGATGCAGATGAAGAGCCACAATTTCCCTGTATAACACTCAGTGCATCTGGAGGGCACACGGATCTGTGGTACAGAGAATCTCACACGCATGGAATGCTGCTTGGGCGTACGCGTGATGACGCTGCTGGCGAAGCATTTGACAAAGGAGCATCTATGCTCGGACTTCCCTACCCCGGAGGTCCTTCTATTGCAAAGGCTGCAGAAAAAGGTGACGAGCATGCATTCGATCTTCCGTTGGCGCTCAGTGGTGAAGATACTCTGGATTGCAGCTTCTCCGGACTTAAAACTGCATTGAAAAAAGTAATCAGAGACCAGCAACCGATAACCGATAACCCAAAACTCATTCATGATCTTGCTGCAAGCTACCAATATGCAATTTGTCTGCAGTTAGTTGATCGCATTAAACGAGCCTATAAACAACACCCAAAGACTGAGGTACATCTGGTTGGTGGTGTATCAGCAAATATACGCCTACGAGAACTTACACGTCACGCTCTGCCAGAAACTACCGTACGCACACCCACATCTCTGCAATATTGCACAGACAATGCAGCCATGATTGCTGCAGCAGGGTATTTTATGCTGCGAGAAAATAAAAACACTGCTACAGAAGTATTTGAAACATCTGCGACAATGCCATTGGATGAATTTATTTCTTAGAAAGCACTCAGTGCAGGTAATAGTGCACCAAGGGCAAGACCGACAACAGCAACGATAGCTAGTGCGCGAGAAAGATTTTTGCGTTTCATATTATTCAACAGTAATTGTTTGATTAGAAGTGCTCTTTGTTCCAGTGGCATTTTCTAGTATGAGCTGAACCGAGTATACACCAGGTTTTTCAAATACGTGGTCCTGATGTCTATTGGAAGATGAAGCATCCGGATCAGATTCTGACTCAGATCCATCTCCAAAGTTCCATAATACTTTTTTTGGTTGTCCTGTAGAGCACTCCCAGAAGAAGCGAATGCCAACTGGAGCTTTTAGTCCTCCGGAGCGACTCTTGGTAAAGCACGCATCGAGGAATGGAGCGCGAACCACAACAGTCTTTGATGCAGTTTCTGATCTACCGGACTCAGCTCTTACCGTAAGTGTTACGGTGTATTCCCCTGGGGTATCAAACACGTGTGTAGCATGACCATCTCCAAATGTTTGAACACCTTGCGCACTACCGAAGTCCCAAATAAATCCATTAATAGTTTCTCCGGGGATAAAACTTTCTGATGCGTCAAACTGCACAGTAAGTGGTGCAATACCCTGAGCAGGTTTCAATGCGAAAGTTACAAACTTTGTTTTTGGCTTAACTTCAAGCTTTATAGGTTTACGCATCACTCTTCCTTCTGCATCCTTTGCAAGCAATACAAGATTGTACACTCCTTCATCTCTAAATATAGCTCGCAGTGTCGTATCAGTAGATGTTACTTGCGATGCCTTTGGAGCCTCCCACCAAAAATCTACTAGAGGCATTATTGTCTTCGGCGTTAAATTTATTGATACCGGAGCTTCTGCAACAATAGTATTACCTTCTACGACATGTGATCCATCATACGAGAGATCTGAAATATTAAGATTTTCAACAATCTTAACAAGTTTTACCACCTTGGCAATCTGTCCATTAAGATTACGAGCCTTCGCTTTTACTTGGTGCACCTTACGATTGCGGAATGTGTGCCCTACACGATCACCAGTCTCTTCAGGAGAACGATCGTCAAAATCCCACGTTACCTCCTGTAAAGGCTCATCAGTTACGAGACGAAATACTACTTGGAAAGGAGGCGGGCTTTCTAGGAACGTTGGAATTGTATCGATTTCCACGTCGAAAGGATTTGGAAGCGGCTGCTGAATATCCAGAACTCTAAAGTACTCGTGCTGCGTTTGATTGGTATTAAGCATCTTGACCATTACTTTCTGGGGTCCAGTACGTAAAAAGGTGTGCGTAGCTTCCAATGATGTTGAAGTCTCATCAGGAATACCATCCTCATTAAAATCCCATTGCACTTCTCGTACTTCATAGTTTCTATCATCCGGAACGAGATGTGCCACGCTAAAGACAATAGGTTCATCAACTACCGGAATGAATGGAGAATACGAGAAGACGGCCTGTGGAATAACAACGCGTTTACGTATGGTACGAGTAGAGCCATCACTTAACTCCAATGTAACACTAACATTGTATCCCCCTTGCCTATCGTAATATGCGGTAGACTCTGGAGTTACGGTTTCCTGATCAAATTTTCCATCACCGCTAAGATCCCATTTATAGGTCTTCGTATTCAGCCCTTGGCGCTTCAATATCTCTGCAGCTTCTGCTGCACTATAAGAAATAGAGAGTGGTGCAACAAAATCTACATCTGTTGACGGAGAAGAAATCACAAACGGTAGTGGTGGCTCTTGCGTTATCCAGTAGGGCACAAAACCGCTCAAGGCAATTCCCGGAACCAAAACAAGTGCTATGCGAGCAAAGCTTCCATAGCGAACCTTATCCGACGCTCCGGATGCTTTTCCAATACGCAAGACGGAAAATAGTCCTGCTAAGAAAAATCCAACTCCAAAGACCATAGAAATAAGTTTTGCAAATGGAATCATAGACTCCCATGTACCGGTTGCATCGGGAAGTACGGAGAGAAGAAAAACCGACCACACGACATACAGTAGATATGGGATACCAACTATCGTCACTACTGCAAATCTTGCACTCGACATAGCATTGCCCTGCTTTGCTTTTGGCGAAGGAGTCTTCTTTGAGTCACCATCTTGTGGTGCTGGAGTAATGCCGTCAACGCTTGTGGAAGTATTCGGATCCAAAATATTAGAGGGTATTCATTTGCTGTATCAGTTCATTAATTTTTTGGTTATCAATTCTAGGTGACTGCTCGTACTCAATTTCTTCCGGGAACCGAGCGTCATCAGGTAACCCAAAGAACATTGTTGGTGAAAATTGCTTTGCATCTTTTGGAGGAACAATTGCCGGTGCATCATTATGATTTCTGAACGTAATGGTAAATTTAACTGAAGCAGCACCACCCCTGTTAATAGGTAAAGATTGCACGACCCACTCAATTTTTTGCACATAGTAGGTCTCGGCATCAATCCAAAGCTGACCACTAGCTTCAATCGCTTTGACTTCTTTTCGTACCTCAGCAGCATCAAATTCTCCTCCATTCTCTTCAGCAACTGCTGATAGGTATGCCACAAGCTTTTCTGTATCGAGTGCAACATCATAGTGATGTACATCTCGACCATTGATGGTGGTCATTCCCCTATCGCGTGTCACAGACACTACCTGAGCCTGTGCCTGCAAGAGGCGAGGATCCGGCGAAACAGATTCTACAGCAGGCGGAGTATCACCTTCCGAAAGCAGCCACCATTTTCCAGCAATCACACCAATCATTTCTGGGCGAAAGAGTGTGCTGCTAGGCTGGGAAGATAGTGAATGAATGTTCATATATACCTCCTCCTCAGATATCACGACAACCTCCAACGTTCCTGCAATCGAAGATGGACCTTCGAAGCTGTCTATGTCTGCGGTCAGATCGAGCTGGAAACGCAACTGTTCACCGCCACTTGCCAACATCCCATCCATTCTTGCTGTACCAATTGCAGCGAATGTATTCGACTTCATATCAAAATCACCTTGTAGAACATACTGGGCAGAATCCAATGTTTGCACGGCACGCGTGGCACGCTGTAACACCTCCTCTGGAGGTATTGATGATTGCGTAGGTGCTTGCTCGCTGCACGCAACGAGTAGGGCACACAGTGCTAAGCAAAAATTTCTAAGTTTCATATAAGGAAGGGTTGTACTAAGTTTGCCAGAAAAGATGCGTCATTTCTAGCGCCCGACTACAGGAGTAGCTTCTAGGTCTGCAGCTTCTTCTACAACAAACTGAATTGTGCGACTACGACTAGCACGAACGTCTGCCCGTAGCGCAAATTTCAACTTATGATTCTTCTTCAAAAAGAATGGCGGGTCGAACTCTAAGCGCACAGTGTCACCATTCATTTGTGGTACCAGACTCGAAATTCGCCTATTACGGAAGTCAATGTAGAGATCTTGCATGTCTGCATTGCTGGCAGATCCATTATTCGTAAAGGTGACCGCACGTAGTAAATGATTGTCTCGACTATCGGCTTGCACTGTAAATCGTGAAACGATCTGCCGATTACCGTACCGAACTCTTCTTGTTAAGTTGAGATAATTAACTGAAATTTGCCCGAGTGCTCGTCCTGCTGTTTTTCGTGTACGTGTAAAATCTCCTACACGATAATCTATGCGTACTGTTGTGCCTCCTGCATCGACACTACGAAGTTCGAGTCGATGTTCTCCCGCTGGAGCTGCATCCGGAGAAAAATCTGCAATTACCAGTACATCTTCTTCTTCGCATGCCGGGATTCTAAAGTCACGTACATTCAAATCTACAGAACCGTCTCGTCTCGCAACAGACCTTGCACGTGAGATACGCTGTCCTCTGTGGACAACATAGAGAGATTCGATATCACTATTGGCACCAAGCCCCCTCCTCTGCACACTGATTGTAGTAATGGATGCATCCCCGCTGCAATCTGCTTCCATGCGTAACCGTAACATTTCGACGCGCCTGGCATCGGGAGGAACACTCGCAGTTGCTGCGGCCTGTGCATCTATAGTCAAATGTCCACGCGGATGCACGGACTGAATATGCCTTGGGCTTTGATCTGGCCTATGCGGAAGATTCACAGGCAAGCTGAACTGATGAATAAAGTATGCGACGAGTACTGAGGAGAGCATGCCGCCCAGTATAACACGGCATTCATCAGACTCTCCGAGAATATGTCCTCGCCAATACCAGAAAATATTTTGGTATTTTGTCATCTCTTTTTGTATACATTATTTGTTCAATAAACATCCTGCCTCATCCTTTTTCCAATAAAAGTCGAGTAAATAATCTCAGATACTCTCAATCAGGAAATGGCTTAAAGTAAAGGATCTTTACATTAAACTACTGCAGTGTGAACACAGGATGTAGTCAAATAGTACTAGACATCACGGAATCAATCCGTAAACTGCCGCAGCTCTATGAATGACCCTACAATAGTACCAGTGAAGCAATTCACACCCTCGGCATCTGTTCCGGTTGTGGCACTCCACACCGCACTCATCGCCTTCATGACACTGTCCATGGTGATGAGCCTCCCTACTCTCGGCTAAGAGCTAGGCTGGATAAATAGATGCAAGGCAAAAGCTACTCGCATCCCCCTTCGCTCTACGAGCTTCGGCGGGACAAGCACACAAACAGCGAGAACCGAAAAATCCTCACAGAGGCTATAGGGTCTTTGACATTTTTTTCTTACCGCTCCGTTATCCTCAACTCCCCCTCTGCAACGTGCAAAGCAGGGGCAGGGTTCCCATCGTCCGGCTCAAGCGTGACGATAACCTCAGTATGTCCTGTGTAATCCTCTGAGGAATCAAAGCGCAAGCTATGACGCGAGTCTCCAAAGTAGTTGCTCAGGTGTCCTGTAGAGATAACTGAGGAACCCTTTACAAGCCAGCCTTCGTAGAAATACCCGTCCTCAGCAGGATCAACATTAAGTGTTACGGTGTGCAGGTAATAACCATCTTCAAATTGGTGTGCCTGGGTTACGCCATTGGCTTTAAAATCTCCAACCTCAAGCATAGCACCATACGCAAACCACGTTTCGCTACCGTGCTTGTCATACTTAATCTCCCCTCCCACTGGCATAGGATATTGAATTGTTTCTGTATCGAGCTCTTCGCTGCGTTCACTACGGTTTTCACCACAAGCGGTGAGAAGAAGTAGGCTGGTCGATAGGAGAAGAAGTGATTTTTTCATAGGGCAAAATTATAGATGAAAATCAGGTAGTGGATAGTGGATACTCAAGAATATTTCTCTACCACAGGAACCCCGGTGGGCGGCTCAAGATCCTCCCCCGCTCAAATTGTGCATGATGATCCGCCTTGGCAGCCATAACCTGGTATCTCGGTGCATCTTCTGGATAGAGCCTTGCTAGCATATTCGAGATAGCTATGAATTCCTCGATATTTGGAGAGAGGGCAATATAATGACTATTGCGCTCTATGGCATCTGCAAACATTGTAAGTAGCCCATCGATCATTGGACGTTTCTTTTCTATCTCCTCTTTCATATCCAGTGCCAAGTATGCCTCGATAAGACCATGAGTCACACTAAGATTATTGTATCGGCCTCGCTCGAATGCATGCTGGAAAGATTCTAAGGCTCGTTGTTTTTCTCCTGCAAGAAGCGCTAGATCTCCTTGCCTCTTCCATGCCCTAAAGTCCTGATCGTTTACGGCGAAGTACCTATCCAACGCCTCCTGTGCCTTTGTAAACTTGCTCTCCTGTTGGTAGATCTTTGCACGACTCAAATGCAAGTCACGGGTAAAGTATTCTCCTTGTGCTTTGTCATACCACTCAATGGCAGTAAAGGGATCTCCGGCAATTTCTGCACTACGACCAACAGAAGTAATAGCAAGATATGCCCCTTCGTAAAATGCAACAGCTAGAAGGAGTACTGCAATAGTTATCTCTGTCCAACGAGCGATGCTTGCAGAAATGTTTCGTAGTGAACCAATGTCTAAGTACGTCATCAATATACCGAGTAGTAACCAGAACGGCAGACCGATAGCAACGAACTGCAAGTTAAAGTCGATCATATTGTGCAAGATGACTCCAGTGAGTCCAAGGAAGATTAGAGTCCTGAGAGAAAACTTGAGAGACCCCACTTCTATACGGTCAGAAAGGAGTTGCACCGTTGCGCGATACATCACCATGCCAACTACTATGGCAAAAACAATGGTCGCCAAAATACCTCGCTCTACAAGAAGCTTGAGAACGACATTATGTGGATGATCTGATGTAGCAAGAACTTCTCGCTGTAACTGAGGCTGTACAAAACGGAAACTATACGGACCCCATCCAAGTAACGGCTTTTGCGTTGCCAGATTGAGTGCTTGCCCCCAAAAACCAAATCGCTCGGAGACAGAGCTAGACCCTTCTGCAGCAGAGAGCGTTACTTTCTCCCCTACTTCCTGCACATCGTGTAGATTCGACCGCACACCATTCATCAAAAGAAAACTACAAAGAGCGACGACAACTATAACTACTGATACCGGAATGATATTTCGAACAGGAAACTGGGGCCGTGTTTTTTTGTACACAATGAGTCCCCACAGAGCAAGCTGCGAAAGAAACACCAAAAATCCTCCACGTGAGTACGAAAGAAGAAGGCATGCAAATACTAGTCCTACTACTGCGGCTCGCAACAAAAATTCTGCTCGACTGCGTACTTGCGTGGTGTCAAAACGATAATCCCTGAGTACCCAATACAACACAAGTGGCCACGTCAGTAGTAAAAACTGTGCCCATGCATTGGGCCAGTAGTCCGTATGAAACCGATAATCAAAGAACGTGCCAACGAATCTGTTTACCGGCTGAAAAATATATACCAGTATACCGATGCCACATGCGGCAATTACCGTTATACTGAGCAATTGAATAAGTCGTGTTACATACTGATCACCATTATCTGGGTCTCCCGCCTGACGTATCATCCACAGAAGCATAAGGCCTAATGCAGCGGTGCGCAGCACTTCGTCCAAACCATAATTACTGGTCGTAGATGTGAGATACGAAATGAATGTCAAAACAGTAAATCCCATAACTGCACTCCAGAGGAGTATCGGTGCTTCTCTCTTTCCAATACGACGGTTAAACGTATGTGAAACAATCGTCACAGCAGCAGCTACCCCTGTAAGTATCCACGTCATATCCAAACTCTTTCCTCCTCTCCAAAGGACAGAGACTACCAACAAAATGAGAACCGCCCATTCGCAGACACTGCACCAAGGAATATTCCGGTGGCTGTTGCGAATAGGTAATTGCATTACGGGTATCTTACACGAAAAAAACGCAACCTGTCACAAGGTTGCGTCGTTCCAGGCTGCGACCGCAGCTTGGATGTTCTTTCTCAGATTTGGAAGGATCAACATTCACTGACCTATCGACTCAATTGCCGATGTGAGAGATTTTGGGACTTGAGCCCCTCTGTTTGCTAAGAACCAATCGTGTCACTTTGATCAGACTACCGTGCTTGCTTACGCTTCTGATGTGAAGCAGATGATACGACTCAACACACCATAAATGAGTCGAGAGTCATTCATTGTCATAGCAAGACAAGAAGTCCTAAGTCATCTTGTTCTAGACAAGAGTGTACCTAGATCGCGTTTCCACAATTGGCCGGTCCGCAAAGAGAGTGACATGGAGCCAAGCCCCAATTAAATAAACTTCATCCAATGTGCGCCGGTACCCAGACTCCGCTAGCCTATGCTACGCGGAACTGGAACCGGCGCGGTTTAATTGGCTTCTTCGTTGTGGCGGAAATTATCGAACAGTTTTCTCATCCGTCACCTTCTCTTTCTTTGCCAGTCGGGAGATTGTGTATTCATCATGTAGCGGAGGTCACGACGACCTCACCCAAGAGCGACTAAGACTCATGGATTAAAGCTGCACCCACATGATATATCCGAATTCAGTGAAAGAACGGGAAGATTAGACGCCTAAATATAATTTAAGGCAAGTACTATGGTTATTTATTTTTGGTGCCCAGGAGCCTCCTTCGCTCCTTCGGAGCTACGGGCGGCCAGGGAAGACTCGAACTTCCACCCTCCTTCGCACTTCGTGCTACGGAAGGGCAGGCGGGATAACTATGGTGCCGACGGTGAGAGTCGAACTCACACATCCATACAGATACACGCTTCTGAAGCGTGTGCGCCTGCCTGCCGGCAGGCAGGTCTACCATTTGGTGCCCAGGAGAAGACTCGAACTTCCACGGGATAACTCCCATACGCTTCTGAAGCGCACGCGTCTACCATTCCGCCACCTGGGCACTCCTCAATTATACCCATTTTTATCAATACCTGTTGTAAAAAATAACAACAGTAATGTTCTATTAGTTGCTTGACGATCATGATTAGCACTCTATAATTTCGACTGCTAATTTCTTACTTACCTTTCGAAACCATGTCAGATCTCCCAAAACTCTCCGTAAAGCTCGACCCCTCCGCAGGGCATGTTGCTGTTATTCCTGATACCAGAGATGAAGTCACTGCCTCTGGAATTATCATTCCTGATACTGCTTCGGATAAGAAATCTTCTATCGGAACTATTTATGCAGTGGGTAGCGGAAAAGATAAAGATGGCGTTGATGCTTCTTCGTATAAGGTAGGTGATCGTATTGTCTTTGGGCAGTACGCAGGAGAAGAGATAGAACTAAAAGATGAGAGCGGCGCAACTGTAGAAGTAAAATTCCTCTCTGCTGATTCAATCAGATCCAAGATTTCCTAATCCCTAACTACTAATCCCTAACCCCTATCCAAATGGCTAAACAAATTATTTTCGGAAAAGACGCTCGTGATCAAATCCTCAAGGGTGTCCAGATCCTCACTGATGCTGTGGCATCAACTATGGGACCAAAAGGTCGCAATGTTCTTATAGAGAAAAGCTACGGCGGACCAACCGTTACAAAAGATGGTGTTACTGTTGCGAAAGAAATTGATCTTGAAGATAGGTTCGAGAACATGGGAGCACAACTCGTAAAGGAAGCTGCAACCAAGACAAACGACGCAGCAGGAGATGGAACAACAACTGCAACTGTCCTTGCACATGCGATAATGACAGAGGGCCTAAAGCACGTAAAAAGTGGTGCCAATGCTATCTCTATCAAGCGTGGTATTGATAAAGCTGTCAGTGCAGTTGTAGATGAGCTAGAGAAAATGAAGAAAGATGTTGATAGTAAAGAGGAGTACAAGGCTGTCGCAACTATCTCTGCTCAAGATGAAGAGATTGGGGATACGATTGCCGAGGTAATCGACCAAGTAGGAAACGATGGTGTTGTGACTGTTGATAAAGGACAGACCTTTGGTATCGAAAAGGAATATGTAGAGGGTATGCAGTTTGATAACGGTTACATCAGTCCATACTTCATTACAGATACTTCCCGTATGGAAGCGGTGTTTGAAAGTCCTGCTATTTTGATTACGGATAAAAAGATCGGATCTATTCAGGAGATTCTTCCACTCCTCGAGAAACTCGCACAGAGTGGAAAGAAGGAGATTGTGATTATCTGTGAAAATATTGAAGGAGAAGCACTGGCTACACTCGTTGTAAACAAGCTCCGCGGAACATTCTCTGCTCTTGCTATTAAGGCTCCTGCGTTTGGAGATCGTCGTAAGTCTATCCTTTCTGATATTGCCGCTCTTACAGGAGGCCGTGTGATCTCAGAAGAAGTAGGTCTTAAACTGGAGAATGCAGATGTCGAAGACCTTGGTGCCTGTGACCGGGTTATCTGCACTAAAGATAATACGACTGTTGTAGGAGGAAGCGGAAACAAAGAGGACGTTGAGCTTCGTGTAAACCAGATTAAGACAGAGATCGATAGTACCAAGAGTGACTTTGATAAAGAGAAACTGATGGAACGTCTGGCCAAGCTCACCGGAGGTGTTGCTGTTATTAAAGTAGGCGCAGCTACCGAAGTAGAACAGAAAGAAAAGCAGCACCGTGTAGAAGATGCACTTGCCGCAACTAGGGCTGCTGCTGAAGAAGGTATTCTCCCAGGTGGAGGTACTGCGCTCGTTCGCTCACTTTCATCTTTGGATGGAATTAAAACTACAAATGATGATGAAGCAGTTGGAGTGGAGATTGTAAAAGGAGCCCTGGTCGCGCCTCTACGTCACATCGCAAATAACGCCGGAGTCGAGGGTGATGTCGTTATCGATAAAGTATCGAAGACAAAGGGTAATGAGGGATACAACGCTTTAACAGATACCTACGAAGATCTTGTTAAGGCAATGATTATTGACCCAAAGAAGGTAACACGCAGTGCTCTTGAGTACGCAGCGTCAGTTGCTTCGATGTTCCTAACACTCGAAGCTGCAATCACCGAAATCCCGAAAGATCCGGATCCTGCCGAAGCCGCTGCTGCTGCTGCTGCAATGGGTGGAGGTATGGGAGGAATGGGCGGGATGATGTAGTTACTTCCTAAGCGGCCCCAGCTCCATCAGTCTGGAAGGCACTACACGCCACTTCGTTAGTGGTACGTTAATAAAGAGTACTCCAAGTGTAATGAGACCTAGGCTTGCTAAGTGATTTGTCGTGAGGACTTCTCCGAGAATACTGCTCGCCATCACAATACCAATCACACGACCCATCGCGGCAATAATACCAGCATCCATCGCTTTGACTTTACGCAGAGCACGGAAGTAGAGAAAGAATGGTACAAGGAAGCTCAGGAGTGGTAATGCCAGAACTGCCCAGACATTTTGTGGTGTGCTGAGGAACTCCATTCCTGCAGGGTCACGCAGGAGAATGTATCCACCTACGATAATCATACTAAAGAACGAGCGCACCATTACGATGGAATCAAGATGACGATGCTTGATGTACTTTTTGTGAACGATAGTCGTGAGAGCCGAGAACATCGAAGAGCCAATCATCAAGAATGCTCCTGTACTTAAGCTGAGTGACTCCACATCTTTCCAAAGAAGAACAACCATTCCAATAACAAGGAACACACTTCCCATTGCCATTTGATTGCTGAATTTTTCTTTGAGGAAGTACACAGAAAAGAGCACCACAAAGAGTGGCAACGCACTGGTAAGAAGCAGAGACTCTGTCGCTGTTACGTAATTGAGTCCTTCAAAAAACATGACAGGACCTATTACACCTCCGATGATTGTAGAGAAGATCGTCCCTTTGATATCTTTTTTTGTCATCCCCCATCGCTCCCCTCTTTCTAAACTGATAATTTCATGCGCCATGAGGACAATCGTCATCACAAGCAGGATCACAAAATAGAGTTGCACGGGAGTCCAGCCTTGTTCGTACAATACCTTCGAAAGTATCGGTTTCATGTTTGCAAGCACAACAGCTACGAGCAGTTGCACAAGACGCCAGCGTTGTACGGAGTCATCTCGTTTAGGTGTCATATCTTTATGATAGCAGAAACCCGGCGAACAGTATGTCGTTCACCGGGTTCTTGGTGTCTCTTTCGGGCCCGAAGAGACTTGGTCAACTTTTCTTGTTTTCTTCTTTAAGTTTCTTGGCATCTTTCCAACCACACCACTTAATGATTCCGGTATAGAAGTAGATGGCCAAACCCAGTACTACAGCAGCGGTCGTATTCATTCGATTTCCTCCGTGTGTGAACATTGGGGTGATTTGTGCTGACCTGACTACCATCTTGCATATCCTTGCGAATAAATCAAGGCTCTAAGGGGTCACTTTTGGCTTTGGGTAGCCAAATACAAAGTTGTCTAAATTGATGATTTGGCGGAAATTGATGGGAATTACAGTCGAAGAACTCCTAACCACACCTATGGTATGATGCGCATATGACAAAATGTTCCCGCTGCCCCTGCCAGCTACTCTACGCAATAATTATTCTACTTCTTGCTCTACAGTTTTTTGAAACGGGACTACATTTCCCTAGTAGACAAGAGCGCATGATTCACGATTACTATAACGCAGAAACAGCAGTAATGGTAAGCCCCCATGGTATACGCAAGAAGATGGCAAAAGGAGATACTAGCTTTCTTCTTGTTGATCTTCGCAGCCAACAAGAATACGAGCAAGAACATATTATTGGAGCGGTAAATGTCCCTGCGTACAGTGACCCTAATCACTCTGCATACGGTGAAATAGACAGAATGGTAGGAAGCTTCCGTGATTTAGAGGAACGTTATCCCAATAGGCAGCTGATAGCGTACTGTTATAGCATCCCTTGTATGACAGGACGAAAAATAGGAAAGATACTGGCAGATCATGGTATATACGTGAAGTCTCTTGGCGTTGGCTGGAACGAATGGCGCTACTTCTGGACTATGTGGAACCACCAACATGAATGGCAAGATACGAATGTAGAAGATTACGTCATCTCCGGGCCAGAACCTGGTACTCCGAAGATTGATCCAGATTATATTTCTCCGTGCATCGAAGGAGCCTTTGATTGCTAGCATGGATCACAGTCACCACAACAACAGTAAAGGATCCTGCTGCCCAAGCTCAAAACAAAAGATGGACTGGCTCCTTATGATTACTGCAGCAATTATCGTCGTTGCGTATGTACTGCACTTGCTCAATCTTCAACTTATCCCTAGCACTCTCTATACATTTAATAAGAGCGTTGTGTTGTTGATTAATAAAATGTGGTGGGGAATGCTGCTGGGAATCTTCTTCGTTGGATTTATGGACCGTATTCCAAGGGAATTGATTACTTCAGCCCTTGGTAAAGGTGGAACATTCAACGGGCTTCTGCGTGCCTGTGGTGCAGGAGTAATGCTGGATCTCTGTAGCCATGGAATATTACTTGTCGGAATGAAATTGTATGAACGTGGTGCAAGCCTTGGTCAGGTGATGGCATTCCTCATTGCAAGTCCATGGAACTCCATCTCTCTAACCCTTATTCTCTGGGCGCTTATTGGACTCAAATGGACTATCGCCTTCCTGCTTCTCTCCATTGTCATCGCACTGATTTCTGGGACGATCTTCGATCGATTGGTAAAGAAGGGCGTACTACCTGGCAACCCCAACAAAGCAGACATTCCTGAAGGATTTAAGTTTTGGCCTGCACTTAGGCAAGCTGCAAAAAATGGTCACTACACTCCAATGTCTTTTTTCAGTACGCTGAAAGATGGACTG
>DJKT01000056.1:31663-64071 GCA_002436205.1 Candidatus Peribacter sp. UBA6535
CAGACCTTTGTCTCTGCAGATCAGTTCCAAACGTTCTTCGGTCCAACACTTGGTGGCTTGGGGCTTACTCTCCTTGTCGCTACGATTCTCGAAGTCTGCTCCGAGGGATCCGTCCCTGTTGCTGCAGATCTTCTCACGCGTGCCGGTGCTGTTGGTAACTCCTTTGCGTTTCTGATGATCGGAGTCGCTACAGACTACACAGAGATTCTGTCGCTTCGAGAAACTACAAAGTCCTGGAAGACCGCCTTCTTCCTCCCACTGGTTACTGTTCCGCAGGTGATCCTGATTGCGTTGATTCTTAATCAATCTATAACTTAAGATCCCCTCTCGTAATCTTGAGTACTGCTCCTCGCTGCACGTCATTTTCGAGCATGTAGTCTGCGACGTATGTCTCTAGAGTATCCGTAATTGCACGCTTCATTTCACGAGCTCCAAATTCCGTAGAGTGCCCCTTCTCGGCAATCGCTGCGACTGCATCGTCATCAATTTGAATAGCGATACCTTTACCAGCTTCGAGCTCTTTGATGACAGAGCCAATCATCAAAGATGCTACACGGACTGTCTCATCCCTTGTTAGAGGTTGATAGAGAATGACATCATCAAATCGATTGAGGAACTCCGGAGAATATTTACCGGACTTGATCAGCTCATCAAGAAGCTCTTTTTTGAACAGATTGTGATCGGGCTCTGGGTGGTTCTTCAGGAATTCTACTATAAACTGCGCACCCGCATTGGATGTTGCAATGATGATGGCATTGCGGAAGTCTGTCTTTACTCCCTGCCCATCGATTAAGTGGCCTTCGTCTAAGATCTGCAGGAAGAGATTGAGCACTTTCTTATCTGCCTTTTCTATCTCATCAAGAAGGATAAGCGAGAACGGTTTGTCTTGTACAGCACGCGTGAGGAATCCTTCGGATGGATAGCGAGAATCCGTAGAGCCGATCACCATGCTGACACTGTCTTCGTTTCCATATTCGTTCATATCCATACGAATCATATTTTCCTCAGATCCAAAGTAATGCTTTGCAAGAGTCTTTGCCGTCTGCGTTTTACCAACACCTGTAGGTCCCAAGAAGAGGAACGTGCCAATAGGCTTTTTGCGATTTGTGATGTCTGCACTTGCACGCTTGAGCGCATTGGAGATAGCAGCCAAGGCACTACGCTGACCAACAACTTCTTTGGCCATACCCTCTTCGAGATTACGCAATACATCTTTCTTCTTTTCATCGGAACCTGTGACGTCCATGTGTGCACGGAGAGAAATCATCTCTCGCACATTGTCTTCGGTAACAAACTCCGCTTTTGCATCCTTAGCATTGGCGACAGCATCGTAGAGAAGGTCTATCGCTTTGCCGGGGAAGGCTCCTTTTGTCACATAACGATCTGCCAGCTCTACAATTGCTTTAATTGCTTTGTATGTGACATGCGTATGCTGACGATCCTCAATACTAAAATACTCCTCCATAACGACAGATGTTGTGTCTGCAAAACTTGTAGGATCCAGCGAGAGAACTTCAAACTGTGATTCCAGTGCAGGATTTGTCTTGATGTATCGGTGATAGTCCTTGGTATCTGCTATACCGATAATGTTGATATTCTTCGTCTGCAAAAACTTACTCAAAACTCCAGCAATCTTTGCATCACCGGACTCAAGGAAGAGACCAATATTTTCGATCACCAAGATATAGTGCCCCTGCTTATCAGCCCGCTTGAGAGCCTGCAGGAGCACTGCATCCGGATCTATCTCACCTGAAAGCAAATCTTGGGCTTTCAGTTTGAGAACATGTGTGTAGGCATACCCCTTCTGACTTTCTTGAAGTCGCAGCTGATAGGCGATGTTTCCAACGAATGTCTGTTTTCCACAGCCATCGTCTCCAGTAATGATGATGTTATGTTGGCTAGATCTACCAAGAATATGCATCGCATCTTTGAGCTTGTCGAGATGAATGGTGACCTTGTGCTCTCCTCTGTAGAGGATATTTTGACTGATATCTTCTGTGATACCATCCAACACATCGTTAAATCCTGTTACCCACTTTCGCCCCATGCCTCCAAAGGTCTTCGTCAGACTTGCAGGGCTGAGCAACTTATCTTTGTGCCACACAGCAGCATGGTAATCCTCCCACTTTACAATCATTTCCATATCACCAAGTGAGAGATCCAGAGAATTCAAAAGTTGTTCCGGGGCACCCTTACGCTGAAAGAAGGTATACAAAACTACATCTGCATCCATCTTCCGCACACCAAAGCGCTGCATATTCGCAGCAGCTTCTCCGAGAAAAGGAACAATGTTCTCTTGGGCAATCTCTTGCTTAGCAATCTCCAAGAGATGATCTCTATCAAGACCCATCTCATGCAGAATAAATTTACCACGATCAGTTTTCGTCACTGCCTCTAGAAGCTCATACGATGTTTTTACCTTGTTAGGCAGCTTGTGTAAAACATTGTAGGTAAGAAGGCATGCGGAATTCTTTTTGCTCAGTGCTTTGCGATTATCATTCTCTAACATATCAGAAATAAATCTCTGGATGACAATGTATGCAAAGCCAAGAAGTAGAATACCAACAACGATATGTGTCCATGTTTGTTCTCGGTAATCTTCGAAGGCAACAGTACCGATGCAAATGACGAGGATAAGGATTGCGATCGGACCTTCGATGAAGCGCCGTAGTGTACGAGCAGAGAATGCTCGAGTTGCCGTTGGATCAAATTGAACTTGCATGTTAGAAGGCGGCACTGACAACGTAAGAAAGTCCTAGCCAAAAGAAAATCGGGAAACTTAGCCATGCCATATAGAACGCAGCGAAGCCTACGGTAAGTGCTACAACTGCAGCGAGACCAAAGAACAGTGTCACCGATCGAAAGATAAATCCAATGGTTCTGCTTACAACGTTCAGTGTTAGCGTTTGAGAAAATCGACTGAGATTAAACCCTCTCTTCTGATAGGGGTCTGTAATCTGTCTCCATGGCGAAAATAGAGTCCGCGCAAGAAAGATAAACGAAAAGATTTCTACGAATGCGCGAAGGTACGCAAAGTACACACGCAAGATACGACTTGGCTGTTCCCAGAAGTACCAACGTATGAACTCTGGAAGGGTTATGCCGGTGAATATCAGCGGATGCCGAATTAAATCAAGCGGGCCCATAAATTTAGGGTTATCGTCTGATTATAGCAGAATTTAGGGTGTTTTTGAAGATAGATCCCAAATCGTGGTATACTCCGACAACTCTATGAGTGGAAAATTCATCGTTTTCGACGGCCCTGATGGTTCCGGTACAACGCGCCAATGTGCGTTTTTGGTCGATCATTTGCGCGAAAGTGGGCAGAACGTATTGCTGACAACAGAGCCCACAGAATCCCCAATTGGTCAAGAGATACGTTCCATGCTCCACCGAGATACCATGCCATCTCCTGACGCAACGCAGCTACTTTTCTGTGCAGATAGAGCTAATCATGTCAGTACAGTGATCGAACCTGCTCTTCGAAAAGGGCAAACTATCGTCTGTGATCGCTACTGCCTATCTACTATTGTCTATGGAGCAGCACAGGGAGTGGATAAGCAGTGGCTGGAATATATTAACGCAAAGTTTCCCAAACCCGACCTAACCTTTATTACTCTTCCTCCGTTTGATGTATGTATGGAAAGGCTGCAAAATCGTAAGCAGCGAGATCAGTTTGAGATGGAAAATTTCCAACGCAGGGTCTACGAAAACTACAAGTCTATAGAAGATCCCAGTGTCATATTCGTTGATACATCAGGAAGTAAAACCGATACAGCGAACTTTGTATGGCGCCAGTATCAGGAGCACTTTACACTAGACTCATGTCACCACTCATCCTCGACGGCAAAGTAGCAAGTGCTGCACTGCTTGAGTTTCTCAAGCCCCTCGTAGAAACACTCGACCCAAAACTTGTTGTTGTTCAGGTAGGAAACGATCCTGCTAGTGCGAGCTACATTAAGCAGAAAGTAAAAAGCTGTGACACTGTTGGTATGCGACATGAGCATAGGCATCTGGATGAAGGAATATCATTGGAAGAATTGATGGAAGTGATTGATGGTCTCAATAACGACGAAGATGTCACAGGGTTCTTCGTACAACTTCCGTTGCCCGCCCATTTGGAATCTCATGCACCGGATATCATCAAGGCGATTAACCCCATGAAAGACATTGATGGATTTGGTGCCTACAACCTTGGAAAAGTATTCCTCTCAAAAGAATTTGAACATCTGCCACCTGCAACACCATCCGGTATTATCAGACTACTTGAACATTTTGACATCGAGATTGCCGGAAAACATGCAGTCGTTGTCGGGCGCAGTAATACTGTGGGAAAGCCAGTTTCCATTATGCTTCTCAATCGTAATGCCACGGTAACTATCTGCCATAGCAAAACAAAAGATTTGGAAGACCAGATACGCAAGGGTGACATCGTCATAGCTGCAGTTGGAAGACCAAAGATGATTACTGCTGATATGGTAAAAGAAGGAGCCGTTGTCGTTGACGTTGGTATCCACTCAACAGATGACGGACTGTGTGGGGACACTGATTTTGATGCACTTAAGCTCAAGGTATCTGCCATCTCCCCCGTACCCGGAGGAGTGGGTCCAATGACTGTCGCTAGCCTTATTCGTAACTGTGTAACGGCAAAAGAGCGGCAAATGGCCATTAGATAATCGCTTGCGATTCAGAAAAAAATCTATAGAATGACTCCGTGGAAAACGACCTTCCGCCAATAAATTCGGCTTCTCGGGAAAACTCCCGTCAGGCCTGCTTGAACAGATATAAAATGAATAATGAAAAATGTAAAATGGCATCTCCATGCCAAACTAGTATCTTGATTGAATCTAATTCTACATTCTACATTCTACATTCTACATTCTGATGTGTGGAATTTTAGCTATTTCCGGCTTCCAGGACGTCATTCAAGACCTCTATGACGGGCTTATGCTCCTGCAACACCGAGGGCAAGATGCAGCAGGGATAATGACGTACGACAACCAATTCCACCTCAAGAAGGCAACCGGAATGGTGCGTGATGTTTTCCATACAAAATCGCTAGCTCGTCTTACAGGTACAATGGGCATTGGGCATGTGCGTTATCCGACAGCTGGTTGCAACAGTGAGTTTGAGGCTCAGCCCTTCTTTGTAAACAGCCCCTTTGGAATTGCCCTTGCACATAATGGAACCCTCACAAACTACAAAGAGCTTGGAAAAGAACTCCTCGAAAAACACTACAGACATTTAAATACCTCTACAGACTCCGAAATCCTCCTGAATATTTTTGCAGTAGCTTTGGGAAATCAGAAACCAAAAAACCTCACTGCAGAACATGTATTTGGTGCCATGAAAACAGTCTTCCGCAAATGCAAAGGTGCGTACTCTGCTGTAGCACTTATTGGAGGTCACGGTATTGTAGGATTTCGTGACCCGTATGGTATTCGTCCGCTTGTTCTTGGAAAACGAAAGTACGGCATGAAGGAGGAGTACATCATCGCTTCCGAAAACAGTGCATTCTATGGACTCGAGTTTGAGTATGTCCGGGACGTTAAGCCTGGCGAAGTAATTTTTATCGACAAAAAAAATAAGCTCCACAGTCGCATCGTACAGGAAGGAAAATTATTCCCATGTTTGTTTGAGTGGGTATACCTTGCCGCTCCGGACTCTACTTTAGACGGTGTAAACGTCTACAAAGCTCGTGTGCGCATGGGAGAATACCTCGCAGAACAAATAAAAGAAGCAGGGATTAAAATTGATAGTGTCATTCCAATTCCAGACACAGGTCGTGCATCTGCTACAGGGCTTGCTGATAAAGTAAAAGCAAGGTACCGAGAAGGATTTGTAAAGAACAGATACATCGGCCGAACATTTATTATGCCAGGGCAAAAAATACGTAAGCGCAGTCTCAAATTTAAACTACACCCCATAGAGTTGGAATTTAAAGGAAAAAACGTTTTGCTTGTTGATGACTCGATTGTACGCGGAAACACCAGCAAGAAGATCATAGAGCTCGTACGAGAAGCAGGGGCGAAGAACGTGTATTTTGCATCTGCATCACCGCCAATTATTGGGCCAGATCCTTATGGGATAGATCTGCCAACAGAGACAGAACTTATAGCAGGGACCAAAAGCATTGAAGAGATTCGAAAATATATTGGTGCGGATGGACTGTTTTACAGCAAGATTGAGGATATGCACAAAGCCATTCAGTACGGAAATAAGAATATTAAAGGCTTCTCTGAAGGATGTTTTACGAAGAAGTATCCAACGCCAGAAATTACTCCAAAACTACTGAAAGAGCTTGGTTGTAGTCGCAATACTTCCAGAACCAAAGGAAACAAAAAACCAGATGAAGATGACGGAGACGGTAGTAAGACTATGAGCCTTGTGTAATGAAAATCCTTCTCACCTCTCTTGCGGCTCGCGGTCATGCTATCGCCGATGCACTTGCTCGTAGCCCGCAGAAACCAGAGATTATTTCTGTTGTTCCTGCAAAAAATCCCGGTATAGCAGCACTTGCCTCCAAGCAATTTGTGGCAGATCTGATGGATTTTGATACAGTGCTTGCTATTGCCAAGAAGGTACAACCGGACTTTGCATTTGTCGCACCTGATGATCCTATCGGAGCAGGTCTTACCGATGCATTAGAAGAGATTGGTATTCAGTCAGTTGCCCCACGAAAGAAACTTGCTCAGATTGAATCCAGCAAAAGTTTTGCTCGAGAACTTCTGCATAATCATCATATTGATGCCTCTCCAATGTTTCGATGTATATCAAAAAGTAATACATCTGATATACATGAATATTTAGACGAGCTTGAAGGGAACTACGTCATAAAATACGACGCACTCAAAGGTGGAAAAGGTGTGAAGGTAAGTGGCGAGCATTTGCATTCGATTGATGAGGGAGTTGCGTATGCTATTGAATGCATAGAGGAATGTGGTCGTGTCGTTATCGAAGAAAAGCTTATAGGTGTTGAGTTTAGTTTGCTGAGCTTTGTCTCCGGAGAACAGGTAGTTGATATGCCTGCGGTACAAGATCACAAGCGCGCATTCGAAGGAGACACAGGGCCAAATACCGGTGGCATGGGGACTTACTCAGATAGCAATCACAGTCTGCCGTTTTTAAGTGACACTGATCTGGAGGCTGCAAAAAGGCTCAACCAGCAAACAGCGCAGGCTCTCTCAACAGAATGCAATGAGCCCTTTAAAGGAATTTTGTATGGAGGATTTATTGCAACCAAAAAGGGAATTCAGCTTATTGAATACAATGCACGGTTTGGAGATCCTGAAGCACTAAATATTCTCCCACTTCTTGAATCTGACTTTGTGGATATATGTCTAGGAATCATAAATGAGGAATTGAGTGAGGATATGGTTTCATTTGCAAAAAAAGCTACTGTCTGCAAATACATCACGCCAGAGAGTTATCCCGAGAGCAAAGGAAACAGTGGTGAATCTCTTACCCTTCCCGACACAGGACCAAACGCTCGTATCTATCTTGGGGATATCTCTGAAAGCGATGATGGATCATTGCTCCTTGGGGGATCGAGAACTGCAGGAATCGTCGGTATCGGAGACAGTATCGCAGAAGCAGAATCTATAGCCCAAAGCCTATGTGAGAAGGTTGAAGGGCCTGTGCGATTTAGAACAGACATTGGTACTCAGGCCGTAATTGATAAACGTATTGATTTGATGCAAACAGTTCGAATTTAGTATAATATTCTCTACTATGAGATCTCAACCATCACAAGCCGACCAAGAAAAGGATGCGCTGATCAGACATCTTAAAGGGAAGCTTGGATCCATTAAATCAGAAAGGCCTGATGATGCTACAGTGCGTGCAGATGTCAGTCGTACTGCAGGAGTAGAAGTTGCTGTGAGTCTCAACGATGGTGCCACTCCCGCATCTCTTGCTGGAAATGCCTGGGATGCTATTTCAGGGATAATGGGAACAAGCTGGACCTCAGGATCGAATCGTACACTGCTTGATAGATGCATTCGTGTTCTGGAAACAGTGGCACATAACCCTGAGAAGTGTGCTGAACTCATCGAAGATGATACGACACGCAGAGCTTTGAAAATTGCCATTGCAGATGTACGGGAGCGTCACGCTATTTTTGTAACGGGGGATCTAAAAGCAATTGGAGACCCAAGGGTAGGAGCATTAAATCTAATGGATTATGGAGAAGATGCTGCTGATAAAGTAGATTTATCTCTTCGGAGAATTCTCGACGGAGGCGTAAGCTCCGAACATAATGCTCAATCCGCATAGAAAATGATGTAGGTTATGGTCTACACTGCAGAGCAATGCAACGAGACTATTCAAGAATACTAATCCCCTTCGTCTATTTTATAGCCGGAGCGACAGGTATTGCTTCTGTGGCAACTACCTTTTACTACAAGGACGATTTGATGCTAAGCCCTGCACAAGTTTCTATTTTAGGATCAATCGCTATTATTCCCTGGAGCATCAAACCATTGTACGGATTTTTTTCTGATAGAAAACCTATTTGGGGATGGCGCAGGAAGCCCTATCTCTTTCTTGCAGGACTTATGGGGGCTGCAGGATATTTCTCTATGGCAACGTGGGTAAACTCATTTAGTGCAGTGATGATTGCTCTCTTTATTTCTGGAATGGGATTTGCATTAGCTGATGTTATTGTGGATGGAATAGTTGCAGAGAAAAGTAGAGACCAGAAAGTTGCCGGAAAACTTCAAAGTATTTGTAGAGCATCAATAATGATTGGAGCCCTATCTGTAGCCTATCTTGCAGGAATATTGGTTGAAGCCATTGGGCCAAGAAACGTCTTCTTTATTACTGGAACACTTCCCCTTCTTACCAGTGGGCTTGCACTTATCATCACCGAAGAAGTAACCGATGTCGTAACATTTTCGATCAAGGAAACATGGAGAAAGTTTAAATCTGCTATTACACGTGATCTTCTCTGGGCAATTCTTTTCATCTTTATATGGAGGGCAACTCCTAGTAGTGGTGGTGGACTTTCCTATTTTATGATTGATGAACTTGGATTTGATGCAGAGTTCTTTGGACGTCTTAGTATGATCTCTCATGGGATGAGCATTGTAGGCATACTTGCCTTCCGAAAGTTCCTCCTCAATGTCAGTCTACGAAAGCTCTTCTTCTGGATCATTATTGCAAGCGTCGTCTTAAGCATGCCAACGATCGGGCTTGTGTACGGATGGTATGAGTACGTGGGAATGAGTCCACGCTTCTTTGCTTTAGCAGATACCTTTATATCAGCACCCCTTTCGGAGATCGCATTCCTGCCTCTCTTAGTCCTTGCGGCACGTCTTTGTCCTAAGGGTATAGAAGCTACTATGTTTGCTGTCCTCGCATCTATTATGAATATTGGTTTGGCTCTGTCTGACCTTGGTGGTGCATGGTTGCTCAATACTTTTGATGTACATCAGGCTATCGGTGACGCTGCTGCCAATTATAGTGGACTCGATAAAGTCCTCTGGATTGCCATCCTCAGTAGCTTCTTGCCAATGCCATTCCTAAAAATGCTACCGGAAGTACGCGTCGCATCAGAGCTTGGTAGCCCATCAAAAGAGCACCCTATAGAAGATGTCCTTGGAACAGAGAAGAAGGATATTGCTTAGTACCCCTCGTAACCACTACCCGGATCGTCATATTCATCCATTGTTCCCTGAGAATTTTGCCCACTTCGATTTGCAGGATGTATATCACAGGTGAGTGATTCCTCTACAGTTACGTAGAACACGTGATAAAATGGGTTCAGCCAATGAGTAAAGAGCATATCAGTACTTTCTATACGACCATTACGTGTTGCCTGACCATAATCCTCTTGTTCACACTTCCATTGTAAATCATCAAGACACTCATTTACTTTTGTATGCATAGCATCTATTTCCAATCTAGTTAATGAGCTACCTATGTGATGTTCATAACAAAGTTCAGCCCATGGTAGAGGAGGTCTTCCAGCTTCTAGTGATCCTTCATTTGGGTCAGCCATCTGACCTACAATAAGTGAGGCATCATAATTTGGCATGAGAATTGGCTTGACCATTGCAATGGAAAATCCAAAGAGGCCGGCAATAACGAACAGACTAAGACTCGTCTGAAGTGAGGTATGACTGCGTTTCATATTTGTGTTGGAAGTACTGCTATAGTATAGCATTTCACGCTGAAATTTTCAATTCCTACTCAGCTTAAGCCCCAACAGAAGCTAATTTATCCAGTTGATCTTGCTGCAGGAGTGCTTCGATAATTTGGAAGATATCGCCCTCCATAATTCCGGGAAGGTTATTGAAGTTCTGTCCTATGCGGTGATCGGTCACCCTATCTTGGGGGTAGTTATACGTACGAATTTTTTCTGATCTATCCCCAGAACCAATTTGGCCCAAGCGCATATCACCACGCTCTTTTGCAAGTCTCTCCTGCTCTGCTGCATATAAACGTGATCGTAAGATTCCCATCGCCTTGTTCTTGTTTTTGAGCTGCGACTTTTCATCCTGACAGGAAACGGTGATATCTAATGGAATGTACGTAAGACGGACTGCAGAATCTGTGGTGTTCACCGACTGTCCACCGGGGCCACTAGACCTAAAAATATCTACGCGAAGGTCTTCTTCTTTGATATCAATATCAACTTCTTCTGCCTCTGGAAGGATGGCGACAGATGCTGCAGAAGTGTGTACACGTCCTTTGTTTTCTGTTGCTGGGATGCGCTGTACGCGGTGTACTCCAGACTCAAACTTCATCATTCCATACGCACCGATACCATCAATCTTACATACAGCCTCTTTTACTCCCCCGCTCTCTGCATCTTTTTTGTCCATAAGTTCAGTTTTCCAGTTCTGTTCTTCTGCGAAACGCAGGTACATACGCAAGAGTTCTCCTGCAAAGAGTGCCGCCTCATCTCCACCTGTTCCTGCTCGTATTTCTAATATAACAGATCTATCATCATCTGGATCTTTCGGAATGAGGTAGAGTTTCATCTCTTCTTCGAGTTTTGGGATACGCTTTCGAGCGATATCAGCTTCTTCTTCTGCCATGGCTTTCATCTCAGGGTCATCACCTGCTTCTTCCGCAAACTTGATGGCTTCCTTTGCAGCATCATACTCTTTGATCATTCCAAGTAGAGGCTCTAAGTCTTTCATGCGTTTCCCGATTTTTGCAATCTGTTTTGGATCACTCAGCACTTCAGGTTCCATCATTTGTGATTGCAAAGCATCGTATTCAGCCGCAAGAGTACGGAGTTTCTCAATCATAGTGCGTTAGTTGTTTGTTGTACTCTTCTTGCCACAGTGCTCACAGACTGCTGCCCATGTATAAGTCTGTTTGCCACAAGAGGTGCATTTTTCTTGTAACTGTTTTCCACAGCCGCCACAGAAATCACCACTGATCTCTAGAGGATAACTACAGGCTGGACATTGCTTAGAGCGAATCTTCTTCTTTCCTCCACGAACAGGATCCGTCGCTCTTCGGTGAACAGAAACTATGAGCCCTCCAAGGAGAAGAATAATGACTGCCATCATTAGATAATATCCAACAATGCGTGTCAAAAGAGTGGTTTGGAGTATTTCCCAAAGCTTCTCGAGAAGTTCTCGTGGAATCCAACTCCACAAGAACACACAGAATGATTGCAAGCTGATAATGCTAGAGGCAATAAGAGCTGCAATAGAAATAATTTCCCAGCGAGAATCTTTTCGCTTTGTTCTGCTGTACCACCATAATGTGATAAAGAAGAATGGAATCCAGAATAGTGCTTCCCAAAGGAAAACTTTTAGTTGACGAATACGAACTCGAGATCGGTATTCATTGCGCAGAGGTGCTTCTGCTTGGTGAGCGAGAACCTGCAATCTCTCCAGCTCATCTTCAGCCTTCTCTATGCCTTCTTCTACCGTGTGCAACTGCTCTTGTGTATTACTAAAGTCTTCTCGTACAACGCCTTGATCCCCGTAGAGACGAGTATTTTCATCTGCGATTTTTTCAAGAAGACTCGTATCGTACTCCGATCGTACTTGGCGATTTCTGTTTTCGAGATCACTTTTCTTCTGGTAAAGGGGTCTCAATACATTATTACGATAATTTTGCACATCTCTGTTTTCCTGCAAATCGTAGTAATTTGGATATTGGATTCTTGGTATTCCATCCTTCAAATCTGCAATAGCACGTTCTGAGAGCATCAAAATAATAAGCGTCAAAAGCGCCACAAGGACTTTTACGCCTAAAGTGTACTTCTTCTCTTCGTAGGAGAAATGGAGTTGATCAGAGCTTTTACCGAAGATTTTAGAAAGAAGTTTCTTCATCGACCAATACTCTAGCGCCTTTTTGAGTGATTTTAAAGGTGAGAACCGTACAATATCGCCATGAAAATACTTGTAGCCATGTCCGGGGGAATAGACTCTTCAGTTGTTGCCCATATGCTCAAAGAGCAAGGTCATGAAGTTATAGGCGTGCGCTTCACGCTTTGGTCAGATCCACTAGCTCCTCCAATGGCTCAAATCCTGCCCAGCAAGTGCTGCAATGCACAAACTATTGCTCGTGCGAATCAAGTTGCAAAAGATCTGGATATCCCTCTGCATATACTCGATCTAGAGGAAGAATTTAAGAAAAATGTCGTTGACCCATTTTTGGAAGGGTATCGAAAAGGTGAAACACCAAACCCCTGCGTCGGATGCAATCGAACCTTGAAGTTTGGAAAGCTTTTGGATTTTGCAGAAAAACTGAACTGCGAAAAACTCGCATCAGGTCACTACGCTCGTATCAAAGAAGAAAAGAAGTCCAATGGAACTATTTCGTACACGTTACTTGAGGCAATGGATGCCTCTAAGGATCAAAGTTATTATTTATATGGATTAAATCAGAGCCAACTAAGCAAGGTACTGTTTCCACTCAGCGGGTTAGAGAAATCTGAAGTCTTTGCACTTGCAAAAAAGTATGGCGTTCCGTTCGATGAAATCCACTATCAAGAGAGTCAAGATTTGTGTTTTTTCCCAGAAAAAGAACCTGAAGAGTTCCTCAAACGGTATATCACAGACTCTGCTCCCGGTGACATCAAACTCGAAGATGAAACAGTAGTTGGGCAGCACAAGGGGCTTCCATTTTATACAATAGGTCAACGAAAGGGGCTCGGCGTTGGGGGCTTAAAAATTCCTCTTCATGTGGTTCGAAAAGAAGTAGATAGCAATACGGTATATGTGGCTCCAAATGGGGCTGATCTTAAAAAGGATCTTTACGCTTCTGATCTCAATTGGATATCGTGGGTACCGCCAAAAAACGAACCTCAGAAACTTCAGGCACGCATTCACTCCATTGGTGAAAGGCATAATGGGGTAATGAATCACGATGGTAAATCATTACATTTTCGCTTTAGTAAGGGCTTAAGAGGTATAGCTACCGGACAGTCGATCGTACTGTATCGCGGTGAGGAAATTGCCGGTGGTGGAGTGATTACAGAAAGGATGCAGGATTAGAAAACTATGGTAGAATAACGATCCTAAGACTGTAATAAACTGTCATTTTCTGCTATAATAAGAGGATTCCTCTACATTCGCACCAAGACTGGCACGATGATGAAGACGACCACAAGGCTCATGTGGACGATGAGGGCCATATTCATATCAGTCCAAGAGTTTCCCGTAAGCAACCCATAATGAAGCAATCTGCCGAATGGGAAGTTACAGAGAATGATGAGGTAGTAAAAGAAGCACGTAAAACAGTGAATGCATCCGCGCGTTTTGAACAAGTGATCTCTGTATTAAAAGGTGTTCGTGGAAGCTTGATAGGAACAACCAAAGAAATTGTTGGTGAAGGAAAGAGTCAATACATCCACAGCTACCGGGGATTTCGGTTTCATGTCAAAGATTTCAAAAGGCTCTTTGGTAAAGGGGCAGATGGTATCTGGGGTTTCCTCGCACAACCTGTTTGGGTCACGCGAAAAAATAAGCCCGCAAAGGAATATAGCCGAGGCTCTCTGTTTGCCGCTGACGTCATACGCTTCGGTGGAACATTTGCAACAATCTTTGTGGCGCTGTTTGTCTCGCTAAACTACCAAAGCTTCTTTCAGATTATTTCACCGTATCTTGACCCTGTGGAGAGAGTATCTTCACTCAATGATAATGTCTCTGGAGTAGATAATGCTCTACGGGAAAAACTTCTCAGGAGTCCCATGCTTGCAGTCGCCGGACGCGAAGAAGGGGATTTGCTGAGCTATCTTCCGACAGTAGGTCCTCCGGAAAACCGCATAATTATTCCTAGACTGGGCTTAAATATCCCATTGGTGACACCATCGTATAGCTCACTGCTCAAAGAGGACTGGGAAGGTGTAGAAGAAGATATTCAAACTGCTCTCACAGCTGGTGTAGTGCACTACCCAGGTACTGCACGACCTGGACAAGCAGGAAACTTCTTTGTTACAGGACATAGCTCCTACTACCCATGGGCAGAGGGTAATTTTAAGACAGTATTTGCCAGACTCCATGAGTTGAATGTCGGTGATGAATACTGGGTATACTACGGTGGAGATAAACACCGATACCTTGTAAGCGGCAAGAAAGAAGTAAAACCGAGTAATGTTGATGTTCTCGATCAGCCTACAAATAGGCGCATGGCAACACTGATGACCTGTACTCCTGTAGGAACCACCTTACGCAGACTTATTCTTACAGCGCAGGAAGTAGATCCTACAACAGGGATTGCTCTGCAGGTTGGTGAACGTGAGATACGAACAGCCGTTGGGCCACTGCCATCTGCACTGCCAATTTAGAATTGGTGCCGCAGACTGGACTCGAACCAGTACGGGCCTAGGGCCCAAGGGATTTTAAGTCCCTAGTGTCTACCATTCCACCACTGCGGCATGATTTGATTATACCCTAATCTTTCATAAAGAGCTCAATCCGCTACACTAATATTATGCAGTTTATCGTAAGTCTGATATTTCTATTAGTTCCTCACACTTTCGCAGGTGAGGTCCCTGTGCAACTGCTTGGAGAAGATATTGCAATAGAGGAGATTGTCTCGAGTGCTGCATCTCATGCAAAGGCAGATCTTAAAGGAAAAGGATCTTTGATGAAGCTTTCATACTCAACCATAGAGCCGCTCTCTGTGTTTGTGATGTTTCAAGAAACTGATGGATCCTTTGATACCTTCGAAACTCTTCGAACAGTGCTTCCAGCAGGCACTATGCAAGAAGCAACCGTAGATCTGACACAGAGTCCGGGTTGGAGTACAGGTATCAGGAGATACAGACTCTACTTCTTTAGTAGTGCCCCAGCTGGTGCTGAATTTCATGATGTTACGTTTGAAGCAGCATCCATTGGATCAATCATCTCTGCAGCTCTGAATCACTTAATCAATACACAACCATATTCTCCTGCGTCCTATCATAGACTTCCGGGGTACAGCATCCTGAGTATTCCACTGGTACCAATCGTTGGGCTACTGATGGTATTGATCGTTGTATTACTAATCCTTAAAAAGAACCGTAATCTGATTATTCCACTTATTGTGGTGATTGTGCTTATTTCCCATGCACGCTTTTCTGTGGATGCCCTTCGCTACAGCTGGAAGCACGTAGGAGAATGGATGGGTAATGGAACTTATGCAACAGCGGGT
The DNA here is from genome assembly GCA_002436205.1 of Candidatus Peribacter sp. UBA6535. Taxonomy (GTDB): domain Bacteria; phylum Patescibacteriota; class Gracilibacteria; order Peribacterales; family Peribacteraceae; genus UBA2170. The sequence goes on from DJKT01000056.1 coordinate 47,270, forward strand.
GCTCTGCCGAGCATTGCTGAGCGCTTGCGTGAAGAAGAGGCACAGAGAATTTATCTCTGTCACTCAGGAACAACCTATGCCGTGAAACTTTTGCAATATCACACATATCCCGGATTGATCTCCAATCAAGATCCTTCACATATCGTCGTACACAAATCTACGGATTGGTCGATTGATGGTGAGAGGCTTCGATGTGGCGAAGACCAATTCTCTGTGACTTTGATGGAAGAGTATAAAGACGGTTCAGCCCTATACCTACGCAATATATGATACTGATAACACTACTTTTGACGGCGGAAGGATGGCTAGTTGCACATCGGCTTCTCAGGAAGTCTTATGGATCATTACTAGAAATATTTCTTGGGCTACCACTTGGAGCGCTTATAAATCTTTTTGCCATAGTGATAATAACCTTGATAGGAATCGAACTGCATGCGATAAGTATCATTGCTGCAAATTTGGTGGCAACTCTGCTACTACTAATTTCAGTTCAGCCCTTAATGAAGAGTAAAAGTCCTGATGCTGTTGTTGAGGGTTCACCTATAAAAGTACCACGGATGGTTGCTGTGCTTTCTGGATTCATAGTTGCGGCTTCTCTGTTGTACGCAGTATCACACACACTGCTTCCTACCTTTCACTACGACAGTACAACCAACTGGAACATGCGATCGAAAGTATCTTACTACAGGGCTGAGATGGTATTTGATACACAGTCTGAATTGGTAAGTAAGCCACACTATCCTTTCCTTTATCATGCGCTTCAAATTAGCTCTAACCAGTTTAGCCCTAATTGGAGCGATAAAAATGCAAATGGGATTCATCTCCTATTAATGCTCGCGTGTTTCGGTGCAATCTTTCAGATGCTTTCGCGCCGAGGAGGTTCGTATGCGCTACTCATAACTGCATTGATTATTGGAATTCCATTGATGACATTGCATGCGGGACAATCGTATGCAGACATCACACTCATTGGGTTTGCTCTTGTTTCGCTCTCTACATTTATTGGATTTCGTAAATCGGATGATACTCGGCTTCTTTTTCTTTCGGGATTATTCCTTGCAGCGTGTGTGTGGACAAAGTCTGATGGACTCTTCTTCTGCTACATACCGTGGATTATTATGATGGCAATTGCGTTGATTCGCTACGAAGGATCTATAAGTAGATTACGCTACCCAGTTGGATTCAGCATTATGCTATCTCTGACATGGCCGGCATTTGCTGCACTTAAAGGCTTGTCACTAACACCACATGGAGCAGGTGATACGGAATTCGTTTTCAACGTAGAAGCTGTGAGCGCCTTTAGTCGGGCTCTGTTTGTCACAGGATCATTTGGAATCTACTGGTATGGGCTTTTGAGCATTCTTGCATTAACACTCCTCGGAATTCGTAAGAACTCGATAACAATTGATCGAAAATATCTAATCACACTCTTATGGGGTCTGATTGCAATGGGTGGGTATATGGGAGTGTATCTTCTGACATCCAATACGGAGTACCTCATCGTCGGTCAGTCATTTGATCGTCAAATACTGCTTCCTGCCTCTCTGCTGGCTCTCTCACTTGCATACACGCTAATCCCCCGTCGATTGTAGTTGCGTGTTAACACGCTGTCACAAATAGCAATATCTTCATTTCTCAGTTAATTTACTGCATTTTGAGGTATAGCCAATATGTATATATTATGGTATAATAAATATTAGAAATATGTACACAAAAAACTTCTCTTTGCCATTTTTCGGGGCTAAACAAAAGGTCAGATCTACAACTGTAGGTTGGATATCTCTGGCAATCGCCATAATTGCAGGGTCAACATCCACTCCCTTTGCAAAGGTTTTAGGTACGAGTCTCTCACCACTGACTCTACTGCTGCTTTCAGAATCTATCGTTTTGATATTTACCATACTATCATTTGGATTTCTCCCTCTATTAGAAGAACTCCTAGCTATAAAAAAGAAGCACATAGCACCTCTCATATCTATTGGAATCACCAATAGTATAATTGCACCTCTTCTTATTTTTACAGGTTTGCATGTCGCAGATGCGGTGAATGCAGAGCTCTTCCTAAGAAGTTCAAGCTTCTTCCTGTTTATCTATGCGGGGATATTCTTAAGAGAAAAAATTCGACGCGCTGAAATCCTTGCACTTCTGAGTATGTTCTTTGGTATTAGCATCGTAGCCCTCAGGGGGTTCACCGGGCCTATGAGCATTGCGCCGGGAGACCTTTTGATCATTGGTGGTGCATTGAGCTATGCAATCGGTAATGCTGTCTTTAAGCAAAAGCTCTCGAAGCTTCACCCAGAAGTTGTACTATTTAGCCGTGGCCTTATGGCTGTGACGTTCTTTGTACTGGTTGCACCAATTGTACAGTTACCAATTGTCGAAGAAATAACAACATTCCCTCTGGCCCTCTTTGGAGCGCTTATTGGATACGGGTTCCTCTCTCGCTTTATGTACCTCTTCAGTTTCTACGAATCTATGGAGCGTATGAGTGCGCATACCGTATCGCTATTCCTTCCACTCATCAGTGTAGGAAGCCTTGCCTTTGCTCATGTGTATCTGGGGGAAGGAGTGTACTGGTACCACATGGTAGGTGGACTCTTTATAATTCTAGGATCCATCATCATTCAACTCTCCTCGAAGCACCTTAAGGGTGAACATCTAGACAGGCATCTGAGGCACGGAAATAGGCACCACGTTTAGCGCTTACCGTAGGTTTGCGAAGCGAGTGAAAAAATCTTCGCCGTCTCTGCACGATTGACCGGATCTCCAGGGCCAAAGTATCCTGTCGGGTTTCCGTTGCTACCACTATATCCGGAGACCACTCCATCCCCTGCTGCAGTTTCTACTGCATTCCCGTAGGGAGTTGCGCGCGTGACATCTTCGAACACTGTTCCAGATACCGGCGAAACGCGAGCAGAGAATGCCTGTATTACTGTCACTACTACTTCCGCACGATCTGCGGGTCGCGAAGGGTCTACAATCCCATCACTAAAGATAATCCAACGATTATATTCTGCGCACTGCACATACTTTTGAGACCACCTTCCTCGTGCAGAAGAATTCTTTAGAGAATCTCCACAGTTATAGAGGTCAATACCTGCTGCTATCACTGCCATCTTTGCCAGTTGCTCTATGGTGACAAAGTCCGCAGGGCCAAACTCCCCTGTCGGATTACCCTCAGCATCTGCGTAACCTGAGACAAGATTCATCTGCGCAGCATCGACTATGTACTGTGCAAACCACTCTTCCAAAGGCACATCCTTCAGTTCAACCTCTACTCCATCTACTGTGATTGTCGCAAACTCAGCTTCATCCTCAACTTCTTCTACCTCTTCTTCCTCCCCTTCTAAGACTGGGAAGAGTTCTGGGCTATCTTCGACTACTGCGTCACGTTGCTGCTGATTGATATCTCCTTCATCTGAACCTATAACCTGCTCAAAAAGCTCAAGATCATTTGAGAGCTTATCCCACTCCCCTGCCAAGGCAGTAGGAACTAGAAGAAGAGCGGTGATCCATGCGATACGGTACATGGAGTGTATGGTATCAAAATGCGTAAAATAGGACAATTGAAAGAATCACCTTGCCCTTAAATGTCTGACCCTGTAGTCTCCATCGGAACATGATCGCAGATGAGACCAAGGGCACTCCTTGTCCCCATGCCGGGGAAGGAGAGGCTTTTTCCAAAAGTTTGGAGGACATTAAGACTATTTTACTCCTTGGCTCCGGTGCACTAAAGATTGGTGAAGCCGGAGAATTCGACTATTCCGGAAGCCAGGCAATCAAAGCATTTAAAGAAGAAGGCAAACGCGTTGTACTAATCAATCCGAATATCGCAACGAATCAAACAAGTTGGGGACTTGCAGATAGTGTGTACTTCGAACCTGTCACTCCACATTTTGTTGAGCGCATTATCGAAAAAGAAAAGCCTGATGCCATTGCCCTTTCATTTGGAGGACAAACCGCACTCAACTGTGGTGTTGCATTGGATGAATCCGGCGTGCTCGAAAAGTACAACGTGCGTGTTCTTGGTACAAGTGTGGAAAGTATTAATAAGACAGAAGATCGTGCCGTATTTAATGCTGAGTTGAAATCTATCGATATTGATGTTCCCAAAAGTCACGCATGTGAATCTCTCGAAGAAGCTTTGAAGGCAGGGTTAGACATTGGCTATCCCGTAATTATCCGTGCGGCATTTGCGCTTGGTGGTAAGGGAAGTGGAAGAGCTATGAACGAAAAGGAGTTGACCGATATTTGCAAAGTAGCATTTGTAGAGTCGCCGCAAGTTCTTGTAGAGGAAGACTTAACAGGATGGAAAGAAATAGAATATGAAGTCGTTCGCGATGCATACGATAACTGCATCACCGTATGTAACATGGAGAATGTCGACCCTCTAGGTATTCACACCGGTGAATCCATAGTAGTTGCTCCTAGTCAGACACTGGATAATCACGAGTATCAGATGCTGCGATCAATTGCTCTTACAGTGATACGTCATTTGAAAATTGTTGGAGAGTGCAATATTCAATATGCACTCGATCCGAAGTCGCGAAAATATCGTGTCATCGAAGTGAATGCTCGCCTGAGTAGAAGCTCTGCTCTTGCCTCCAAGGCAACAGGGTATCCACTAGCATTTATCGCTGCAAAGCTTGCACTTGGTTACAGTCTTCCGGAACTTCGTAATGCGATTACCCAAGTAACGAGTGCGGACTTCGAACCTTCTCTCGACTACATTGCAGTCAAAGTCCCCCGCTGGGATTTGCAGAAATTTCGCTTTGTCTCCGACAAGGTTACATCAGAAATGAAATCTGTAGGAGAAGTAATGGCATTGGGCAGGACATTCGAAGAAGCCCTACAGAAAGCCATGCGTATGCTCAATATCGGTGCTGTTGGGCTCTACCCTGTTCCAATGGAATTTGAAGACTTGGACGCCGAAGTAAAAAAGCCAACTCCGCGAAGAATCTTTGCTATTGCAGAAGCACTTAAAGGTGCATGGACTCCAGAGCAAATCAATATTGGAACCGGTGTGGATTTATGGTTCCTCAACCGCATTCATGATTGTGCATCTATTACCAAAGACCTTGCAGAAGAGGATGAGCTCTCTGAGCCTTTGATGCGTAAAGCGAAGAAAGCCGGATTCAGCGACAGTGCAATTGGAAAGATTACAGAGAACGAAACAGAGTCTGTACGGAGTCTACGCAAATCTCTTGGCATCGAGCCTGTAGTAAAGCAGGTTGATACCCTGGCAGGAGAATTCCCTGCAAAAACAAATTACCTCTACCTCACCTATCATGGACAGGAGCATGACATTACGTTTGAAGAGCAAAAAGATCGTGTACTTGTACTGGGAGGGGGGCCCTATTCGATTGGTTCATCCGTAGAATTTGACTGGTGCTGTGTGCAAGCTGCTCATGAATTGCAAAAGCAAGGCTATGACGTTGCTATGATCAATAGTAATCCAGAGACTGTCAGTACAGATTACGATGAGTGTGATGCACTGTTCTTTGACGAGCTGAGTGAAGAACGTGTACGTGATGTTTATGACCTGCTTGCTGCAAGCGGTATCGTGGTCTCTATGGGTGGACAAATTCCAAACTCATTAGCTCCACGTCTTGCAGCGGCTGATGTTCCCATTCTCGGAACTGCACCAGAAAATATCGACAACGCAGAAGACCGACACAAGTTTAGTACGATGCTTGATGAACTCGATATCGATCAACCCGAGTGGCGTGAATTTACAGAGCTCTCCGAGGCACGAAAGTTTTCTGAAGAAGTTGGCTATCCAGTTATTGTTCGTCCAAGTTATGTTCTCTCTGGAGCATCCATGGCAGTGGTGCATTCCGATGAAGACTTGTCTGCCTATGTAGGTCAATCTGCATTTATTAATAAAGAGGCGCCTATTGTTGTTTCGAAATTTGAACAGGGAGCAAAAGAAATTGAGTTTGATGGAGTAGCACAAAATGGAGAGCTGCTGATCTATGCTATTTCTGAGCACGTCGAAAATGCGGGAGTGCACTCCGGTGATGCGACTATTGTACTTCCACCTCAACGCGTGAACTTAGAAACGCTCCGCAGAGTAAAAGCTACTGCAAAAGCTATCGGTAAAGCACTACAAATATCCGGGCCCTATAACATTCAATTCCTCGCAAAGAACAACCGACTCAAAGTTATCGAATGTAATTTACGTGCCAGTCGCAGCTTCCCCTTTGCCAGCAAGGTGACAGGAGAAAACTTTATCACTCTTGCAACGCAAGCACTCATCGGAAAGGCTTCGACAAAAGGGCGATACCAAACACTGGATCTTGACCACGTCGGTGTAAAGGCTGCTCAGTTTAGTTTTAGTCGACTTAAAGGAGCAGACCCCCGTCTTGGTGTAGAAATGGCAAGTACCGGAGAAGTTGCCTGCTTCGGACATAATGCAGAGCAAGCATTGCTCACAGCTCTGATGGCAGTTGGATTTACAGTTCCTAAAAAGAATATTCTCGTTACCATTGGCCGTCTGGAAGACAAGATAGATATGCTCAGTTCCATTCAGGCCTTACATGAAAGAGGATTTAAATTCTTTGCCACCAAAAGAACACATGAATTCTTGGAGTCTCGTAATATTCCTTCTGCCATGCTCAATAAAGTATCGGAGCCTCGAGATCCAAATATACGAGATTATCTGGAAAAAAAGAGGGTCGACTTGGTTATCAACATTCCGACACATTCTCGCGGAGAGGAGCAGACCGATGGGTACTTTATTCGAAGGCTCGCAACTGACCACGGTATTCCGCTTATTACCAACGTTCAGCTGGCAAAACGTATTATTGAGGCTCTTTCCCAAGAAAATACGGAGCAGCTGCCTATTATGGAATGGCCAAAACTGCTTACAGAAAGCACTCACTAGCCAAATCTCTGCAAATTTGTTGCTCAAAAGCGCTCCATTGCGTACACTTTTGCAGAAATTTCGATTCCCACTTAGATTTATGGCCAAAGGCGACGACGACACAGTATTGGATGAGACTCTCGTTACGAAAGAGGGTTTAAAACGACTTCAGGATGAACTGGAGGAATTGAAGGGTGTAAAACGTAAAGAGGTGGCAGACCGCCTAAAGGAGGCAATTTCGTACGGAGACCTCTCGGAAAACTCCGAATATCAAGAGGCAAAGACCGAGCAAGCCTTTATTGAAGGGCGCATATTGGAGCTGGAACAAATGATCAAGAATGCCAAAATCATCTCTGAGAAAAAGGCAGATACCAAATCGAAAGAAATCCAAGTAGGAACAACAGCAACGATCCGCAATAAGACAGATGGTGATGATCCTATTGCCTATACTATTGTAGGTTCGACAGAAGCAGATCCACTTGAAAAGAAGATCAGCAATGAATCTCCAGTTGGAAAAGCTGTTCTCGGTAAAAAGAAGGGTGACACCGTAGAAGTAAGCACTCCTGCCGGTAGTTTCAAGTATGAGATAATTAAGGTAGCATAACAGTAATGGCTGACGACGCATCATCAGGTTCGGCATCTGGCGTGACCATCCCCGATGATCTTCGCCAAAAGTTTCCGGATCTTTGTGAACTGATTCTTAAGTCTGAAAGTATGAATGATGAGGAGCGGCAATACTGGGTAAATATCCTGCCTATAATGACACCGGAACAGGTGCAAAATCTTCGCGATATTTTGGATAACGAGAAGGAGCAACTTGCAGATATTGACGCGAAATACTCAACACAAATTGATTCAGCATCCGACCAAGAACTCATTGCTAAAACAGAGGCCTCACGTAGAAAAAGACGTACAGAACACGCAGAGCAAGAAGAGGAACACGAGAAAAAAGAGGAGGAACAGACAGAGGATCTGCTCAAGAAAATTGAGCAGCTATGATGCACTGAGTACAACTATCGAATTATCGATAATAGAGAGAAGTTCTTCTGGTGCCTCGACAGTAGACTTAAAGCTGCCGGTTTTTAGATCTTTGTCAGTTTGAGCAAATGCGCCTACCAAAGCATTGAGTTTCTTTCTATCCATTCTTTTTGCTAGAGGAAGCAGTGTTCGTACCGTACCAAAATTTACCCCTGTGCTTTTTGTAATTGCTGGTGGTGCAGAAATGCCTTCTTCAAGTGCACTCATCACAAGAGTCAGTTGCGATACGACCCAGAGTAATCTGCTCCATAGTGCATATGGACTTTCTCCTTTCTGGAGTAACTCTTTAGAAAATTTCAGCGCTTCATTACATTTTCCCATAGAAAGAAGATCCATCAATTTCCATCCAGCTTGCTCCTCATTGAGGAGTATTAGAGCGTCAATATCACCTGCCGAAATTCCCGCATCTCCTGCATATGTTGCAAGCTTTATAATTTCTACTGAAAGTAGTATTTGATCCTCTCCAACAGTATCAATCAAATATTGCGCATTTTCTCTAGTAAGTATCGATCCTTCTTCTGTTGCCCGACTTAAAAGCCACGTAAATAAGCGCTCATTTCTAAGAGGTGCAAACGTTTTCGTCTCTGCTATTGTCATCAGTTCCTTTGTACTGGATAAGCGTTTATCAGGCTTTGGATCTATGATCAGTAATAGATTCTGAGAATGGAGAATATTTTGTAATTCCAGCATTTCACCCTTCTCCATTTTGGGAATTCCATCCAGTACAATAAGCCTTTTTTCGGCAATAAAAGGGGCTGCAGCTATTTCGTCCATTATGAGCCGAGCAGAAAGCTTTTTTCCATCCAGTCGAGAGAGATTTTCTTCGCCGTGCTTAGCGATAAAACCCTGTATCCATCGCTTCTTTTCCTGACCTAATTCATAGAGATTTTCGCCGGAGAACAGGAATATCTGGGACATAGGGAGAAAGTGTACCATATGTTAAATAGCACTAAGCAATAATTTCTATATCTACTCAACCCCTCCACACTCCCCAAATACAGCGTTTTTCGCTATAATAATATGATATGTATATCAAATATCCACACTCATTCAGAAGGAACCTCAAGCTGCTTGCCACAGGCACTGCATGCATTGTTGGGTCATTTCTGATAGGCATTCAAACGGCCGGGGATGTGCAGCCTGTTTCTCTTATTCAAGCAGGAGGTATTCCCTTTGCCGGAGACGTCGATGGGAGTGGCACTGTTGATGTGAGTGATGTCCTCATTATTTTGGAGGTCGCTCAAGGATACGAAAGTGCTACTACCGATCAACTGAAGGCTGATCCCAACGAGGATGGCCAGCTTACGGTAGATGATGCAATGCGCATCCTCTCTAAGCTCTCTCTTCAGTAATTTCTCTCCATGAATACAAACACACGCAAGCATAGGCTGAGCCTTGCAGTAGCACTCGTAATAGGATTGCTACCATCACAGGCATTTGCCGCATCACAGGATGCTACATTTGAACTGTATCCTCACTGCATTGAACGTGAAGGAAAGGATGATGAGTGGATATTTGGACCAATACCAAGTCCTGGTATCGTTGTAGAGACCAGAGACATAGAAGGTGTGCGCTGCTCAAGCTTTGAAGTACAAGACCCACAAACACTGCGGACACGACCTTTGAAACCTGGTGATATTCTGGATATTGATCTGGTAATTGATAATCCAAGTAAGCAGCCAATCAATCGTGTACGCACATGGCTTTCGTATGATCCAAATATGCTTGGTGGTGAAGCTGTGACTATTAATAAGAAGTTTTCACTTGTTACTCCAGATGAAAAAGGATTTTCCAGAGATGAAGGATACGTAAAAATGGAAGCAAGTACGGACGGAAAAACAGTGAATGACGAAAAGATACTGTTCGCACGCATTCAGTTGCGCGTGATAAAAACAAATCCTATTGGGACACCTATTACCTTTCATGATGTGCAACCTAATGGACATAGTGTCATCATGGAAAAAAGTGGTGATGAGGAAAGCTATATCGTCAAAGAAGAGCCCGGTGTATTACTGGTAACATTTTTAGACGATGGATTATCTTCTGAGGAAGATACCGAAAATGATGATATCGGAAATATATTTGATTCTGAACCAGATACAGATGTAGAGCCGGAACCTGAAGCAGAGCCTGAGCCTGAGCCGGAACCTGAAGCTGAAGCTGAGCCAGACCCGAATGCCTGTCTACGAGATGAAGACTGTGGTGATGGAACTTGTACAGCAGGGCAATGTGAACAAAAGCCTGCACTACTGAGTAATGGTGCTAGTTGTTCCTATGATGATGAATGTGAAAGTGGACTGTGTGGTAGTGGTATCTGTGTACCAAATCTCAGTGATGAACCTACAAATGAACAACAGGTAGCTCAGGGACCTTCTGGAGAACGAACAGCGTTTTCACTATTGCAGATCCGAAACACACGTGTGACTACGGACGGAAGTTCTGTCTTCCTTGCATGGGATCACCTACGCTCTTCCCAGCTTAAGGCCTACACTGTGTACTACAGCAAAACCTCGGGGCGATACATGCAACGTCGTACAATTGATAAGAGTGAGAACAGTCTTACTCTGAGATCTCTAGAACCTGGTAAACGCTACTATTTTGCCGTACGAGCCCTAAGTAAAAAGGATGAAGAGAGTGCATTTAGCCGCGAAGTTTCTATAGTCGTTGGCGACCCAGATTCCTCAAGCGCACCACTGGTAGCAGGTTCTATTAGTACAGGTCCTGGAAAAAACCCTGTTGCCAATCTTATTGGTGACGGTGGCCCTGTACCCGTTCCTGGCGAAACTGGACTGCCTTCTGCGATGGCACTTTTCCTTATTGGATCTGCAGTAGTCGGCACTACATTTGCGTCTCGTCGACAATTTGTTGTTAGTGATTTCAAGCCTCATGAATAATATTCATCCAGACTGGCAATCAGAAGATGACGTACCGGTACCGGTAACCGTAAAGCAATCTACGAACGCAGAAGGAATACAGATCTCTCGGAGGCCAGCAGCCCTTGTAGGTATGCTTATTGTTATTGGAGTTGGATTTGGTTTCTTTCGTGGAACCGAGGGGCTTATCGGTCAACTAGCTGATAGTAACGTACAAACAATTCGTATCACCTCAGAAGGATTCCAACCTGCTCTACTAGAAGTTGAACATGGACAGACAATTACTTGGATTAACGAGCAAGATGTTCCACATATTCTAGAGTCAGATACACTCTGTAGTGATACAGGTTTCTGCCTTCTAACAAGCACACTCTTTAATGGAGATAGTGACAACTTTACTATTACACCGGACATGCAGCCCGGAAGTTATCAGTATTCTTCATCTATTGAGGAGGGTCTGGTTGGAGAAATTGTGATCATTACAGAAACTGTTGATGACTTTACTGATATCACCAATATATTGAGTGATGACTTTTTTGGTGAGCCTGTTGGTACAACAACAGAGCCTCCGGAAGGATTTGACCCGCAGGATTTTGCTCCACAACCTCAAGGAAATACCGGATTACCTACCAACCCTTACACAGTTGGAGGGCAACGTATTCATCCTTTTGATTCATCTGGTGAACCTATTCCAGAAGCATTTGGTGATGAGCCATTTGCTCCATCGGAAAACACAATTGCTGCAAATGCAATAGCTCAGGGTAGAGGACCATTACGCCAACCAGAAACAGGAGCAGGTGTTTGGGCTGTCATCCTTGGAAGTATTGTGGGTCTGTATTGGGTTACCCGTGATGCATTCGCAAAGACGTCTCTCTAGTTCGAAAGATTATCAATTACTTGGCAAACGCTATTTATACATGCCGCTGTATTTGGCAAACAACCAGCACACAATGCAGGCTCTTGAGTATTACAGTCATCAACGTATCCAAATACTGCTGCAGATACTTGAAGTAATGCAGACTTCAGCACAGCCTTTCCACAGGTTTGGTAGGGGCTACAGCCACGGGTGAATACTGTGCAATCATCATCAGTTTCGCATGCAACGTTTTTTTCGAAAATTACATCAATGCTCTTTTTCTTTTGCTCACAAGCTGTGAGCCCTCCTTCACAATCTTCTGCGCAAATTCCTCGTCTAATGAGGATAGGTCCATCCTCTCCAAGGCGGTATTCATCGGCTTCTCCTGCATCGCAGATAGCATCACCACATACGGGGCCTTGCAGCTGACAATCCTGAGGGCAGTACAATCCAGAACCTGTTCTGTCAGGAACTGCAGTCTCTCCATCCTCACAAACGCCATTGCCGCAAACAGCCGTTACGGACTTAGGAATACATACACCAGCACATGCTTGGATACATACTGCTCCCGCAGGGCATGGATAGCGACAATCCCCTTCCTCTACTGAGCAAATTTCTCCCCCCGCACATTCATTGCTGTTGAAACATTTCTTCTGAGAGCATGAGCGTTCTGTGCAAGCAATACCTGCTTCAGTGCACGTGCAAATATTACATCCGTCAGGAGCAGGGTACCGATCTCCTATTTTGTAACCACCAGCACAATGAATCTCATTCAAACACTCTGCACTGCAACCATCACCACTCAAAGAATTACCATCATCACAGGATTCTCCTACTTGTACTTGATTATCTCCACAGGCACCCAATCCAAGCTTATCTCGCATGACCTCTATTTGCTCTCGCATACGACGAATAACTTGTTGGTCATATCGATCAATAACTACAGATACTTGTCCACGCGTTACGTAGTCATGTGGAGCAAAGCGCCCATTGTTATATCCTTTGATAATTCCCTTCTTTGCAAAACGTGTTACAGAATCGTAAAAATAGTCGTTGGGTACGACATCCGGAAACATAAGTCCACCAAACTGCTGTGCAGCTGCTGTTGCACAGAGGACAGTCGCCATGCCAGCGACGAACGCTGAAATGATACCCTTACGTGGCATGGAGATCATTGTACTGTTATACTCTTATTATGTCTAACGATACGTCCCTACGGCAAAAAACGCTGGAACACATGGATAGTGAACTTCATGGTAGTAAGTTGGGTCCTTTTATTCAAGATGTCGTCTACGGAGGTAACGATGGAATCGTTACTACATTTGCAGTAGTAGCTGGAACAGTTGGTGCAGACCTTCCGCACTACATTGTCATTATTCTTGGTATTGCAAATCTTCTAGCCGACGGTACCTCTATGGCATCGGGTGCATTTCTTTCACTAAAATCAGAGCGTGACCAATACTTTAGACTACGTCGAGAAGAGATGGAGGAGATAGAGGAAATCCCAGAAATAGAGCGTGAAGAGATTGTTATCGCATTAGAAAAAAAGGGGCTTACAGGAAAAGATCTACAGAATGTTACTGATACGATTATAGCTGATAAGGATATTTGGGCAGATATGATGATGATCGAAGAGCATGGATTGACACTGGAAAGCACAGAAAAACCCCTTATCCATGGGCTAATGACGTTTATCTCGTTTGTAGTCTTTGGGGCTATCCCGCTCTTGCCCTACATTTTTGGCATCGAGCGAAGTGAACGATTTACCGTAGCTATTTGGTCGACATTTGCTGCGTTGATTGTGCTTGGATTTACACGAAGCTACGTTACCAGAGAAAGACTCCTTAGGGGGCCTATAGAGATTGTGAGTGTTGGGGCTATTGGAGCAATTGTCGCCTTTGGAATTGGCGTACTTCTGAAAGACGTTGTCGGTAATGTGTTATAGACTTAGATTATGGATCAACTACGACCTTCATTCTGGTGGACCCTGCTCGGATGTTTTGCGTTTCTGGGATTTCTGATTTACGGAGCATCACTTGGAAATGGATTTGTCCGTTGGGATGATGGGCTATTGATTTACGAAAATCCTGCCATACGTGGCATTAATTTCGCTAATCTCAAGACTATATTTACCACCTATGATCCGGAACTCTATATCCCCGTCACGCTCTTTTCGTATCAGTTAGATTTCCTTATCAGTGGAACAAACGCTGGCTTTTATCATTTTCATAGCCTGCTCCTACACATTCTTAATGCGACACTGATTGTTTGGGTGCTCAGACTCCTGACAAAAAATACTTGGGTAAGTGTGGTAACGGGACTGTTTTTTCTTATTCATCCTCTTCATACCGAAGCTGTTGCTTGGGCCAGCGGAAGAAAGGACGTACTTTCAACACTACTGATACTTTTGAGTGTTGGATTTTCTCTTCAGCGAACACGAAAAATGTATCTACTGAGTCTAGGAACATTTGCTCTCGCGCTTCTGGCCAAAGTCACTGTGCTGACATTACCTGCGATACTGATACTCATAGCCTTGATCCAAAAAAGAAAACTCAACCAGAAATTCTGGAAGCAACTTCTGCCATATATAGGACTCTCAGTGCTCTTTGCGATTATTGCGTTCTATGGAAAGACAGGAGTGATCGACTCATCGACTCCGATAGAAAAGCTACTGATAGCGCCACTAAGCACCGTATTTTATTTGCAGAAACTGTTTGTTCCAACAGGTCTTGCTGTTATTTATCCATTTGTGGGAACCGTAGAACTACTGTCTGCAAGAATACTTATCCCCATAATTCTGTGCGTAATTCTTCTGATTTGGGGATTGAGGAATATGAAGCGTAACCGTACAGCCTTCTTCTGCTTGGCATTTTTTGCCATAACACTCTCCCCTTCTCTACTCAATTTTTCCAAGGGTGACTTCCTCTACTTTGCATCAGATCGGTATGCGTACATTCCCTCTATTGGAATTTTGTATTTGGTATCCAGTTTTTTATATTATGCATGGAAGAGAAAGCAAAATACCGGAGGCGTAATTCTTCTGTCCATCTTCTGTATCCTCTGCATTCTCTCAGTCAAACAATCTCTGGTCTGGGCAAATAGCGAGGCGCTCTTTACACACAATATAAAACACTATCCACAGGCCCATACAGCGCACAACAATCTTGGTAATATCTACCGAACACGAAATGAGATAAGCGAAGCAATTGATTTTTATAAAGAGTCCCTCCGTTTAAGTAAAGAATTCGGACGAGGGAGCTCTGCACTCTACGGGCAATCGAAAATCCTCAGTAATTTAGCTTCCGCGTACCGTGTACAGGGAGACAGCGCACTTGGCCTAGACACTGCTTCTCAAGCCATAGAACTTAATGCAAAAAACTCTCATGCTTTTTTGCAGAAAGGAATAATTTTGGGAACGCTAGGGAATTATGCACAAGCAGAGTCAGCATATTTGCATGCCATTAACCTAAAACCGAATTTCACTACAGCAAAGATTAATCTTGGGTCGCTGTACATTAACCTTGGAAGGCACGAAGAAGCCGTAGAACTCTTGGAAGGTGCAGTATCTGAAAACCCATACTACCCTCAGACATTTTACAATCTTGCTGCTGCCTACAAAAAAGTAGGACGCAACCGTGAATCATTGGAAAGCTATAAGAAAGCTGTAGAGCTACAACCTGCTTTTGTCGCAGCACGTATCAATCTCGGTATTCTCTATGCAGAGCGTAAAAAGATAGATCTCGCCATTGAGCAATTTACAGAAGCACTGAAATACGACCCAGACAATTCTCGAGCACTGAGTGCACTAAGGCAATTAGGAGTACTTTAACTATTCGTCAGCCTCCTGAGGAATAAAAATATACAATGATGCAGAACTAACAGAAGCACTCGGTGCAATACTTGAAATACTGGAAGGCACAGGTGGAAGCTCCGGTATTGCAACTTCTTCCTTTGGTGGTTTTGCACTGCATGCACTAAGCAAAACTGCGAGAGCAAATAACGGTATCAAAAGTTTTGTCGGCATAGGGCGCTACAGTACAAAACTTTTTCATTTAGGGCAAGATTCTTCTCTCTCGCAACATTGCAAAAAGGACAGGAATAACAATCAGCGTAAGAAGGACTGATGTGGTAAGTCCCGACATCACTACTAAAGCAAGGGGTTTACTTGGACTGCACGAAGCTCGAACCGAGATCAGAGCTACTTGTGAGTCTCTACAGGCTGCTTTTTCTGTGGTAAGCTTAGGATTCTAAGGTAAATCAAAGATGGCGTACCGAAAAAATGGCACGGGAGTGGCATGGTGCCTTCGCAAATCGAGTGAATACTTACGATGTTACTCTTGCTTAGAGTTATAAGTCCTAAAAAATATTTCTCCTGGATGAATTGGCCACTCGTAGTCTGGTCTACGACTATCATCTTCATTGAAGGGGATGGTTCTGCAGAGATATTCATGAACTACTCTCTGTTCATTTAATACAATTCTTCCATGCACGACGCCATCTCTATCGTAGTTGATAGTTGGTTTTCCATCGTCTTCACTGACCTCTCCATTTACTTCTGCTGTAGCCCAGTAAATATCATGGTCAATTTCTCTATTGCCTCTTGGACGACATATATTTCGAGATGCTACATCTAGGATACTCCATCGAACAGCACGAATGCTTGCAGGAGCATTTGCACCAGTAATTAGTTGGTCAATGCTGATTTCATCCAGTCCGATTTCTAATAGCTCAGGATTATCCCCGTATTGTTTTACAAGAGGTTCAATAGCTGCCATAGCTGATGGCCAATGAAAGTCTCTAAATGACACCTTTGCCTTAAGCATCTCACCAAAATGTCCTTCAAGCCTTTGGACTACGCCCGAAGAAATATCCAGGTTGAATGGTAGCGTTTGGCCATATTCCCTTCGCGAAAGACGTGTAAGTACCATATATGGATATTATATAATCATTTATATATATGTCAAGTACCACAGCCTCGCTCAGGAGCTCAATCCTGGAAGATTCCTTCCTCAAAGCAGAGAATCCTCAAACATGCACCTGTGAGGAGATGTATCTTGAATATGGAAGGTGGAGTTCTCGTCATAGGATGAGGCTAGCACGGGATGACGAGGGCTCAAACGTATTCTTCTTCTGCACTTTCGATAAAAAACCCGCGAAGCGGAAGCTTGCT
>DJKT01000056.1:64444-69780 GCA_002436205.1 Candidatus Peribacter sp. UBA6535
AGGTTCCCTCAGAAATAGTGGTGGGCTATGAGGGTTTGAGTGCAAACTCGGTGTGGGGAGAGATGACTGATTGGTGGAAAGTACTCTCTCATTTTGCAGAATATACCGTTACAGCATAGAATATTGCTTTATAACACAAATCATGTATTTGACAAATATACCATTTGGACTATAATTTCCGCATGGTTGAGACAAATGATGAGTGGCTAGAAGGCTTTAGAGAGCAGCATGTTTGCCACACATGGATTCCTGATCGCTACACGGGAGAATTTGCAGCACAGCTGTCTCGCGCAATTCACTCTGGTAGATATCAAGACGTCTCTCCGATTTTCGAGGCAGCAGGTATTGAAGGGTGGTACAGAGGAACAATGAGTGATTACTCCTACGACTTGAATCCAGAAGATCCAGAATCCAACTGGCTGTATGTTGCATTGCAGGGATTTCGTAAGCTCAAGCCGATGCTTGATCGTGAGGGAAAGGCTGTGGACACCTTTGCAACCCTTGGCTCAGGACATGCACTTGATGCAGTAGGAGGATACAAAGTCTTCAATCCAAAGAACGTAGTGATGACAGACATTAACGCTGGTACTGAATGGTGGTTAACAAGCAATTTCCTTAGGCACATAAGAGAACCTGTTTGGGGCGGAGAGAATGGAGAAGATATCGTTGCATTGAACTACGTGGACAAACAGGTGCGTACATATTCTCTTATTGGAAATCTCTGTGAACCACTAAGAGAGCGTGGACTTGTCGCTGATGTGATGTACGCCAACCTTCCAAACATACCAGAGCCTGATACAGCAAAAGTCCATGATGGAATGAACAGTGCAACGTTCATTGACGAAGATGCTATTGCTGCAGCTCCTCAGAAATACCACGAGTACCACCTTGGTCTACAACACACCTTACTTCAGAACGCACGAGACTCACTGTCTGATCAGGGTTCATTGCTTGTAAACCTAGGGGGTCGAGTGCCAGTAGAACTTGTGCGCGATATGTTCCATGAGAATGGATATGGTTATGAAGAACTCTTCAACCACTTCAAAGTTCAAACCGAACCGGAAGAAGTGCTTACGGGATACAGTGTACAGGGTGAGCAGCGTTACGGCGTAGAATTTGACTACTATAGATATGACGAGGCAAAGAGACTCCTTGGCGAAAGGAAACCTCAAGACTTGAGTGTCGAGCAACTTAAAGAACTTATGTCTTCAGTCAGGGTAAGTGCAACAGAAGGACTAGAGCGACATCACCAAGGAGAAAGGCTTGGTCACATTGTGCAGCTTGTAAGAGGTGTGAAGCAGTAACTGCCAGAAGGGTCAGGAAAAGAACTCCTCAAAACCGCTGAGAGATATTGAATTCTTTATCTCTCAGAAGTGGTGGGCTTTGAGGGTTTAAATGCAAACTCACTGTGGAGGGAGATGGTGAAGTGGTATACTAAACATTCTTGGCTTAGTGAGGGACAGGGACATATTTAGGCCGATTTCTATCTACCGGTAATAATAGATTTTTGCATCCGGGAACCACTGCTTGAACTTTGCTTTCATTTCGTCTGATGTTTCATATGGCGCGTAGAGCAATCGCAAATTTTTAAGATTTGCCATCTCCTTCGGCCAAACGGTAATGGGGTTGCGCTCTACATTCAACTCTTGCAAAGCGGTCAGGCTCCCAATCTCGGGGGGCAAAGTTGTCAGAGCATTCTGCTTAAGATCAAGCCTTGTAAGCTTACTCAACTTACCGATACTCGATGGTAATTTCGTAATGGAATTGTTATGCAGACGAAGAACATTGAGATTCTCCAAATTACCGATGTCATTGGGGAGAACGGTTAGCTTGCTGCCTTTCCCGTTCCCCTCAAGTGCAAGAGTACGAAGGTTAGTCCACTGTGTCAGCGAAGGCGGAGTTTGGGATAGGTTGTTTGTGAATACGATCAGATGTTTTAGCTTTTCCAGCTGTCCGATTTCATCCGGAATACGGGAAAGATCATAATTATTGAGAATGAGAGTTTCAAGATTCGTAAATCGTAGGATATCTGACGGAACTTCTTCTCCTCGCCACTCGTATGATATCATCTCTTGCTCTTTCTCGGAGAGAACACCGCTGTCCCGTAGCATCTGTTCATAATTTACGGTTGGCAGTTGCGTCTCACCGATATACAAACGGTAGGCAATTTCTGCCATTTCTCCTCGTGTAATCTTTTGATCCAACGATTTGATACTGAGTGGAATTGTCCTCTTTTCTGCCAAGACGTCAGTAAACGGCACAAACCAGATGTCACGTTCATTCGTTTCTGTTGGTAGTCCGAATGCCTTTACAATGATCTTTGCAGCTTCAACAAATGCAATGGGGTTCCCATGACGAAATGTGCCATCTGGATATCCATCGACAATTCCTTCATCTTTTGCGGTGCATATGTATTTGTTATACCACTCTCCTAACCTCGCATCGATAAAGTACGTCGATCCGCACTTCTCAATACGATCTTTATCGTTTGTTGCCCCTACAATGATTTTGCTAAACTCTGCACGATTGATCGTCGCATCCGGACGAAAAGTCCCATCGGGGAATCCTTTGACAATCCCTTTATCCCGTATGTATTCGATTGCTTGCACATAGGGATGATTGGTCGAGACATCAGAGAACCCACCGAAGTGCGGCAATGCTGTTTGCACATCATCACTCCCAGCCGCCACAATCTCGTACCGTGTACTTCTACCGGGCAGCAGCGCTTGGATAAACGCGTCTTGTGAACCTCTTTCCACACCTCCGACAGAGGGAGATGGGAAGCTCTCGTAATCTCGGTGATACTGTCCGCCGGATATGTTGAGATCAAATACACTACTCTCCGTCGCATCGATTACGATGTGATTTCTACTTTGTGAAAGAATACGAGGCGATCCCTCGATAGGTACTATGGAATGACCTGGAAAGAAACACGATGACACTTCTTTTCCATCTTTATTACGTCGCAGAAGTGTGAAGGTATTTTCATCTTGTTTTACCAATGTTTGACATAATGAAGACTGAAGAAGAAGCCCCGGATCGAACGTATTCTCACCATGTAATATGCGTGGCCCACTTCCATCTCCTTTTTCCGCAAAGATTGTGAAATATTCTGTGGGTGGTGCCTCGATTGTAAGTGTGTGACTACCTCCCGCAACAATACGTGCAGGAGAATGGGCGTTATAAAAGGCGTCCCCGCACAGAGCGTCTCGATTACGCGTATTTCTTCGAACAACTTCATAGGAATAACGATTGCCGTTATTCTCTAGCAGATGAATTTCACAGAGAAATGTAAAACGAGCAGCTTCTAATCGTTCTGCATTGAATACGGCAGAGAGAAGAGTATTGGATGCAACCGTGCCCGATTCATCTTCTAATACCAACACGGCAGTACTTTCTGATTCTGCGCTCTCCTCATTAACAGTACATTGCCATTGCAATGGCTGCTGTTGCTTTTGTATGCAATCAAGACTCTCCGATGCCTCTTGGCCATACACTGTCTTCACCGAAAGGGATATGTTTCCGGATATATTCTGAGAGGTTGGCCTTGCCGTAACGGTAAACGTCTCACCCGGCCCACTGAAGATCATTCGCTCATTACCGGAAGAAGATGAAGTGAGTTTCCAAGGAAAATACTCAATACTCATGGAATTAGCCGGGCCACAGCCACTCTGCCAGCCAGAACCTTGATATAGGGTGTTTCCGGGACACACTTGTATCACTAGAGAATATGTGCCATATCCATGCTGCTTGAGGAGGTTTGCCAATCCTTGAAATGAAACATGTTTGCCACCATCAATAGCATCTCCATGTATTGTGCCTAGGTTTTCCTTTCCTTTTACAAGGACAAATGGAAATTTAAACTGTTGTGTTTTTGGGATACGACGACTTAGATCAAAAGTTACTTTGTCAAAATCATCACTGATATCAAAATTATAAATGAAGATGTCTGTGTAATCTTCTTGCGTATTGGCATCTGCTGCTGCCGGTACAACAAGAAGGATAATCGCTAGTAGTGCAGATCCGATTCGGCGATTATTCCAAATTTCATACATTTTCCATAGGTTGACAGACTTATTTAATACAGTCAATCTGAACCTATGAGAAAAATACTCACTTCAACGTTCTGCCTACTCCTCCTGAGCGCCTGCTCTCCTTTCGATTTCTTCACATCTGGTATTCCACTTCCGGAAGCAGAGAAAGAAGAAAACATGGATGAAGAAGATCATGAGGAGACTGAGGAAGAGGCTATAATGGAGGAAGGGGAAGAGAACGATGATACAGAAGAAGTAAAACAAGATATTGCAGTGGAAGTAGATCAGGAGCCGAAAGATCCCAATGAAGAAACGATTCGACTCTTTTACACGTATATAGAGGATCACGAATTTCGGAATGCATACGATCTCTACAGTGTAAAGAAGGTTGGCTTCGAGAAGTTCCAAAGTTGGTATACGGATGTGGAAGATGTGGAAATTACAGACCCTATGAAACAAGATGATGGTATATATACGTTCACAGTGTTCCTTACGGAATCAAATGGCATCACAGGAACATTCGATGTAACCATGATAGTCGAAGATGGAAAACTGGAAACAAAGTCCTCGAAGCATATACGAAGCAATGAAGAGATTTGTCATGGTGATACCTGTGCATCCATATACAGAAACTATGATCGCTACTGCATTCTGGTTAAAATGCCCGAGGCAAAAGCACCCAAGATGCCCGCGTGCAGTTCTTTCGATGCTGTGTTTGTGAATCTTCGCTTTTCACCTCGTGGAAAGTACATTCTCTATGATGAAGAGTTCGACACTCCTCATGGAGACCATGTTATTAATACACACGTGTACAGCATCCCGGCCCTTACTCTCGTAAATACCCTTCTGGAGAATGTGAACTTTGTTGATGTTGTCCTTGATGATACGAGAGTTGTTGGTTGCGGAGTCCCCGCAGATAGCAATACAGGGTATGTTCGTATTTTCTCTTTACCGGACGGAGAGATGGTGAAGTGGGAAATTCTACAAGAAAAAAACCCTAGCTGTCGGTACGATTCTAATACACAAACTGTGATTTGGTCAGACTACAAAGGAAAAAGGCAACAACTCAATGTTCATACAGGGGAAAGGCTTCCCTAATTGGCATTCTTAGATAAAGAGGTATATTCACTAGTTGGCCGGGCCTCCTGCGTCAGCAATAGCTGACTACGGCGCCCCTTAGCAAAAACTGCTCAATTCTGGGAAGATTGATGCAGCTTAAGAATTCTGGCTTGCCAACCGTAGTCAGGAGGTGATCATGGCTGACAACCTCCTGCGGAGGTTGGTGGGCCGGGAGGGATTCGA
>DJKT01000032.1:0-5128 GCA_002436205.1 Candidatus Peribacter sp. UBA6535
TCCTGATCGGCTTTTGTTTTTGCTTCCAATACCTTGGCAAGTGCAAGGTCAATAACTGCTGTCCCTGCATCACTAACCTCAACATTGTTCATAATCTGTGCTGCAAGTCGTGCACGTTCTACACGCGCATGTCGATGTGCAGGCAAGTCAAATCCCGGTGTTCCTTCGTTAATGGTATCCAGCAATTTCTGTCTCTTCTGCGCAGCATCAGGCTCTGCAAGTCCAAGCTTGAGTTTATTTTCTAATACTTCATGTGCTGGAATAGGGGCCATAAAAAAATGGATTAGCTAATTTTTTCAATTTTAAATTCGATGCTGCCTTTTATTTTGGCAAAGATGCCTTTGCCAACAATTTTACGATCAACAAGTTTCTTGAGTCCTGTCGCATTACCAGCAGCAAGCTCTGCAAGAATAGTTTTCAAAGCAGCTTTATCCAAAGATACTGACCCGCGCTTTTTGGAAAGCCCCATAGGACCTGTAGATCCCTGGAATGCAAATCCCAAAACCTTATCGTCATTGTCAATTCCCTGATCTTCTAATTCTGCTGAAGTAAATTTCGTACCGGTTGAAGCACCGAGCAATCCAAGTACATCAGGAGAAATTCCCGGTGCACCTGCCTTCTTTGCGGCAGTAGTTGCCAACTTTGTCAGTTCTTTTCCGGTCGTCAAACCATAGGTATGTGTTGCTCCACCAGGAGCAGCATCACGTACTGTAAGGATATTATCCTCAAATTTTACTCCGTATTGCTCGTTACCCGGAGGTGCATACTTCAGAATTTTTTCTGTTCCCATAACAGATGTTAGTTTTGTTTCTTGTCCTTTCAAAGCCAAGATTCCATACATCGTTGTTTCTTTTGGTGCTGCTGTGGAAGCACTGATTTTTGAAGATGCAATTGCAAGTTCCTGATCGACAAACTCATCGATGTCACCAGGACTCTTTTTAAATTTCTCAAATAGTTTCTTAAATGCAGTCTTGTCACGAATACCATTTCGGATACTGATGCCATACTCTGCTCCCTTCTCCCGAAACTTCTCACGAAGCCCACGTGCTCCAAGCAAGCTAAATTCATCAAGAGCTAATTGATTTTCTCTTGTAGCTATTTCTGCTTTCTTCTCTGCAGAGAAAGCAAAGAGCTTATCAAACGCAAGCTTGAGCTTAGTAAACTGAAGCATCATCTTCTGAATAGTTCCAGCAATACCTCCTCCCTCATCTTCGGAGATACTATCTTTTCCAAGTTGCTGAACATCTTCTTTGATGTCCGTCAGCAATATTTCATTCGTAGCTGTTCGCACTCTATTCATCTCAATGGTAACTGCAGAATTCATCTCCAAAAGCTTTGCATTCTCTGCTGGGGTAAGTGCACCCTTAATTGTTGGATGATCCTTTGAAATATCAATTGCAGCTTGTAATGCAATAAGGTCTGTCTGAGTCGCCTGAAGAATTTCTACTCGATTACTATCCTCGATCTGTGTTCTTAGTTTTGCAATATCTGCTGGTATATCAGGACTACCAGCTGGGGCAGTCGACAATTTTTTTAGTAAGGACTTAAGCTCTTGAGCTTTGAGGTCTGCTGCTGGATTGCCCGATGGGGCTGCTGGATTAGGCATATATATTTGTTTGAAAATTCTTACTATTTTAGCACATTTAAGCCAAAATATCCAATCTACCACCCTTAGGGAAAGACATGGTATGATATAGGCGAAATTTGCTTCTTTTCCCCTTATGTACATGAATATTCAGCATTTTGAGAAAGGGTTCCACTACAACGATAAAGAGCTCCTTACCGTAGCCCGAAAAGTAGGAAAATTGGCTACGTACTGCAGTAAAGTCAAAGATGAAGGAAGCTATATCCGCGTAGATGCTGAGAATAGAAAAACGGATAAAAAGCGTGATGCCATTAAGGTGAGTATTACCGTAAAGCTCCCCAAAAAAGTACTCAGAGCAGAGTCACGAAAGCCGGATGTTGTCGAAGGATTGGACCGCTGCATAGAAAAACTGACTGGGCAGGTAAAGAAGTATAAAGAGCTCCACCAGCAAAAAGGTCGCATGCAGATGTTACGTAAGCACAAGAAATAGTGATGCGTGATATGTGAAATGTATCTATTACTTCTCACTCATCACTCATCACAATTCTCATATACTATCAATCCTATGAAGAAAATTCTCCTCTCCATTCTCCTCCTCACGCTTCCCTTCTCTAGTGTCGCTCAAGAAGCACCAGCTGTGGAACCATTAAGTGCTGTAATTACGGGACCGGACGAAGTACCGGTAGGTCGTACAATCGTGTTGGATGCTTCTGCAAGCCATGGACTAGGAAGCAGTACGCAATACACCTGGTACCGTGGAGAAAGCAATGTTCCTATTAGCAGATCTGTTGAAGCAGTGTTCACTCCAGATCAACCTGGTGTTGTCACCATGCGTCTCAGTATTTCCAGTATGGTAAACGGAAGAAAGCAGACAGTGGAAACTACAAGATCCATTACTGTTTTTGATCGCAAAATAGTACTGATCGCCGACAGTTCTATCCCACTAGATAAGCTCAACCTTCACTTGGTTGCAGCGGCAGAAGCGGGGGTGTATTTGCGACTATTACAACCAGAAGAGAGTGCTATTCCTCTGGGAGTTGAAGAATCGATTTTCGCTATGCTTAGCGATGAAAGTGCCACACTTAATGGAGCTGAAGCTATCGTACTCTGGACCGAAGGAGTCAAAGGATTGCAGGCACTCATGCGTGCAGTAGAAGGAAACCCCGATAAGTTCGAAGCGATTCATAATCAAACCATTGTACTCATTACCGATCGCGGACTCGGAACACTCGCGCGTACAGCCGGTGGTCCATTTACCGTTATCCAACCACATCAAATTCTTGTTACACGCAAAGAAGCAGTAAACCCACTGATGTCTGCAGGAGACATAGAAAGTTTTATCGCAGAACTGACACAAAGAGATATCGACTTCTTTGTTGTCGACAAATCCACAACCGGTATCCGTCCGTGGAATGTTCTCTCCTCTTTAGTAAACTTTATGCTGACACATGGTGTGTCATCACAGACGGTAACACTCCTTCTGATGTTGCCGCTTATTGCTACCATTCTTGCCTTCTTTAAGCAGGTAATTGGTATCACGACATTTGGCTTGTATACGCCATCTATCGTAGCACTCAGCTTTCTTGCATTGGGCTGGGAACTGGGTCTTATGTTCCTCCTCTTTATCCTAATAACAGGATATGCAACGAGGCAATTTATGAAACGTTGGCGACTGCTATACATTCCAAAAGTTGCCATCATTCTTACTGTCGTAAGTTTGACGCTGCTCGCTCTCCTTGGAATAGGTGCATACAAAGATATCACACTCTCCGGAGATACTATTTTCGTTCTCCTTATCATGTCGACACTGTCAGAAAGTTTCCTCACGGTAAAAGCAGAGGAAGGATGGAAAGCTGCGATCTTTGGTATCGGTGAGACAGTAATGGCTGCGCTCATCTGTGTATTTATTGTCCAACTGTCATTCTTGCAATCACTTATTCTTGCCTACCCAGAACTTATTTTGATCACCATCGTCATCAACATTTTCCTTGGAAAATGGACAGGACTAAGGCTCGTTGAATACTTCCGATTCCGGGAGGTCTTTAAGCATCTACAAGAGGAATAACCGTTGGTACCCTTTTTCTCCAATCGCGGCATTCTTGGATTAAATGCACGGACTCTACTGTATATCCGACCGTTTAATCCCAAAAAAGCTACAGCCCTTGCAGACAGTAAACTCAAGACCAAAGCCTACCTCGCTGCCCGTGGCATTCCTGTTGCAAAACTGTATGGACGCATAGAAAACCGCGATCAAGTTTGGGAATTTGATTTCTCACAACTACCGGATGAATGTGTCTTAAAACCCAATCACGGATTTGGTGGTGAAGGAATTATTGTTCTTCGAGGACGTGATAAGAAGGGGCGTTTCCTACGCAACGGAAAAGTACCTATATCAGACCAGGAACTTCGTGAACATATCGAAGATATTCTTGATGGAAAATTTTCCCTTAAAGGAATGCTGGATACCGCATTTTTTGAGCAGATCCTCAAGCCCCATGATTGCTTCGCACGGTTTCGCCCGGTGGGGCTTCCAGATATTCGCATCATTGTATTTAATCTTGTGCCTGTAATGGCGATGGTACGCATACCCACAGCAGATAGTGATGGAAAAGCGAACATTCACCTTGGAGGAATTGGTATTGGGATAGATATTGCCAAAGGAGAAACAACATACGGCGTGCAATACCATAACGTTATAGAAGAGCTATCGCATGGAGGCCCTGTCGCAGGACATCGCATCCCCTATTGGGAAGAGATCCTCCTTATTTGCTCTCGTATACAACATATTACCAATATTGGTTATCTTGCTGTTGATATTGCTATCGATGAACAAATGGGGCCTGCACTTCTGGAAGTAAATGCGCGAGCAGGACTGAACGTGCAAATTGCAAACCTTGCCCCCTTGCGAGCCCGGCTTGATCGCGTTCAGGGGATCACCGTAGAGTCTCCGGAAAAAGGAGTGCGTATTGGGCAAGACTTGTTTGGAAAAAAAGCAAAGAAGACTGAAGAGATAAAACAAGAAAGTAAACCGACACTTGGTTTGGAAGAACTCGTGCAAATCACACATGGAGATGGGTCGACCATAGAAGTTGTTGCCACCATAGACAGTGGAGAGGCACGCACCACCTTTAATAAGAAATTAATTAATAACTTGCTCGAAAAAAATGGAGCAGAAGCCGACGAGACAGAAGGGCTCTATCGCGTGAAATTCACTCTAGGAGGAAAGAAAATACAGACACTTGTACAGGTAGGAGAAACGGGTTCACATAGAGCAATAGTCGGATCTCGAGATCTGAGCGGATTCCTGATTGACCCTACAAAAAAGCCTGAAGTAAAACCCGAGAAAAAGGCGATAAAGAAAACGGATATCCGCGCACTCGACCGTCTGCTCAGTAAGATCGATACAGAGCTTTTACTTCTAAAAAATATCAAGCCACTCAACCTAGAAGAAGAAATCGAAAGACTACAAGAAGACGAACTCTACAACCCAACATTTACGTACTCAGAAATAGGTTCAGATTTGGAAGATGCACAGAAAAGACT
>DJKT01000032.1:5505-17716 GCA_002436205.1 Candidatus Peribacter sp. UBA6535
CGTAAAGAACTACGTATTCGTATCGATCTTCTTCGTGCCCGTGGAAGAAATAGTGAATTCACTGCTGCATCTAAGAAGCTCTTCGGTGAGCCAACAAAAGCACTGTTGAATGCAGCAGAGAAGGAGTGTGCGCAGCGCAGCGCCTGTGACTTAAACAGTGCAAAACCTATGACTGCAGAAGAAGCACTAAAAAAATTCGAAGCAATACTCAAAAAATATAGTCTGCACGACTGGCAGGTAAGCATACGTCAAAAACTTGTATCCCGTGTAACTGTTGGAGGAAACAAAGTGTACATTCAGGCAGACGCCACATTTTCAGAAGAAGACATTGCATCACTTATTGCTCACGAAATAGAAACACACGTTCTTACTTCGGAAAACGGTAGCCACCAACAATACGAAATTCTTCGTCGTGGTTGCGCAGGCTACCTCGACACTCAAGAGGGTCTGGCGATGTACAATGAGCGTGATGTCTTAAGTCCGCACTCAGAAAAACGTTATAACCCACCACGGAATATTCTCGGACTGCAGTACAGTCTCACCCATTCACTGGCACAAACACGTACATATCTCCAGGCAGAGCTTGGCTACTCACCGGAAAAAGCGCTACAACAAAGCATTTCCATGAAGCGGGGCTTAAGTGATACCTCAGAGCCTGGAGGATTTACAAAGAGTGTTGTCTACTTCCGAGGTTTGAGAGTAATCGAAAAATTTGTAAATAATGGCGGAGATCTCAAACGCCTCTATATCGGAAAAATTGCACTGGAAGACTTAGAATTGATTGAAACTTTACCGGATCTTAAAGCGCCACTGATTCTACCTGACTTCTTGCGAGAATAGTTACTCCCAACTCACGCGTTCTAGTGTGGGCAACACCGTCATCCATACCTGACCACTCTTAAAGGGAATCTCTTCTCCTGCTGCATTTGTAATACGAAAACTTTCCGTATCTGCACCCCTACTCCATCGTCCTTCCCATACTTTTCCTGAGTGAAAGACCCGTGCACGGCCACTACCTTCAAGTGTCATAAACAGTCGTCCATACTCTCCAATGTAATCAATGGGTACCTCCAGAATCAGTACTGTAGATGGTCTTGCAGGGCTAATTTCTCCCCCATTAGTTCTCTTATACTTTTCGGCGAGAGGCAGATACTCAAAGGAAGCATTATGAAGTGAACTAAAGAAATTCATTCGAATATTCTCAGCACGGTCTCCTCCTTCGGGCATACCCACTGGGTATGGCGGCCAACTGACAGGTTGCAAAAGTCTTTCTGGAACTTCAGAAAGGAAACTCTTCAATACTTTTTTCTTCAGGAATAAGTCATGTGGAGCTGGAGGGCCATCTTTACGAAAGGATCCGTGCTCACCATTTTTATCATCGAAGTAGAGTAAATTCAGTGCGTAAAATTCTGATCCTTCCTGTACCCTCTTGAGTGCTTCTGGGCTTCCTCCTGCGTGAAACACCGTGCGTGTCCAAGGTTTTATACCATCGAGAAAGTACGGACGTAAGCTGCGCACAGGGCCAATTTCCCTCGGCAAGTTTCTTGAATCAACAATGGCGACAAAGCGAGAGATAAATCCTTCTACAAGAAACTCCTGAATCATCAGCGCTTCGATAAGTCCAGTATGGAACGGGCGAGCCTCTTCGTGGTTTTCGATCATCACCGCAATCGGAACAGGGCGGCGACGCAAACCGGGAAGTAAGCTAAACCGTGAAAGAACACCTGAAGGAAAAGAAGCTTCACGTCGACGCACCTCTGCAATCTTCTTAGAAGGACGAGTATCTCCTTCGTCAAATGTACGCACTGATGAAAGAAGTACCGCTCCACTTAGTAATGCCAGTACAAGGACAAGCCCGGAAAGTGTTCTCGAAAGCATAAGTATTCAGGTTTATTCCTTTTTCTCTTCGGCAACACTGTCTCCACCCTCGCCTCCTCCTTCAGCTTTTTCACCTTCTGCTCCTTCAGTCTTTTCACCTTCAGCTCCTTCTTCTCCCTCTTCTTCCTCGGTAGCTGCTACAACCTCAGGTTCTGCCTCACGACGTGGCTCTTGTACGGTTGCAACCATCGATTCTGGATCATCATTAATTGTTACACCACTTGGTGCAGCAACATCCGAAACGCTCACTGAATCTGCAAATGTCTCCAGTGATTCGATGCTTACTTCCAAGTGAGAAGGAAGATCAGTCGGCAAACACTTCACAGATACGTGATCCATAACCGTAACCAGTACTCCACCAAGCTCCTTAACAGCTAAGGATTCTCCAGTGAAGTGCAAAGGTACACGTGCTTCGATCTCCTTCTTCATATCTACAGCAAAGAAATCCACATGCGTAATCTCATCACGTACCGGCTCAAACTGTAGTTCGTGAAAGAGTACAGGAACCTTCTTACCTCCAATATCAAGCTCTACAAGCACACTCTCTCCTGCTTTAGCGTATGTACGATACAACTCACTATAATCACATGTAAGCTGCGTATGATCCACGTCATTCCCATACAGTACGCAAGGAACTCTGCCTTCTGTACGAATACTCTTGGCGGTACCTTCTTTTCGAGCCTCTGTCTGTAGGGGAATCATTTTCATGATTTAGCTGAAAGAGCTTAAGGGAAGGGATTTTGCGGGTCAAGCAGTCCCCTTCCATTTCCAGAAGTATTTCAGGGCACTGGATATGTGTATTCTCCCTGTTTTCTTAAGAAATAGATCAACGAAGCTCTGTCCCGACAGACGATTCTTCTTGTCGCCTACAGCAACAGAGGGGTCATACACTATCTTCTTGCCGGATTTGCCTACTCGTCTGCAAAGATCTGTATCCTCAAAGAAGAGGAAAAACCGCTCATCAAAGCCGCCAAGCTGCTCAAAAAGATCCCGACGAATCAAAAAACATCCTCCTACAACCCAATCCACCTCCTGCATCTGCTCGGTATCTTTATCTAACATCAAGTACCGCCTTAGGCATCCGGGGCAGATTTTCCCGAGGAAACTCCGACGGGAGATAATATCAATCAGATGCGGGAATCGACGGATAGAGAGCCTGTTTGTGCCATCTGCATGTACAAGTTTGGGGGCTAAAATACCGATAGTTTCATCGCTCTGCATACGGGAAACCAGCTTCTCAAGTCCCTCAGGAGGCATCGTCTTATCTGGGTTGTTAATGAGGATAAATTCACCTGATGCATATCGAACACCGGTGTTATAGCCGTATCCAAATCCGTGATTACCGGGGGTTTCGATAATACGAACTTGCGGATGATCTCCTATACGATTGCGTAATACTCCAACAGACTCGTCATCAGAGTGGTTATCTATTACCAAAATCTCTATTTTGTCGACAATAGTCTGCTCCAGAAACTTCTGCACACAGACTACTGCCGCATTGGGATTGCGGTAGTTAAGCGTAAGAACAGAAACCAATGGATTTTCCATCTGTGCCAGCGTATCGCAATATGAGAAGATAGCAATAATGAATGATCATCTAGAAGAGATTCGTAAACGCGTGACAAAAGCCCCGACAGAGCCGGGAGTCTACCGCTGGCTAAATGCTAAGGGAGAAGTTCTTTACATAGGTAAGGCAAAGAACCTCAAAAATAGACTCAAGAGCTACCTGCCTAGCCGGCAGGCAGGCGTGCAAAAAGAACCAGACAAGATCCTGGGTCCATGGAAGTTATCATTGATCAAACATATCGCAGACTTCGATGTCACCGTTACCACAACAGAATTGGAAGCATTGATACTGGAGACCAACATGATTAAAGAGAGTAAGCCTAAATATAACGTACTCATGAAAGATGATAAGAACTATGTCTACGTCCGCATTACAAAAGATGAGTACCCCGTACTCAGTGTCGTGCGACAAATGGATGATGATGATGATGCTAGGTACTTCGGACCGTATCTTAGCTCCTATCACATCAAACGCACTCTCAATACCTTGCATGACGTCTTTCGCTTTCGTGCATGTGCACTTTCTACTGATGCACTCAATCGCGACAAGAAACCGGAGCGTGCATGTTTGGAATATCAAATCGGACAATGTAACGGGCTCTGTGTTGGAGACATTAGCCAAAAGCAATACAACGAATCCATCGAAGCTGTAATGCGCTTCCTAAAGGGCAATCACACGGATGCAGTCGTAGCACTGAAAGACATGATGGAAGATGCCGCTACCAATAAGAAGTTTGAAAAAGCAGGAAAGCTACGCGACACCCTCATCTACATAGAATCTCTGGATCAGAAGCAAGTGGTGTCGGATACATCACGAGAAAACACTGACGCAATAGGTATAGCTCTGCAAAACGGTAAGGCGCAGATTGTTGTGTTGCGTGAACGCAATGGCAGACTGGTAGAAGAGCGTACCGTTGCCATTGCCGGTGAAAAAGATCTGATCTGCGCAGTCATCTCCGAATTGATCCCACAATACTACTCAATAGAAACAGACATTCCGGATTTGATTTTGATTCAAGAAGAGATTGAAGATAGGCAAATTCTCGAAGCGTGGCTTGCACAGATCCGGGAGAAGAACGTAGAGATTCGCGCACCGGAACGTGGGAAAAAATCAAAACTCTTAGCGCTTGCAGAGAGTAATGCGAAGCAGAAGATCTCGCAGCAGTTTGCCAAGTGGGAAGCAGCAGCAAACAACATCACGACTGCACTACAAGAGCTGAAAGACGCTTTGAATATTGAGAGTGACCTCAAGCGCATCGAAGGCTACGACATCTCTCACCTCGGTGGAACAGAAACCGTTGGATCGATGGTGGTGATAAAAAACGGTAAATCTGCCAATAAGGAATATCGAAGCTTCACCATTCGCACGGTAAAGGTTGGTGAGATCGATGACTACAAAGCACTCAAAGAAGTACTAGGCAGAAGACTGAAGTATCTCACAAAACATGATGCATCGATTACGGTGAAGAAGTTAAAAAAGAAAGAGCGAGAAGATTGGGCAAAAGATCAAAAATACCGCTTGTCTCTGCCAAAAGGCTGGAGAGAAGAAGTACTCATTATTACGAAAGGGGAAGTAGATCTTCTTACGGTGGATGTACGAAAATCAACAAAAGAAAAAATAATCTACGGCACGATGCACATGTACGCAAAAGATCGAGAAGTCCAACATGCAGCACTCGATATGCTCGAAAAAGAACTCGGTAAACTTGAATGGTACATGCAATGCAAAGAGTGTGATGACGCTGCTTCCATTCATGGACTCATGCCATCAGTAAAACCTATTCCAGAAACGTTCAAACCAAATAAAGAACCGGTCTTCCATCGAAGGTCCACCAGTGATGATGCTTCTCTCAAATCCACTCCGGATCTTCTGGTAATTGACGGTGGTAAAGGACAACTGAATGCTGTCACCGAAGTACTGGATACTCTGCAAATGAAGATCCCCGTTATTGGCCTTGCCAAGCGAGAAGAAGAAATCTTTGTCCCAGGAGATTCGTTTCCGATTGATCTACCAAACAACAGCCAAGCAAGCTTTCTTCTGCAAAGACTCCGTGACGAAGCGCACAGAGCTGCAAATACTCACAGAGAAAAACGTATCGCAAAAGGATTGATCGGTTCGGCACTTGATGAGGTTAATGGTATTGGTGAGAAAACAAAAAAAGAATTGCTCCAGAAATTTGGATCCGTTGATACCATCAAGTCTGCATCAGATAATGATCTACTGACCATTCTGTCCACCGCCCAACTCACCGCCTTGCGGAGGGAATTGCGTTGACCCATCGTAATGTGGTTGCTGCGCTTCCGGTGGTAGCTTTTGATGCCGTTGAGAATGCGAACGTCTTTGGTACGCAGTAACAACCTCAGAAATGGTACTAGAAACTTCTTTCGCATGTGGAACATATTTAAGAGTGACGTCCTCCCCTCCTTTTCCTTCTTTGAGATGAATACTTAAGCCACCAAAAGGGAAAACATCCATGTACTGTGTAAACGTACTGATACCACCGATGTTTTCTAAATGAATTGGCATAATCTCCTGTTTAAAGATAGATGTTTGATCTACCAAGATCACTTTATCCGTAGTGATAAAAATAAAATCAAACGTCCAATCGATATAGGCTTTGATCACATTAAAAGCCGCAAAGGCTAACCACACTACAAACAAGATCGGCAACACCCAGACCATAGGCCACCCCCATGCAAAAGCCACAATAGCTGCGATAACTAAGACAATAGTTATGACAATCTCCCTTAGGATGGCAAAGAAAAAGGAGAGTCCGTGATAGTACGTCATGAGGACAATGCATTCGCCATCATGGCAGAAACGCTCTTTGATCTTCTCTATATCGGTCTCGAGGGCAAATATACGCATAAATAGAGGATAGTGGATAGAGGGTAGTGGATAAAGAACTATACACTGTCCTCGTCTGTGCATTATCCACTATCCACTATACTTTATCCACTTCTTGAATTGCCTTTTTAATTGCAACAAGCTCATTTCTCCGTAAACTTCCACCTCGTGGCCCGTTCATCTAGTGGTTAGGATACCAGGTTCTCATCCTGGAAACAGGGGTTCGATTCCCCTACGGGCTACCATACCTTCTTTACTGACATCAATATCCCTAAGTGCCTGATACACAAGCGAAAGCTCTGGGGTTCGCTTACCCTCTAAGCAGTCATGCGATAATCCAGTAGGAAACACCAAGTGCTGTAGCTTATATTTGGCTTCTACATCAGCTTTCTGCCAAAGTTCGCTTAAATGTTCCATAAAGTAAGTACAATAACTTACGATCGCATCTACGTTGTATTCTTCAATGATTCCTTCATTCTGCTTGGAGTCTAAATCTTTTATGGAATCATCAACCCGTTTGTAGTCTTCTTTAAGTCCTTCAAGTAATGCAACATCATCTTGGCTTGTTTTCATAAGATTGAGAATGGACTGCCTCTCTTTTCGTAGCAGTACTATTTCTTCTCCTCTCTCAGCATTATCACTATTGAGTTCTGCAAATTGCTTTTCCCAAGAATCTACAATGATGGCACGGAATAATTTTAACAGTTCTTTGGTAGGTTTTACCGTATCCATAAAAGATAAAAACTGCTCATGTACCTCTTCTGGATATAGCCTGAGCTTACATTCTTTATTCTTACAATCGTAATAAGCGTAACGACCACCTTTGCCAGTAGATGCACCACCTCGCAAAGGCTCAGTGCAATGAGGGCAGCGTAAAAAGTTACGCAGTGGAAATTCTGGATTGTACTTGTGCCTCCTCTTAGCCTGTGTGTCCGTTCGTTTTTTGTAGGTAGGAAGTTTCTTTTGCAACTTATGCCATTCGTCTGATGTCAAAGCTCCATCCCATTTTGCTGCAATTAATTTATAGTCTGTCCATTTTTCTTTGTTCATTCCTCCATAAACAGGATTGATGATCATCTTTGACCATGTTTGTGGAGACATAGGATTACCATGGCATGTTAGCAGTCCACGTTCAGCATATTTACGAGCTACTACTGTTGGGTGTTCACCTCTTAATTGCTCCTGGAAAGCGTCGCACAAGAGTTTCCATTGTTTCTCTGAAACAGGTTTCAATGATGGTCGCTTGATAAGTTTTCCATCTTCTCCAACGCCAACTGCTACTTTTTCATTCCGAAAACCCGTTGGTGCATTTCTACACCACCAACCCTCTGCTGTCAGTTTCTTCTCTGCTCCATGTAACCTGTCACTCCGTATACGATTCTCTAAACGTGCTACAACAGCCAGAAAACCTCCCATGGCTTCTCCACTTGGAGTGTCATCAATATTTTCAGTAGCAGACTCTAACCGAACACCGAATTTAGCAAGAGCTGCCTTGAGTTGATGATACTCAAATTCACCACCACGACTGAACCGATCAACCTTCCAAATTACTACTACATCAATCTCCTTACTATGTTCCACCACATAGTCTATGCAATCCATGAACGTGTATCGCTGCTCAGTTTTGGATGCAGTTTCTGCTATTACCATTTCTTCGTGATATTTATACCCTTGCCTACAACAGTATTCTTTATTGTCAGTACGTTGTACCTCTATACTCTCGCCTTTAAGTTGCTTTTTTGTAGAAACCCGTAATATAGAGAAAGCACGTTCACCCTGCATAGGTTCACATTCTACCGCAGTTGGTATATGCAAGTTAGTCATTTTGAGTAGGTACGGAGGTTGAAGGATGCTCCAAAAGATACGAATCAATACACAAATTGGCAAAACAGTAGAGCGTATCCCTGACTTGCTCTACATCCTCATCGCTCATGGATGGTTGCTTGAGAATCTGACGACATTTACTGATACTAAGTTGCTTGCGTGGACGAACAGCTTCTTTATCAAACGGCACTGACATGACGACACGGGGTATAAACCCTCCTTTCGTCTGTGAGCCAAAATCAATTTATATCAATGCGTCGAGTGTCCGTCTGAAATTCTATCTGCTTCTGATTCGGAGTTGCTTCAAATAAAACAAGATAAGTATCTCAAAAGTGTAACCAAAAGACAAGTTTTAGTGGCATCAGAATGATGGAATGGAGTATTCTCTGTATGCAGTCCTACATTTTATTTCCAGAGCTTATTCTCAAATGAGCAACGACGGTCATAAGCGGGTGTTCACCTGCCTGCCGTGCAACCGTTCACTCTCGGGTGGGATTTTTGTTACATGAGGATGAAGAATGAGTAGAATGTAGGACATGACAGAAGAGAAAATCCTCAATCACTTACAGAAGTACAAGCCTCAGGCAGTCATTCTTCATGGTTCTCGTGCGAAAGGGATTGAACGTAGTAGCAGTGATTGGGATTTGTATGTTCTCACTACGGAAGCAGAGGAAGAATGGAAGCCTCTGATTGAAACCGTTTATGGTGCAGATTTGGATGTGGACATCATCCGCCTCCCTGTTGCAAACGACAAACTGATGGAGTTTTTTGGTGCTACGTTGATGCACTCCAAGATTTTGATGGATTCAGAGCAGGGCGATGCCAAAGAACTCATTGCGAAGGTTCAGGAGAAATATGCAAAGGGCAGAGTGGTTTCCAAAGAAGAGATGGAGTCGTCCCTGAGTCACATGCGTAGGGTTGTAGACCGTTTACAAGAGACAGAAGAGGGTTCAGGGGTGTTTGAATATCACCTAAGCGTGCTGTACCAGATTGCCGTACAGTACTGGTTTGAAATACACAAAGAATGGTCACGTCCGATTTACGAGGCTTTGCCGTTCATTCAAGAGAAGGACAGTGCGTACCATGGGCATCTGAGTACCATTTACGGCAAAAATGATGGTGTAGCCAAGCGAGAGGCCGCAAGGCAACTCCTCACGCTGTTGCAACAGCATGTTTGATTCAGGGCAAGAAAAACTCTGGCAGCTCCTTGTCCTTTCGTAGCGTTTTGCTCAACGAACAAATACCGTTCAGCTTCCTGAACTTTTTTGAACAGTCTGTAAATGGTTTGAGCCTGCGGTACAGAGCATAGGTAGAAAGCCATTGCTCTGCGGTCTTCACACTCTCAAAGCCTTGAATCGTTTTCAGTCTGCCTTGCAGGTGTTTGTTGTAGCTCTCAATGATGTTCGTGGTCTTGGGACACTCTTGGTGATACCACGCATCAGAGTGAACATAGCCAGTCAGCCATTTTCTGTGTTCAGCAATGTACTGCAACGCTGCAATTTTCACAGGGTCATCTTGGTGGATTTGGAGAAGTTCAAAGCACCGCTTCTTCAACTTCTTCTTTCCAAGTTTCTCAATACGGAACAGGTTGTTTTCAATGTCCTTCATGAAGTCACGGTAGGTTTCATCACTACGGACTCGTAGTTGCCGCCTGACGTTCTCCAAGAAGTGAACATGGCAGAGTTGGCAGAGAGCCTTTGGAAAGACGTAGTGGGCTGCCATACGGATTGCTTCGTTGTCATCGGCTACAACCGCATGGAGGTGGTAGCCTGTGTTTTTGAGCTTGGTAAAGAACTGTACCCACGCTTGGTAGTTTTCAGACGGAGCCAACATGCAGATGGGTATGTCATGGGTGCGGTAGTCAATGCCCCAGAGAAACGGAATCTTCTGTTTGCAGCCCTTCACACCAACGTACTTTCCATCCACAACCAACACACCACCGAACTTGTTGGGATTGCAGTACTGGATTGTTACGGAGTTGTTGTGTGGCAGCTCATCCACTTCCGCTTTGAGCTTCTTGTAGGTCAATCCAACACTCCAACCATGTTTGAGTGCGAGACTGCGGATACTGGCTCCCATGAGGTATTGCCGTAGGAGCTTTGGTTTCTTTCTGTGGTCTCTACTAAAACTCTTGTTGCAGTCGTTGCAACGGAATCGTTTCAGACCATTGCGAGAGCCATTTTTATGTGTGTGAACGGAGCCACAGAACTTACACGCAGGATTGCGAGGAGTGAGGTTTTTTTGTCATTCAACATGTTGATTATGAGGAAAAAGGCTTGTGATACACACAATCTACCATTTTTTCCCACCCGAGAGTGAACGGTCTCGCCTGCCGTCTGCGCTCCCTCTGGGAAGTAGTATGTAGGACTGCCAGGTCGGACACTCGCTTTTGATATGAAACATGATTCTCACTCATCACAGGTCAAGAAAAAGGAGACACCTATATGGTCTCCAGAAAGAAGTGATGAGCTGCAACGTGAGCATCAGAAGAAAGCTATAAGATGGTTCATAGCTGCACTGGCAATTCTGAGTATTATCTACATCATTAGTGCATGGATGAATCCAAGAGAGAGTGCAATAGGAATTACTATAGGTATCATGGCTACCTACATAATTGTTTTCCTGTTGACTCCAAAAGAAGAGAAACGGCAATTTATAGACGCTGTAGTAGATGTTCTTCCTCGTGCATATCGTAAGAAACTGTTGCGTAAGGAGCTTCGTACTCTTCTGAGTAAGCGGATCAGTACTCTTGAAAGGAATCTAAAGAAAGTAAAAGAACTTCAAAAGGATGACCGACGCAAGTAGTCAAGCAGCATCTTTCTATTCTCCTCTGGCGTGTTCCCTGGTTCATAGTGCAAACTCAAGTGTGGTTTGGTCATGTGATTCCCATCATTGAGTGAGCGAAGGTTTGGATCTAAATCACAGAGCTTGCAGAGTGCTCTTAGCTTCTCCCCTAAACGGAGCATTGCTAATCCAGGACCAGGTACATCTATGAACTCCTGCCATGGTGCATAAGCGATGTCTGCAATGTGTTGAAGAGTACGTTGGGTGTTGATACCTGCATCCTCAAGTTTAGGTCTCATGTACGCATCCATAGCTTTGATAATCTGAGGTTTTCGGAGGTTCTCAGCTCCGACAGCAGCGAGTGTAACCTTGTTACCTTTATACCCTGCAATACGTGCTGCCTCTGTAGCATTGCGTTGTGCTGCACCTACATACGCAAGCACAAACTCACATTGCTTTGCAGTAAGCTGATCAAATTCTAAAGGAAAGACTCTCATGTACTACATTATACTTGTGTCCATTTCACAAACCCCCAAAATCAACAGTTCTACTAAACAGTAGCAAGAGTCTTTCTGCTCTGTAACTGCGCTTCTTGCATCACAGGCAAGTCGTTGAGTACCTTATACCAATCTATCATGGCATCTATGATAAGTAGCCTTATGGATTACAAGTTATCTGTTCTCAAGATACTGATAAATTGCCACTGCAACCTCATCCCGTGTTAAAGCCCTGCCAGGTTGTAAGCTTGAAGATCTATTAGGAAAAAGGTGATACTTTTTTGCTACACCTGCATACTGATTAAACCAATCGGAAGTTGAAGTATCACTGTATCCATGAGAAAGATTTGTCTGCAAACCAAAAGTCAATGTCAGCATCTTTAAAAATTCCGCTGTATTTACACCATTAGCAGGTTTAAATGTTCCATCAGGATGACCACTAATAATTCCTTTATTTGCAGCAGTTACTACATACTTTGCATACCACTGACCATCCAAAACATCAGGAAATTTACCATTGTTTGATACAGAAGCCACTTCACCAAAACGAGCTAACAGTAGAAATTTTGCTGCTTCTGCTCTATTAACTTGTCGATCTCCCTTAAATTCACCATCTGGGAATCCGCCAATTACTGCTCGTCTGTAGAGTTCTGCAGAAGCCTTTCCTTCCAGAGTGGTGAGAGCTGTATCAGGAAAAGGATTATTATATGCATCAAAGTTCACCAATACCTCATCCTCAAAACCAGCTGGAGGTAGTGTTGAATTTGCACTTTGCTGTTCACGATCATACCTCTCCCAACACTCATTACAAGAA
>DJKT01000022.1 GCA_002436205.1 Candidatus Peribacter sp. UBA6535
TGAAACATGGTGCTATTGTCTATTTTTTTGTACATAGATACAACTGTTTGTTATTTTCATTCTTCTCTTTCTCACCTCAGGCATGGCTCTTGCAGCACGAATCGGTACAATGAACGTATGTTCTTCCGCCCTACAGGACCGGCAGCCGATACACTCAAACGTATTCGCAGATCTCCTCCCTGTAGGAGGTTTAAGGTGCAGACACGTGGAAAAGGAGAGTGTACGAAACTCATTATAGGTATCGGCCAAGTGCATCCCGTACTTAGTGGCAAGTTTGAGCGGTTTCAGGCGAGGCGTATTGCCAACGTACAGGGGGAAATATTCGCACTGTCGCGGTTTCTTTCTCGTGAACTTGATGTCGTAAGTTTTGGGCAGGAAGGATATGCAGGCAAAGGTCTCGCTCGGTTTCCGCAGGATATGCTGAGTAGACTAAAAGCTGCAGCTCGTCGTCGCAAAGATGTGAAACGCGTACTGCGCACGACGGCCTCTGCATGGCGCAAGGCACTACACAAAGGTGATCAAAAAAAAGCAAAGGAGCAAGCTTCTGCCCTCAATGCCATTGCGCTGCTACAGGCGACGAACAAAGGAGTAACGATGTTCCCTATAGAGCAAGCAGATGTACATAGCGCCATTGGGGAAGCGATAGCTCATTTGCAACATGAAATTGGACAGCTTGAGCGCAGTTCGCTCTATCAGTCTGTATTGCAAAAGAGAGGAAAGGGTCTTACCAAAGAAGAATATGAAAGTACGGTAATGCGCAACAAACTCATTAAGCAGTTTAATAAAACCATCGCTCATCCTCAGCGTGACAGATCTATTTTGCGAGAAGTCATTAAGCATTCAGGCAAAGACATCACTGTTTTCATTCTCGGAACAGGGCATCGTTCAGGGTTTTTAACCCTTGCTGCAAAAGAATTACCCGAAGAGTATCTTCTTGCATGGCTTACACCTCCGAGTCTTTGGTGGTGGAAGGGGATGCTTCGTAAGATTGGGTGGATAGCGATCATCATTGTATCTGTATTGTCAACTACTCTCCACCCATAGCCTTTCTGATGCAATTTCCCCATTCCCTTGCAGCAACACCGCGACAGCTTTCTGCATCTCGTCTTTGTGTTGCACGAGTGTCTATGCGCTCCCCCGAGAAGAACGATCGTACTCGATAGGACTCACGAATCATTTTGAGCTCACGAGGATTTGCCCTTATTTGTGTTTTGAGGCGTGTGCGTTGAGCTCTATTCAACCGTTGCAGCTCTATTTGCAAATCAGATTCCTCCTTCGCTTTTACTGCATCTCCAATTTGTTTCGTGCGTTCTTGTACAGAACTTCTTCGGCGACGGATATTCGCTGCCCTGCTGGCTTCTGATATTTTACGACTGATACAGCGTCTGAGCGTTCCAAGTTTAGGTCCGGGCTGTACAACTTCCATTGCCTCGATATTCAGAGATTCTCTGCATTCAAGATTATACTGCTCCCGAGTAGCATTAGAAGTTATGGCACCCTCTCCGAGCATTTCTTTCTGTCTTTCTAAGACCTCTTTCAGTATTTCCTTTTCCTTTGGATCAATAGAAGAGCGTCTGCGTTTTGCTTCTGCTCGAGTTTTTGCTTTTGCAGTCTTGAGTCGGATACAACGCCAAAGATCTCCTTTTGTCCTTCCTGGTTGCAGGATAACTCCTATGAGGTTCATTTCTTCTCGACATTCCATCTCAAACAGACTCATGCCAACTAGCTCCTCCTCTGCCAGTGCAGATACAGGTACTAGTGCCAACGCCATAACAATCACAAGTCTGCGCATATTCGCTATTTTAACGCGCAAAACCTATGGTTACAAACGTAAACAGGGTATAAATAGCACCCAATGCCACTATTATATCTCTTCGTTGCTACAATACTCTCTGCGTGTACTGCCAATATTTCTCAGCAGGTGGAGCCATTGGACATTGTACGGGAACTCGCCTTCGAAGATGCACCGGAGGTACAGTTGAATCTTCTAGAGAGTGGTAACACGTTTCTCGGAAAATTTTCGACGAATAGTGCACTCAACAGTCAGCGCAATTTTATAGCAGACTTTCATGGAGAGGTACGCATAACACTGTATCTAAATAAGAAAGTAGAGTGTACGTGGTGGGCAGAAGGTCGCATTACAGATCCAACAGTCTATGATGGTGTGAATGGATTCCTAGAGGCATATACAACACTGTGTACAGGGAAACTACAACGTGATGGAAGTTTTGAGTTTCAAGGGGCATACGCAACTGAGGGGCCAAGTGAAGAAAGTGATGAGACATTTACTCTCATTGGCATTGCATCAGATGAAATGGTTCAGGGTAGACTACTTATTGGGGGTTTGTTACGAAACACGGTAACGCTAAACGATCCCTCAGCATTACTCGAAGGGGACCGTGGAGTGCTCTATGAAGCAGTGTTCTTAGAGTAAGACTTCTAATACCTGTGCAAACAGAGCGATAGCCTCTTCGATATCTGCAGTCAGTTTTAGTACTTCGTGGTGGTCGCCTTTCAGTAGGGGCTCTCTATCTGCTAGATCTACGTAGTACTTTAGTGCTTCTATATCAGAAGAAAATGCTTCGATGGCCTCCGAGAGTGCATCTTTTGTTTCGTTATCCATATCCGCAGTTAGCTCTACAACCAAATCACGTACTTCAACTGCCTCTTTATAAGAGAGGAGTAGTGCCTGCGCTTCGGTGATCTCTGGTTGCTCCAAAGCCTCTTGAGCTTCTTGTTTCAATTCTGTTCCAGATTCTCCTGCTTCTATTTGTATTTTGGGAGCAGATTCCTCATTAGCAGTGCATGCTGCAAGAAGCACGGTAGCGGCGCCAATACTGATCAATTTCAACATCTGCGCCAGTATAGAGGCCGATTAAAGCTACAGAAAGGCTAAATCAGAGTATTTACTTAAATTAGCAAATATGTTATAATATACAACGTAAACACATATTATTCTTTTCCAAATACGCTCATGAAGCGATGTAATTCCTATCAATCATTAGCACTCGTTGCTCTCGTAGCAGCTATCGGTGGCTATATTGGTGCCTCTGTCAGTACTGCGTACGTAACAGGCAACGGCTATGGTCATCAAAGCCAGCGTGCTACAGAACAGGATGTTTATGATCTTGATCATGAACTTCGTGTACAGGATCGACGCAATGCACGTCTCCAAGCTCAGCAAGAAGCAGAAGCAATACATGCTGCTGCTGAAGACGTTGAAGTGGAGCTCGATGCGCGCGATCACTACCGTGCGTATCGTATCTGCGAAAACCGTGGATACACGCGCAGCCGTTTTCACGCTTGTATAGACTCTATTCTCAACACAGGAGAATACAACGGTACCTAAATTTGATCTAATCGATCAATAAAAAAGATGGATGACTCTCAAAGTCGTTCATCTTTTCTTATAGGATACTGATATGACTGACGCTCCGCTCAATAGGCACGATATCTTCGTAAAGCGGTTTCCAAGTGAGCCTAGCTTTAGACTAAAGCAAATTGAGAAGGCATATTTTACCGAATCGATGACGGGGTGGGAAGATGTGACAACTCTCAGTAAAGAAATGCGAGAGGTACTCGAAAAGGAAATCCCATGGATAAGTTGCACTCCGGTCAAAACACTTTCGAGTGCAGCAGGAGATACGCACAAGGTCGTGCTTGCAGGTATCGATGAGCAGATGTTTGAAAGTGTGCTCATGCGTAACAAGCGTGATCAGTGGACGATATGTGTATCATCTCAAATTGGCTGTGCTATGGGCTGCACGTTTTGTGCAACGGGAACGATGGGACTAAAACGCAGTTTAAGTTCTGATGAAATTGCCGATCAGTATAGGTTCTGGAAACAGTTTCTCACAGAGCACCCAGAGCTCCCACAGCGAATTTCCAATGTGGTATTTATGGGAATGGGAGAGCCTATGGTGAACATCGAAAATGTAAAAAAAGCGATTCACACCTGGTTAGATCATACAGACTTAGGGCCTACCAAGATTACGGTTTCGACTGTTGGAGTGCTTCCTGTACTTGAGGGAATCCTAACAGACCCCGATTGGCCACCAGTACGTATAGCCATCTCTCTGCATAGCCCAGAGGAAGAAAGCCGCCGAAAGATTGTCCCGACCACTGCACCAAACTTTCATACGAGGCTAGCGCAGTGGACAAAAGATTATGCGCTAGAGCACGGCAATCGCCGGCATCATGTCACGTTTGAA
Organism: Candidatus Peribacter sp. UBA6535; assembly: GCA_002436205.1. Classification (GTDB taxonomy): domain Bacteria; phylum Patescibacteriota; class Gracilibacteria; order Peribacterales; family Peribacteraceae; genus UBA2170. Next base: position 4,212 of record DJKT01000022.1, read on the forward strand.
TACACGCTGATCTCCGGAGTAAATGATAACGAAGAGGAGGCAAAGCGCCTCGTCAAATTTATCAAAACAACCAGTGCGGTAAAAGTGAATGTTATCCCACTTAATCTTGTTGCCGGAAAAGAATTTACGGCGAGCCCTCGGGAGGGGATCGAAAAATTTAAAACAGTTCTTCTCAATGCAGGAATAGATGTTACAGAGCGAAAAACCATGGGGCAAGATATTGCCGCTGCTTGTGGTCAATTAGCTCTCACTATCAAAAGTGATGGTAAGGTTGTGGGGTAGTTCTTTGGCTCCCGGGGTCGGATTCGAACCGACGACTAATGCGTTAACAGCGCACTGCTCTACCGCTGAGCTACCCGGGATTATTCTTTCCAACGCATTATATACATTTGAAGCTCCGCATACAGGGGATTATTGACTATTTCGGTGTGTGCTTGCATACCCCTCCCGCACACACATTCCTTCTCTTAGCGATTTTGCCGTAGACAATCCTGCCCACAGGGGCAACACCTGGGATATAGAGCAGGGGAGTGATCAGTTTGATTGATGGCAGATTCCAGGAGAGCTTGCGGAAGGCATCGAACCCTCTGAAGTATTTCCCCTTAGGAGTTTTGATATGCATCGCTCTATCGAGATCTGCTTCGGCAACATTCGGTGCATGTTTCGATTTCATGGTCGTATCACGGAAGTCGACAGGTTTCGTACGTTCAAGAACATCCATCAGTTGCACCATAAAGATACTGCGCTGACACAGACCACAGGCACCGTCATACAATATGATAATTTTACCTTTCCATCTTTTGTTTGCCATACGTTTAAAGGCATTCCAGTCATCATCTAGTAGTAGCCCAATAAACCCTGTGCTCATTGCATAGGGGAACGCACCAACATCCATTAAGACAAAGATGCCCCAGTGGAATGCAAGCCCTCCAAGAATGAGCCAGCGTTTTAAGGAGTGGCGACGTATCCACATGGGCAGTACGTACCACGTCTCTCTGGGGACAAGCATCAGTATCCACGCAAATTCCCAGACGAGTGTGTAGAAGACTGCATAGGGTGAGAACCACGCCCAACTATCCATAATTTCTTTTGGCCACCTGGCGAAGTGCGTGTGATGAAAACCAGCCTCTACCACAGTACCATCCATCCACATTGTTCCCTGTAACTTATCCCATGCAGAGGTAACGTAGATAATGAGGAACTGCCAAAGCAGTAGACGGTATGGCCAGATATTGGTCTTAAGAGGCTTGAGATACTTTCCGGTTTCTTTCCAGCTTTTCCACTGCTTCTCGAGTCTCGATACAGAAAACGCACTGATCTCCGGAGCGATCATCAAAAAGAGTCCAAAGGTTCGTAGTACGGTGTCTCCACCTCCAAGAGGCTGTAGATTTCTTTCATGAAACGAAAAGAGGAGCAGTACGGAGATGATCGTCATCAGCCTTGGCCATATACCAATCATCATAGAGATAAGACTGACGACCAGTATCGACCACAGTAGTATGACTGCAGTGGGGTCTGTGATGTACTGCAATATCGTAAAGCGATATTCGCTACGGAAGACGAGGTAGCCAAGATCTTGGGGCAATATCCCTGCATCAGAGTAATAGCGTACGACGTCCCCAGAAGTTCCCAGTAGAAAAATCAGTACCACAAACGCCCATGCAATGCGCATAAGGCCGAATCCAGCAGCAGAAACTTCCTCAAAGAAAAACCGATCAAGATAAGAAATTACACGTTTCATGGGATCGAAGGACACGTTGTTTGTAGAAGTTCCATTTCTCGCCAATCAGGCTCCCAAGCATTCCACCATGCAGTACTTTGTGTCACTTCATTTTTTGGAATAATGAACCAGCGCTTACGTAAACGCATACGTGTTCCTGCTGGGATTCCTCGAGTTCTGCACAAATCATGCACGTAGCGCTCTTGTAGTGGTTCGTTATTCTCATCTTCCATTCGTCGCATGATTTTGAGCTCCGGAGCGCGTTGCCACCATCCGACAGTTTTTTCATTGAGTGTATATATGTTGACCCATGTCTCGTCGCTTACTTGGCGATCAAATTTCATCTCTATAACACGGCGCAATGGATCTGGTGAAAATAGGTTCCACCGTTGCCATTGTGAGGTGATTAATATGTACGGTCGTACATAATTTCGTTTACTGTTCATCCACTCCAAAATAGGTGTTCCCTCGACGTGGTACAAACTGTAAACAAATACTGCGACAATATGCCAGACAACAAAGAGAGCTATTATTATTTTAATAAATCTTCTTAGGAAGGGCATGGATGTATTGTAAGTACGAAATACGAAATACGAAATACGAAATCTGACATTAATTCGGGTTTCAGGTTTCGTGCTTCGAAATTATTCTTGATATATAGGTTTAAGTATAACAATCTCCCTACCAACAAATTGATCTTTTCTCTGATACAGCAGTGAAGGCTTTTCTGGATTTTCTGCAACAATGCCTTCCGGAACTACTGCCTCGTATCCGGCTTTGCCAAGCGCATCCCATATTTTCTCCAGTCGAATATTTTCATTATTTACTCTCCAGAACGGCCATGTGCATACGATGGGAACACCCGGAAGTGTAGCTGCTGCATTTTGGAGAAATGCTTCTTGGATTTTTTCATTATTCTTTCGTAGCTTATTCACCTCTGTCTTCTTTGGTTTTTTCGTCAAAGATGGCCCTAGAGTTGTTTCGGTAACGACAATGTCCGGAAGTTCTTTAAACGAGAATGCTTTCGTTGCATCATGTTTTGTGACTGCATCACTAACATCTTTCTTAAGAATCTTTTTCTCTTTGCGTAGCCATTCCAGGTTTTTCTTGCAGCCATTGACGGCCTTTAAGGCACTATCACTTGCTTCGACCGGCCATTCTCTTAATAGGCATTCCATTGGAATAACACCGGTTCCACAAAAAGGGTCAAGTACGGTATAGATTTCCTTCTTTTTGCGTTTGCGTGCGGCGTTTTTCTTCTTTTCTTCTTCGGATAGAGCCTCGCGCCCCATCCATCCTCCTAAATTCAACAGTATCTGTGCAAGTTTTGGTGGCAGGATTCCTACGGTCATGTCTCGGACTGGTTTTTCCATATCGCGCCAGGTGTACGCATCGATATCCTGTACGCCAATAGTTTTCCCAACCCAGAGTTCATTACTTTTCCCTACAACAAATAGCTCTACACCCTTTTTTCCTGATACCACTTCACTATCTCTAAGAAGCGCCACCGCTGCGGGTTTTTTTTCATTACCAATATATCGACAAGGACGTCCTTGTCGCTTCATTTCATCTTTTCCTTTGCGATATGCATTTTTGATGTCTCCTTTCGGTACGTTAAAACAACGAAGCCCAAACGTGACTTTCTTTTTTACCTTAGTCACTTCTCCACTCAGAAGTTTGGGAATGTCCTCCATAGAAACATCCGCTTCTGTTATGCGCTGCGCAAGAATCACAGTTCCACCTAGATCATTGATAGTGTGTATATCCAGAGCTTCTGATGTGCTAAATATCGCAACGTGCTTTGCCTCTATGGATTCCAAAGAAAATCCAGCGATACTCGCAGCAAGTTCTGCAAGACTGATATGTGGTTGATGTCCAAGGACTGCTGCGTATTGAGGCATGGGTTTATGATAAATGACTAATTTCTTTTCTCCAAGATTTCCCTTAGTAACACTATCACAACAAACACAACTATCGGAATTAAATGAATGATGCCTCGTGCGTATCCGGTTTGATTGAGTGCCTCTACATGGAGAGGCGTAAACATATAAATAGGCAATTGTCCGAGCCAGACCATAAAGAAGAATCCTGTGAAGACGATCAAACTAGATGTAAATGCCATTTTCCACTTAGCAATCACCAAACCAACAAACAGTACAGGCAGAAGAGACCAGTTGCCTTCTAAGAATGTATTCAGCCCAATGGCGCGCAAAACTCCTTCGTGCCACTCCAAAGTCATGCCAGAAACTTCTTTTGCATTACCAAAGCCCAAATCATTCATCCACTTAAAGAGTATCCATGGTACAAGGACTGCAGCAATAGCGGTGCAATACCATAGAATAGTAGATTTCTTTTGTGCGGCTGTGAAACCACCAACTATCAACATGCCTAACACAATAATTGCTAGGGGAGGTAGGTGCAAAAGTAGTGCTTCACTTTTGGTAAATACTAATAGTCCGGCGGCTATCGCACTCAGTCGAATAAATGACTGGCGTTCTCCTTCTTTTGATCGTAGTGCAAAGTAGGCCCAAGAAAGCATCAAAAATATCACCACACTGAGGAAGCAATCTCCATACGCAGCGGAGCCATGTAACAGATACAGTGGTACACTGGCGAGCAAATATGTACCAAGCAAAGCCCATTGTATCGACAAAAGTCTACGTAGAGCGCAGTAGACCAAGGAGAGTGCTGCGAGATACCAGAGCATGTGGATACTATTGACTAAGCCCTCATGCCAGCTGCCATTTAGGTGTGCGAGCCATGTTTTTAGCAGAGGGACTGCCTGTGGATACGAACCAATACCGGTGCCTTTGCCGGGTTCGAGTTCCAGTAGCAGTTCTTCGTGAACATAAAACGCTTTACCGCGTAGGTTCCAGTTGGAGATGGTATCGTCAAAGTAGGCAGGTCCTATGAGAAGGATGAATCCGGAAATGAGTTTTACAAGAATCCAAACGCCAAGAATACCGGCAGCGATCTTTTGCCAAGGTTTCCAGGGAGATGAGTTAGTAGCTGGTAGCTGGTAGCTGGTAGTAAGATTTGATCTGTTCTTCCAATACAGTCCTCCAAGAATTCCGATCAGTATCAACTGTGTCAAAAGCATTGAGAGGAATGAGAAGCTGCCGATTCCTGTTATTTCTGTCAAAAAGATCACATAGGTAGTCAATATTCCTCCAAGCACAAAGCCTGCTATGGCGCGTTCCCACTTTTGGAGAACAGGGGAAGTTCCTTCCAATAATCGAAGGAGTAGCCACCCACATGTTGTGGGAAGGATTAAGCCGATGGGAAGCCAGAGATAGATCATGGTCTTGTAACGAAAACAAATGCGCCGGGTTCAAATTGCATCATGATGTCTCCGGGAGGGGAGATAGATTTTCCATTGAGCACCAGTCTTCCTTCTTTATTTGGTTTGATGTCATTTCGATTATAGATAATCCAGGTATCAATTCCCTCGGTATCTCCTTCTAGGCCAATAGGAAGAGCCGGATACGCCTCGTATTTTATACTTCCCCAAAACGGCCATCCATGCGATGCGATAAAGACATAGTTGTCTTTCCCTTCGGTAAATGGCGCAGCAGTTAGAGCAAAAGCTGTAAAGCTATTTCGATCTCGGAAGTCCTTGAGTTCTATGGGCTTACTCCACCACGTTTGAATATCTTTTTTTGCAAAGCTGATGACTTCTGCGCCCATGCGTAGGTCATACACGACCCACAACATTCCAAACAAGAGAAAGAATGCGACCGTGATATCACGGCGCCTGAATTTTTTCATCAGAAAGACCAACAGAAGTCCTGCTGCAAGAATGGAATAGAACACGCCATTCCAGGAGTCTGCACTTGGTGGGAATGTTTTAAATAGTTGGTCCAATTGCTCTTGGCTGTACGTCATTAGTGGCCCCCACAAAAAGTTAATGCTGTAGGCACGCATCGCATCAAGTGTAAAAAATGTTTTCAGTGGAAAGACGATACGGTCTAAAATTCCCGGCCCACTAAACGACATTTCCTGCAGCACAAGCTGCGTTCCGGCTTCTATGATAAATCCTATACGATCACTTCGCGCATCCCATTTATCCACTTGTCCCATGTCCAGAATAATTTTTTGCTGCGTTGTGCCTTTCTTAAAGGCAATGGGTATTTGAAATACTTGATCTTCTTCCATGCCAGGTGCGCGCCAGAAAAATAGTCCACCTCCTCCAGTAGGGGAGATGTAGGTAATGCCGATCTTATCGACATTGTGCAGAATCTCACTTACGCGTACGAGTTGCCCATCTGTTTGCGTAGAAATCGCAAGCCCCTGTGGAATCAAATTAACACTTGTAAGGTTGTTTGTATTCCATCCTTCTACTGTGTCTTGATTCATCATCGACCATGTAGTCGTTTGTCCAGCACTGCATATCCCCGGAACCATCAGGCTGGAAGCAGTAAGTGCCGTTATAAATAAACTACGTATGGTCATATTTTTATTCTATCAACTTTCTGATGCGACTTCTATTTCTTCTGCCCCTCCTTCTACTATTGCTTTTATGCGTCGTACTCCAGAGGAAGAACTCTCTTCTTTTTTTAGGGTAAACTTACCAATCATTCCCGTGCGGGCAACATGCGGGCCGCCACAAATTTCTTTACTGAACACAGAGTCGCCTTCACCAATTGTGTACACCTTTACTTCGGATTCATACCGTTCATCAAAGACACCGATGGCATTCTCCTCTTTTGCACCTTCGACATCTGTTACATGAAAACTCACAGGTAAATCAGCTTCTATTGCTTCGTTTACCAGCTTCTCCACTTCTCTTTTTTGTTCATCTGTCATTTTTTCATCGTGAGAGAAATCAAACCGAAGCCTCTCTTGAGTAATATTGCTTCCTTTCTGGTAAATATGATCACCGAGGACAGTGCGAAGGGCTGCATTCAGCAAGTGTGTTGCAGTGTGCAGCTTAGTTGTTTCTGCGCTGCTATCTGCTAGTCCTCCTGCAAACTTCTGCTGCGCTCCTTTGCGACTTAATTCCTGATGTGCCTTGAAAGCAGTCTCGTAATCCTTCTCATTAATAGAAAAGCCTTGCTCAGAAACAATCTCCTGTGTCAGCTCTAACGGAAAACCGAATGTGTCGTAGAGATGAAAGGCATCCACCCCAGAAATAATCGATCCGTCAGTTTCTGCGATTAGTTTTTCTAATTGCTTTAGTCCCGCTTGTAGTGTTTTTCCAAACTGCTCCTCTTCTATAGCAAGTGTATCGGCGATCATCTTCTCTTGTTTCTTGATAGACCCATACACATGGCCGTACTGCGTCACAACTTCATCAGAGATCTGTGCACAAAAGCTTCCATCAGTTTCTATACCCAATTGCTTGGCAGAGCGAATGGCACGACGGATGATTTTTCGCAGTACATAGGCCTGATCTACATTTCCAGGCTTAATGCCATCTGCGATAATAACTGTAGCAGCTTTGATGTGATCGGTAACAATGCGCTCATGCTTTAGGTCGGTTTCCGAAGCAAGATCACATACACGATCCATAATTGGTTTCATCCTATCCGTCTCATACACATTACCTACTTCTTGCATCACGCAAGCTGTACGCTCCAGTCCCATACCGGTATCCACATTTTTTTGTGACAGTGGCTCGAATCTCCCTTCCTCTGTGCGGTTATATTGCATCAGTACAAGATTCCAAATCTCCATCCAATCACTGTCATTGCTTTCTGGGTTCCCGTGAGGATCTCCGTCACCAATCCAATAGAAAATTTCTGTATCTGGACCACAAGGACCCGTAAGTCCTGCAGGGCCCCACCAGTTTTCCTTTTTATTCAAAAATCCAACGCGATCTTCAGGAATTCCTACTTTTACCCAAAGAGCCGCTGCCTCTTCATCTTTTGGTGCATCATCATCACCTTCGAAACAAGTAACGGCCAGTAGCGCTGGATCAATCTTGAGTATCTCTGTTAAAAACTCGTAAGCATATTCAATGGCTCCTTCTTTAAAGTAATCTCCCAAACTCCAGTTCCCCAGCATCTCAAACATCGTCAGGTGAGTACTATCACCTACTTCATCGATATCTCCCGTGCGAATGCAGCGCTGACAGTCAACAATCCTGTTGCCTCCGGGATGCGCTTCTCCAAGTAAGTACGGAACAAGCGGATGCATTCCTGCTGTCGTAAACAGCACTGTTGGGTCGTTTTCGGGTATCAAGCTAGCCCCAGGTACTATTGCGTGACCCTTCGATTGGAAGAAATCGAGGTAGGCTTGCCGGATGTCGTCTGTACTTTTAGGGGGCATAGAGTGATGAGACTAGAGTACCAATATCCCAGAGAGAATGCCAAAAAAAGGGCTTTTAGGGTGAATAAACTTGACATACCTCTATTAAGGAGTAGATTAGCAAACTATGGAACTTACCGTTCAAGGAGAGGCCATTCATGTGAAACTTTCTGAGGAAGAAATGAATTTCAATCCAGATGATGAAAGTGTACCTATTCCACTTGTAGATAGTGTGCGTGAGCAAGCATCTGCATTAGCAAATGAAGTCGATGGAGTGCAGCCAGATAGATTAGTTATAGACGTTGCCGATGTACCTATTGTCAAAGAACCTGGAATTGCAACTCTACTTCTTTTGCACACCAATCCATCTTTAGTAATTGAGCTCAAAAATATTTCAGATGCAACGAGAGATAAGCTTTCGACCATGAAGTTTCTTGGCAATTTTTTCTTTGATCATGCTGTAGAAGAAGCAGCAAGAGAAGAAGCTTAAGATTTTGTCTTCTTCAGCTCCTCGTATTCATCGTAAAAACTATCCCCCAGTGTTCCAAAGAATGAGAGTGTAGAGCGACCTGCCTTTTTTACGTGCTTTATATATTTATTCTTTGTCTTGTCCTTCTTGGGTGATTTCCCTGCTTGTTTTAGAGTTTTAAAGCCAAAAACCACCAACTTATCCATACCATGTTGTACGTTTGCAAGCCCAGAACCAAGCGTTTTTGCCCATGCTTTGGAGGATCCGAGTTTCATCAACGTATACCCTACCATAAAATGGTAGAATGCGATACAATAGGGGTCTGCTCGTTTAAAGCACTGGGGATGACAGGCTTCGACAATGTGATTTCTGGGGTTGCCTTGTTTCTGTTCGGGATGGCATCGGTTCCCGTACCCACTTGATGCATCTTTATCTGCAAAATCAGATATTCTCGCAACCGTGCGTCGCTCGCTTGATAAGTTCGCTTTTCAGCCTGCATTCGCATTGGCTGCATAAGTTCGCCCTAGCGCGAACACGTCACTTTCCCGACTTCCACTACGGAAAACTGGCGTCACTTAGTGGAACGGATTACTCCTTGGTGTGAGAGTAACTCTGTATTAGCACTGACCCTCTCTATCTATTTTTCGTCTGATCTTTATGGATAGAGTGATCTAGAACAGACATAACAGTATGAACAGCTGCTTCACATATTGGACCCGGGTTCAATTCCCGGCATCTCCACCAGC
>DJKT01000011.1:0-2835 GCA_002436205.1 Candidatus Peribacter sp. UBA6535
TGGGTAAGGAAATAGATTAGTGGTGGGCGACGCAAGACTTGAACTTGCGACCTCGACATTATCAGTGTCGCGCTCTAACCAGCTGAGCTAGTCGCCCATATATCCATTATAGCTGCAATAGATTACGAATATTTGCTTATTTGGTCAACAAAAAGAGGACCGTTAGGTCCTCTTTTTCATTCTCAGAAAATAACTCTACCGTGTCTCTCCTCTGTGGAATGCCCTGGTTCGTCCGCGAATGCACATGTACCTATTTGTTCCTCGCAACTGCTCACATGCTGTTCGAGCATTTTCATCACGAGTATTGATAAGTCTACGAGCATTTCCACCATTTCGGTTGTGCCTGCGGAGTCTCGCTAGGTTGGGACTTCCGATACGGCGAATATCTGTAGCTGGCCTGTTCTTGGATACATGACGCATTTCACGAAGCGTGTGTCCACGGGTGTATCCGTTTCGAGAATTCGTATATCGCAGCCTTTCGGTTCTGCTATTTACAAACTTACAACGCGCTTGCTCGCGTCCTGCAGTTCTAGCACAACGTCTTTCTGCTGCGCGAAGAGTTGTGGTTCCTGTTGCATGTACGAGAGGCGTTGAGGAGAAGAGAATTGCTGCTGCGAAGAATGCAGAGCATGTTTTGGTACAAAGTGATTTCATACAAAAAGGGGAAGGTTGAATCAAGTGTACAAGAGCGATGAGCTTAGAGTAAAGGGCAGTCTCCTGTGATTTCTATTTTTCGTAGATCTCCGTTACACTCTGCCCCTTTTCTACATGCTCTATTACCTGTGCAAGCAGAGGTGCAATAGGGAGGATCGTGAGTCCATCAAAGGCTTTTGGATCTGTTGGGATACTATCGGTAACTATAACTTCTTTAAATCCTGCATCTTTGAGTCTTTCAATTGCAGGATAAGAAAATACAGGATGTGTGGCTATAGCGTATACATCGGGGTTAGCTCCCGCCTCAATAAGAGCGTCTTTTGCAGAAACCAGACTTCCTGCAGTATCGATCATGTCATCAAAGATAATGCAGGTGCGACCTTCTATCTCACCAACAAGCTCTAGTATTTCTGCTTTCTGATGTTCTGGTCTACTTTTATGCATGATAGCAAGGTCTGCTCCTATGCGGTCTGCAAATTTCTTTGCTCGCTTAGCTCCCCCTGCATCTGGGGAGACAACAACAGGATTCGATAATTTCTTCTTCTCAATGTATTTGGCGAAAATGGTTTGTGCCTCCAGTGCATCGACTGGAATAGAGAAGAATCCCTGAATTTGATCTGAGTGGAGGTTAAGCGTAATCACATGATCTGCTCCTGACTCTTCCAGCAAATGTGCAATGAGTTTGGCAGAAATAGGCTCACGGTATTCCGCTACCCTATCTTGGCGTGCATACGGAAAGAATGGAGCTATGACATGGACACTCTTTGCAAAGGAAAGTTTCGCTGCCTGACACATTAAAAAGAGTTCTACCAAGTCTTCATTCACATTTTGCGTAGCAGTCTGCACAATAAACACGTCCTTTCCGCGGACGGTTTCTTCATATTTTACATAGCGTTCTCCACAACTGAAGGTTTTGAGAGTAACTTCGCCAATCTTTGTCCCCAGTTCTTTAGAGATAGCTTGAGCGAGTTCCCGGTGGGAAGATCCTGCGAAGAGGTGCATATTGTCTCTATTATAGCAGCTTTCAGAGCGTTTGTCGCTTCTGTTTCTGCTATGATAAGCCTATGCATGTGAGATTTTCCAGTTGCATAGGTACCCCTGTCCTCGAAGAGGGGGGTGATACCACTCTAGGGTTACTTTCTGGCATTCTTATTCATCCTGATACGGGTAAGATTGAGGGGTTTTTGGTGGGAGATCTGTTTTGTAGTTCGATGGATATTGTGCGATGGGGAACGCGGGTCTACTTGCGAGACGCAAACGTCCTTGCTCCTCCAGAAGATCGAATACGCTTGCAATCTCTCTTACAGGATCCGCGCACAGTACTTGGTCAGAAGATTCGTACAGAGGCAGGAGTAAAACTCGGACGTTGCAGTGATGTACAATTTAATACAGACATGATGCACATTGAGTGGCTCTTTCCTCGTAAGTTTTTTCGATGGGGGATTGCGCTTCCTGTATCGGATATACTCGAAGTCACGGCTGCTGCGATAGTTGTGCGTGATCCAATTGCAAAGGAGCGTGTTAAGCAAAAGACAACACAAGAATCATCTGCGAAATTGCCAGAAATGGAAGCAGGAGTTGCGCTTCGAAAATAAAAACACCTCTTGAGATTTAAGAGGTGTTTTCAACTTTCTAAGTTTAGATCACCCACCGCCTGCGACTTCACCAAGATCCTGAATGAATCCAATGATTGCCTGAGCAAGAAGGATAATAATCAGACCAATAACGGCGTAGAAAATAGTCTTCTTTGCCTTGTCTTTCTCTTGTTCCTCACCTTGAGAAACAACGAGACGGATACCGGCAATCACAACGACGATCACTGCGATCAGCGCCATGAAACTCAAAATGACATCGAGAATGTCCAAAATACCTTGTCGAATTGACGCGGTATCAGTGGCACTTATACCACCGATGTCTGGAACAGGACCAAAGAGGTCTTGTGCGAATGCCTTTGGCGCAGACAAGAATGCAATGGCTGCGTAGGAAGCGCGAAGTGAAATAGAATTAAGCTTATTGATCATAATAAAAACAGGAAATTTATACCATTGTTACTTAAGGTAATGCCCTAAAGCAAGGCGAGTTCTGCAAAGTAGGGGCAATGGAGCTTGACGGAATTTTCTAATCCTTTTATCCGTACTATTCATCATTGCTAGCATCTGCGCTAATTAATCCAACTGCTAT
>DJKT01000011.1:3214-4186 GCA_002436205.1 Candidatus Peribacter sp. UBA6535
AGCCTGCTTTTTTGGAGGAGCGCTGCCATGGTTTCGTTTTGTTCTATAGCAGGGTCTAGTAGAGAAATATCTGTGACGAATATAACGAGTGAAATGAGCAGGAGCCCCGCAGTGGCGAAACCAAATACTGCTGTGAGTAGTACATTTACTGGTCCACCTGGGTCTTTATTGTAATCTACTTCCAATCCGCTACGAACGCATATAAAGATAATAAGGGCGATAAAGACGATGAGTTTTACCGCGGTAAGGATATCAGTATCAACATTCAATCCCATAACATTCAGCAGTGGTCTGGAATCTCCGGTAACGCGTGCAATGATATTTGCTATCCCCTCTACAGCAAGAATGGCGATGTAGGTAGATATGATGATTTTCACGGCCTCATGCTTCCCAATAATGAAGCTGTAGGTAATCACCAGCCCGAAGAATACAACGATGAACAGATCCCAAGTGGGCGTGATAGTCATAAGGGGAGGGGGTTACTGCTTATAGTACAGTAGAGTGACGTATATCGAAAAGCGGAAAAAAGAAGTGGATAACGGAAAGTGGAAAGTGGATAACGATAGTCACAATTCGGAGCGTGTTTGCTTTATCCTCTATGCACTATCCTCTATCCTCTTCGCCGATGCGTCACGGTTTTCTCCTCATCAACAAGCCAGAAGGTCCCACGAGTCACGACATTGTAGTGATGGTGCGTAAGGCGCTTTCCGAACGCAAAGTTGGTCACTTGGGGACACTCGATCCTGCGGCATCCGGTTTGATGGTTTTAGCCGTAGGTGCAAAGGCCCTTAAGGTCGTAGAGCTGTATAACAGTTTGTCGAAGGAGTACATCGCTACTATAGATTTTGGTTCGATCAGCGCGACGTTCGATCGTGAGGGGCCGATCGAGGAGTTCAAACGAAACGCCGGAGTAGGAGATCCGACAGACCATGAAATTCTCGAAGCTATTCGAGACCGTTTCCTCGGCAAGAT
>DJKT01000029.1 GCA_002436205.1 Candidatus Peribacter sp. UBA6535
AAATCCAGCCCCCGCAACCAATTATAGTCCCATCTTAATCTCCTCAATCTTCTCTCTGTGGAAAAGGTACAGTTTCCAATGTTCGAGGGTCGGCATCTGGCGAAGGAGCTCAAAGTAGGCTGCTTCTTGTTGCTGCGTAGGCTCGAGTTGTGGTTCCGAGAGGACAAATACATCATTTGGGATTTGGGTAATGATGAGCGTTTTTTCTCCTGGCCGAACGATATTAAGATTCTCTTTTGCATACTTATCTTTGTATTGACTGCTTCTAAAGTATTCAAGATCTCGATATCCCTGGTCTATTGCTTCTCGTAATACCCCATTTTGCTCGGATATTCCTTCCAGTGTCTGCTCAAATAATAGGTTTCTATAAAACGAGAGTGCCAGCCCAAATGCCATGAATCCAACAACAGAAAGCCCAATGACAATGGTCAATTGCTTAGAAAGTGGTTCAAGATGTTGGTAGGACATGGCCTAAATAGTAGAGTATTCTGGCACTCTATGAAAATTTACTGTTCCGGAATCGGCGGTATTGGGCTAAGCGCATATGCAGCGCTCCAGAATGCCAATGGGCATACAGTACTTGGGAGTGACCGTTCACGTACTGCTCTAACGAAAGATCTTACATCACAGGGTATAGAAGTATTTGATTCTCAGGATGGGTCGCATGTTCCGCACGACGCAAATCTTTTTGTGTATTCGGAAGCCATTTCAGAAGATGCTCCAGAGAGAGTGAAAGCCGAGGAGTATGGCATTCGTCAAATCAGTTACTTTGCGGCTCTTGGGGAAATTTCTAAGGACTACAGAGTTATTGCTGTTTGCGGTACACATGGAAAATCAACGACAACTGCAATGGCGGCGCAGGTTCTTCTTGGGGCAGAACTTGATCCGACAGTTATTGTTGGAACAAAAGTTCCGCAACTCAATGGAAGAAACTGGCGAAAGGGTGACTCAGACCTCTTTCTTCTAGAGGCTTGTGAGTATCGCGGATCATTCCTTAACCTTCATCCTAATATTATTTTGATGACGAATGTTGATGGGGACCATTTTGATGCGTTTGATTCTGTTGAAGATTATCAAAACGCCTACAAAGAATTCCTCAGCAGACTTCCCGATGATGGAGTGATCATTACACATATGGAGGATCCGGATTGCCAGAAGATTGCAGGTGTTGCCGGAAGGGAAGTTCTTGATGCAGATGCCCATTCATCGGTATCACTTTCTGTACCTGGACGACATATGGAGGAGAATGCCTTACTTGTTGCTACGTTAGCTGATCACTTAGAAATTGATTCAGAGGAATCTCTTCTGGAATTTTCCGGAACGTGGCGTCGTTTTGAAGTGAAAGGTGATACATCGGATGGTGTGACAGTTATCGATGATTACGCACATCACCCAATTGAAATTGCAGCCACAGTTGCCGCTGCAAGACAGGCGTATCCAGGAAGGAGAATTGTCTGTCTCTTTCAACCACACACGCACGATAGAGTAATTCGTTTTTATAACGATTTCCTCATTGCATTTGACGGAGCGGATTTGGTTGTGACGACCGATGTCTACGATGCGAGGCCAGATATTGAAAATGAAACTGTAGACATTACCCAACTTACCGCTGATATTCAGGCGGAATCTGTTTACGGAGGAACGCTTTGCGAAGCCAAAGAGCAACTCTGTTGTAAAATATTACAACAGGATGATGTCTTACTTGTGTTAGGGGCAGGGGACGTTACGTCTGTAGCGTCGGCACTAATGTCTTAGCGACTTCCTCCAGTTTGCTCCAGCGTGTCTTCACCGTAGAGTTCAACAGCATTCGATACAATTTTTGCAAGTTCTGCTCGATTGATAGGATCTTTTGCTCGGAAGTTTCCACCAGTATCTATCAGGCCATCTATTGCAGCGGTCTCGATAGCGTTTGCATATTTGTCTATCGGAGTGACATCGCCGAACGTTTTGCCTTCTGCCCAAACGGTGCGGATACCCATTGCACGCAATACCGTGGCGATTACTTCTCCGCGCTTTGCGCTACGAGATGGATCTACCCTACGGTCACGCCATACTTCCCACCAACGCTGTTCTGCAGAAGTAAAGTACTGTTCGAACCACTGATTTTTTGCACGTGTGTTGATAACAGGAACGCGAATCTTTGTTTCATCAACGCCACTCATTTCGTGTGCAACTTTGGCAAGCTGTGCAACCGTGACATTGTCACTAGGGCCAAATGTCCCTTCTGGGTTTCCAGATCGATCTTTGTATCCACTAATAATTGCGGCCTTAGCAACTTTGCTAACATAGGGTGCAAACCAATCCTGTGTTCGTACATCTTCGAAGACAACAGTTTTTCCGTCGATTGTTACAGTGACGAACTCGAGAGATTTTTCTAGCTGCTTTCCAATATCACTATCTTTTAGATTGTCACAGACAATATCAACTGACAGGGTAATGCGACTGTCTTTGACCAATTTGTCAGATTGCGCTGGGAGACTGGGGCACCCTTCTATCTCTTCGAAGTATGCAGTCCACTGTCCTTCTGGCCCTATATGAGAATATGGTGTCTCTCCTTTTATCTCAGTATCATTGGGTCCTTTCAGGGTAAAGGTAAGCCCTGCAGGAGTACTGGCAACAGCGACTGTCCCTGTTCGAGAATAGGTATATTCGACTTTAACAACATATCGATCCTGACCATCCAGTGGTATAGATATCTGTGGTCGGTCTACGATTTCCACTGATTTTCCGTTGAGGAGGAGTTCTATCGTTGCTGATGTTCCTTCTGGCAGAATAGTAGTAAATGTATACATTCCTGCATCTATTTCATCAAAGGTAAAGTTTGGATCATCTCCTTCGGTACGCTGGTTTCCTGGCCTAACCAGAGTCCAATGCCCTATGACTCTGGGGTCTTCTTCTGGGCCATTAAGATCGAGAGCTATACTTCCAAAGCCTTCTAACTCCTGAGCATGTAGAGGGGCAATAGGAAGTATTAAAAGTGTAATAGCAGTAATGGTTATTGAGGAGATACGTTTTTTCATGAAAGTTTATGAAGAAGGTTTTGAGGGCTCTATTTTGGAGTCAGTCTCGTAAAAGTGCAATACGCAATGTACAAAAAAAGCAGCCTAGTGGCTGCTTTTTTTGAATCTTTCGGTTGGATTAGTTCAGTTGCTTTTTACGGATTGTCATATTGGTAACCACTGCAGCACCGAGGAGGGCTGCAAGAGCGAAGAGGATATCATACTTTCCTCCAGTCTGTGGCATGTATGCAATTCCAACTCCAGATACAGAACTCCAAGCCTCTGGGTAAAGATCGAAGTCTGCTTCGTCACTGTAGGCGTGAGCAAGTAGCACGATGCGGTCACCAGCGGTGAGGTGGTCTTTTGCACGAACAGTGAAGCTTGTGGTCCACGTTTGACCTGCGTAGAGCTTAGGAACGTACCAGGCAATTTCATTTCCATCGATCACTCCACCATCAAATAGTGGTTGAACGATATCGATCATTTCTGGATTGTAACGGTCTACAACGTCTATGTTATGCAGTGTTTCACGGGTCATGTTCGAAATAGTAACGTTGAAGCGAACATTTCCACCAGCTACAACTTCTGACATTGAGCTTGTTTGTACTATGCGCTGAGCAGGCATATCAACGTGTGCATTTGGACGAGGGGCCTTTGTAGCCGGACGATCTGTTCCAAGTGGCACGGGTGCTTTTCCTGCAAGAGGGACACGACGGTCACCACAGGTAAAGTCAGCCCAGAAGACGAGACGGCTTCCGTGAATCAGTTCACGTTGCATATCTTTTTGAACTTCACAATCAGGCTCAATGTCGTATTTCACTTTGTAACCAACAGGAGGCATATCCGTAAATACTGCTGGTGTAATACCAGTGAATGTACGCCCGTCTGCGAGGCTTTCCATTTCAAAGAAGACATTCTGAGGATCACTGCGAACCTCTACAGTACCGGTATATACAAATTCAATTGTGAGTCTGTATGACGTTCCATCCAGCACTTCAAAAGTGATACTGTTTCCAGTTACTTCCTGTACAGGAGTTCCGCTGTGAACGAGAGTCATCTTTGTCAGTGAGCCGGCAGGATTGGTAATTGATACTGTGTAGGTACCTGCATCAAGATCGTTAAGGACCTTGGTTTTCAGTGAGCTTCGAAACGTAGCGTCACCAGGCATATCCACTATCCAGTGACCGTATTCAGCGATAGGACTTTTCTGGTCTATAAAGAGTGAGCTTCCGGCTGCCTGAGCTGAGTTTGCTGTAGTAAAGCTCATAAGGAGAGCTATAGCAGCGATGCCGGTGGATAAAGCTTTTAGAGTTCTCATGGGTGAGAAAGTAGATAGTTGTACCATGGCGAAGGGGGGTAGTGCCACGAAAATAGGAGGACTATTAAAACACCCAAATAGATATATGTCAAGTATTCTACTCCTACGAGATATGTGATTTCAGCCCATTTTGCCAAATCTGAGTCAAATTCTTTAGTTCTTGGTGTATTAGATTGATTTCTCCGTGGGAAACCTTAAAAGAAGCTTCTTTTGATGTTTTCCCTATTACTTTGGCCTCTAGACCTATTTTTTCAGCTTCTAAGAGCATCTCCGAGGCAGACTCTCTCGATGTCTCTACAAGGAAGCCGTGGGTCTCTGAAAACAGTAGTTTTTCGCTATTTAAAGGCGATTTTAGCGCTTCTAGATCTAGTTCTAGCCCAATGGTACCGCCAAGCTTTCTTTGGGGTAGGAGCATCTCAAAAGCACTAAGTAAAAGGCCTCCATTTGAGATATCGTGACAGGATAGAATATGGTTAGAGCTGATATTCTCTAATATGAATTTGAGCATTTCCTCGGTCTCTTTGAAGTCTGGCTTGGGCACATTTGCACCGAGAAGGTCATCCCGGGGGGCTCCAGAGAGCTCCTCGAGTATCTGATAATACGCAGATCCACCACACTCATCGCGGCGCTCGCCGATCAACATTACAGAGGAGTCAGGGCTCTTTATCTGCATGGTCACTGCCTTTCTCGCATCAGGAAGAATTCCCGTACATGAAACTATGGCCGTTGGGTCTATTGCTGACCCGTCAGGTTTTCCATTGTAGAGAGAGACGTTTCCAGAGATAACGGCAATAGGTTCTTTGTCGAATGTAATAGATTTTCCTGCGTCAGCAATTCCCTGTACACCGGCCTCAAGCTCCGCAAGTTGTTCAGGGATCTCCGGGTTTCCATAGTTTAAACAATCTGTTAGTGCCCTTGGAGTTCCTCCGACAGCGACGACGTTGCACATCGATTCCACTGCTGCATTTACGGCTTGCCAGTATGGATCAATGCGACCGTATCGTCCGTTTCCATCTGCAGCGATCGCAACTCCACGCCAACGGTTAACTTCTTCAAGTTCCCAACCGGGGTGCTGCCCATCGAGTACATAACTTTGCAGATCTTGTAGGGGTGCAATAACGGAGGCGTCTGCTTCTCCTGCTTCTACGATGCCGTTACCGATAACGTTTTTATCAAAGTGCAAATATGCAGGTGATGCAGATGCATAGTTTGGATTAGAGAGCATCGCTTCGAACACAGTTGCAACGGGGAATGTTTCTTTTAGCGTACTGATGTCTGGCTCGGTACGATCAGTAACTTGAAGATTGGTAGGTCTTTCATATTGAATACCACATGTCAGTGCCTCTGCGGATGCTTCACAGACAACCTCTCCTTTATACGTACATTTGTAGATACCATCTGCTGTGACTTTTCCAACCAAACTTGCACGTGCGTTTTCCATCACACTTGGTAGGTCCCATGTCACGTTAAAGTGATGGAGAATATGATCCGTTAAATCTGGGTGGCACGTAAAGCACAGCCTCTCCTGTGTTTCTGCACAGGCGATGACTTCTGCAGGCAAGCCCTCTATTCCAACGTGCACGTTATCAAGATTAACTTCTGCGCCAAATCCAAGGTCTACGACCTGTTCTACAGATGCACAGACTACTCCTCCAGCACCTAAGTCTTTACAGCTCACTTTGTCTAGCTTGCCGTTTGCAACGAGCCAGTCGAAGAGCGCATAGTGCGAAGCCAGTAGATGACGCTCGAGAAATGGATTTGGCTCTTGGACAGCTCCGGTGTTTTGCTCACTCTTTTCTTCTTCCATAGAAGCAGAGGCAAACGACGCTCCTCCAAAGCCAGATCTATCTGTCGGCTTTCCGACTAAAATTATGTCGTAGCCGACTTCTCCGGCTTCTTCGGGGCAGTAGCTGTGGATGATTTCATCTTCTCGGACAATACCGAGTGCTATGGCATTCACCAGACAGTTGCTGTTATACGAAGCATCGAACACCGTATCTCCTCCGAGGTTTGGCACCCCTAGAGGGTTTCCGTATCCGCCAATACCACGGATGACTTCTTTGGCGATGGTTTTTGATTCCTCAGTTTGTAAATCTCCGAGTCGCAGCATGTCCATACAACCGATAACTCTGGCTCCCATACACAGCACATCGCGCACGGTTCCACCAACTCCTGTAGCGGCTCCTTCAAATGGGACGATCTGACTTGGGTGGTTATGGGATTCGTGTGTCACAACAAACCCCCAGCGCTTTCCTTTGGGGCCATCAGTAATAGCGACGATGCCACTATCTTCGACGGGACCGAGAATAATGTGCTTACTATCTGTAACGAAGTTCTTTAAAAATCTGCGAGAAGATTTGTAACTACAGTGTTCACTCCCTTGTATTCCCCAGATCACGGCTTCTGTCAGAGTAGGGTCTCGCCCGAGAAGATCGACAATCTTTTTTGCTTCTTCGACCGTAAGTCCAATTTGATACTCTTTGAGGATCGCAGAAATTTCATCGTCACTCGCAGTCGAGAACGGAAGCGTCTTGATGGTAGGGGAAATACTCACGTAGAGAGTATGCAGTATCTTGCAGAGCTTGAGAATCAAGTTTGGTTTGCATTTTAAAAAAGGCGGAGTGGAAGTTTTGCCTTTTCATGAGGGTTGGACGTAAATTTCCCTCGTGGTCGTTCAGCCCTTTTTGTGCCGGGGCTACTGATTCTCTCGATACAAGAGAGAAAACCTTGGAACGACAGCATTATTCCACTCCACCTCAAGGATGTTCCCCGATTACGCCTGATGGGATAAATCAGGCTTGAGAACACCCTTCAACAATTTTCGCTGAAGGGAGGAACACTGTACAGGTTTCTGCTACTATTGCACAGATGAAAGCCCTAAAACATCAATTTGGCCAGCACCGTATTCTCGGTGGAGCTGCTGTTCTTGGTCTTATGCAGCTTGGGGCATCGATTATGGGGCTGATCAGAGACAGAACACTCGCAGCGACTTTTCCGGGGCTTGATACCGTAGACGTCTACATTGCCTCATTTAGACCCAGCGATCTTTGTTTTCAAATGATGATTATGGCGGGGTTCTCGGTAGCGCTTGTTCCGATGCTTGCAGCCTACCATGCAGATAGTAAAAAGAAGGAGATGCATGAGCTGCTCAACTCAGTCGTTACTCTTGCAGCTGTCGTCTTTGGAGTAGTTGCGATTGTACTGAGCATCTTCATGGATCAGATTGCTCCGTATCTTGTCGGGTTTACGGGTGAGTCACTCAGGCTCTACGTAGACTTTGCCAGACTTGCACTCATCACGAATTTTCTTTTTGTTTTTGGAAACGCGTTTGGTCAGTATTTGATTACAGTTCAGAAGTATTGGATCTATGGCATCACGCCGATGCTTTATACATTGGGTACAATACTTGGAACGATCTATCTTACTCCCAAGTTTGGCGCGTACGGTCCGATGTATGGAACACTTGGGGGAGCGGTGGTGTATGTTGTGTTGAGATTTATTGCAGTTCAGAGAAGAAATACGAAATACGAAATACGAAATACGAAATTGCTTCATCCAGATCTTAAAGAGTTGCTTGAGCTTATGTGGCCACGTATGGCAGCCCTTGGTGCATTGCAGGCGCAACTTCTTTTGTTTGATAAAGTTGCTTCTGGGCTTGATGCAGGTTCAGTGACTATCAACGCCTACGCCAGAAACTTTCAGGCAGTTGCTGTAGGAGTAGCTGGTATTGCACTTGCACAGTCTGCGTTTTCACTGTTATCTCAAGCCGCAGCAAAAAAAGAGAAGAAGCGTTATTACATCTATCTACGAAAAGGAATTATCACTTTACTAGTACTTACAATTCCCGGAGCAATTGCGCTTGTAATGTTGGCACCAGTTGCTGCAAGTCTTGTCAGTCTTAGCCATGTACTTCCGGTCTTTTCTCTCTGCTTACTCTTTTACGCTCTCTCGATTCCATTTGAAAGCATCAATCATCTTTTACTTCGTGCGTTCTATGCAACAAAACATACGATTACCCCAGCTATATTTAGCGTAATCAATGGACTGAGTGCGATTGCAGCTGCGTGGTATCTTGCTCCCCGATTTGGAATTTATAGTCTTGCTATGGGATTTGCCGTGGGCCAAGGTATTCAGTTGATTGGTTTGAGTGTGATGTTACCGAGGAGAGTAAATAAGGTGTTGTAAAAAATAACAACAACTTTAGTCTGTAACATCAAATGATGTGGAGTTTTCGGCTTTAGCTTCATCTATTATAACTTCTTTAATATCAGCACTATCCGGTCCTTCGTGGCACCAATCGAGAAATTTCTGCATCGCATCTTCTTCTCCTTCAGCGAAAATCTTTACACTGTCATTTCTTTTCCTACAGTTTCGTACCCAGCCTTTTATCCCTAGCTCGTCTGCTTTCTCTTTGGTATTTGCACGAAAGCAGACTCCCTGGACAGTGCCGTTGACGCGGATGTTTTTGGCAATCATAACTATTTCTTCTTCGCCTGCGTAAAGTCGAGCTCTACAGGAGTTTCGCGGTCGAAGATCAAAACGTTTACGCTAATCTTTCCTTTGTTGATATCTACACCATCAACTGCACCTTCGTAGTTTTTGAATGGTCCATCGACTATGACTACGAGGTCTCCTACCTGGAAGTCGGATTTAAACTTCGCTTCTTGTTCTCCAACCCGGCGCTCGATAACTCCAAATTCTTCTGGAGTAACGGGAACGGGAATGTTTCCGGATCCGACAAACCCTGTCACGTTTGGCGTGTTTCGAACAAGGTACCAACTTTCATCGGTTACGATCATGTCGACAAGAACATATCCTGGGAAGAGCTTTTTCTCTTCTTCGGTTGGTTCTCCTCGGCGAAATGTTAGTTGCGTCTCTTTTGGAACCTGTACATCAAAGATGTAGTCGCCCATGCCAAAACTTTCGATTCGCTGTTGCAAACCTTCTGCTACGGCATCTTCATATCCGGAGTACGTGTGCACCACATACCAGTTTCTTCCGGCGGTTGGGTCTTGCTTTCCCATTAGTATGTTAGAGACAAAAGAAGTTTCACAATCTGATTTAAGACATAGTCTATGCCACCAAATGCTACGGCAACAGCAGCGGTAAATCCGATTGTAATAATCGACAAACGAATTGCTTGCTGACGAGTGGGCCAGCGCACGTGACGAAGTTCGGAGACTGCTTCGTTGAAGTAGGTTGTAATTTGCATAATTCTTCTTAATAAAAAACCCCTCAGAAGGGATTACGTGTTCATTATACGCTTCCTAGGGCTGCTTGCAAGGATTTCCTTATAAATCATACAGAGGAGGTTCGAGGGCATGAATCTTACTAATGGGCAGGGCTACCATCCACACTTTCCCCAGAACATTGTCTTCTTCTACGTAGGGGATTGGATCACCGGACTCATCGCGGAAACTGCGACTATCCAGGCTTCCTTGGCGATTATCACCCAGCATGAAATAGTGACCTTCGGGGACTGTATAGGAGATAAAGTCTGTATTTCCAGAGCTTGGAGGAGCTTGGAATGTCTTACCAACATTTTTGATATTTAGGTACTCCTCGTCTATTTCTACGAGCTCTTTTGATCCTTCTGGACGAATAAACACCACTCCGTTTTCTATAACAATACGGTCTCCAGGGACTCCCATAATGCGCTTTACGTAGGGCCTTTTTGGATCATTTGGCGGGCGAAAAACCACAACGTCACCTCTATTTGGAGATCCTATGTGATAGGCGAGTTTATTGATAATGATGTATTCCTTGTGCTCCAGTGTTGAAAGCATCGAGTTTCCTTCTACCTGAAAAGGGGAAACCAGGAATGTTCGAATTACGGCAACCACTCCCACTATAATGACGATGTTGAGTAAAACGTCGAACAGGTGGAACCACAGGCCATGGCGGGGTGAAGTTTTCATCCCGACCAGTATACGGTTGTTTGTGGCTTCAGGGAATGAAATATATATAATTTCGAAATACGAAACACGAAAACCGAAACG
This sequence comes from Candidatus Peribacter sp. UBA6535, assembly GCA_002436205.1. Classification (GTDB taxonomy): domain Bacteria; phylum Patescibacteriota; class Gracilibacteria; order Peribacterales; family Peribacteraceae; genus UBA2170. The sequence continues at coordinate 10,317 of DJKT01000029.1, forward strand.
CATAATAATATTTCGAATTTCGATATTTGGGCTTCGTGCTTGTATACTAGAAACGTGCTTGTAGGACAACGCCACTTTCATAGGCATGTCGATGACGACGAAGAAATCGTCATGGTAGTACATAAGCACTGGCTACTTGGATTTAAATATCTTTTTTGGCCAGTGTTGGCATTTGCATTTGCTTGGGCTGTTTTTGTTTTTGCTCCCTATAAATTTATCTTCTATATAGCGGCACTTGCAAGTATTGGAACTTTGGTATGGGGGTTGCGTAGTTTTTACGATTACTATTTGGACGCATGGATTATTACCGATCAAGGAATTATAGATGTCGAGTGGCACGGGTGGTTCCATCGTCAATCCACTCGAGTTTTATACAGCGACATTCAAGGAGTAAGCTACGAAATTCAGGGAGTGTTAGGGACGATGCTTCGTTTTGGTGCAATTGCGGTGGAGAAAATTTCTACAGGGAGTGTGCTCTCTATGGACAGCGTAAAAAATCCTCGTGCGATAGAGGCGCTCATCTTGCAAGCAATGGAAGGATATTTGCATGGTAAAAATCTTACCGATGCAAAGCATGTACAAGATATTCTCTCACAACTTGTTGCCAGAGAAGTGAATTTAGAACAGTTCGAAAGTGACGATGACGATGATGAATATGACGATGATGAATACCTTGATGAAGATGACGATGACGACGACGATGATGACTAGACTATGGAATATCTAATTGCTGCTATCGCGCTTGTCCTCGTTGGTCTTTTTATTTTCCTTTCCCGTAAAAAGAAAGTTCCAGTTCATGCAAGGCCTCGCATTCGATCACTTATCAATCACATAGCGACAGTAGATGATCCTGCCAAGAAAGTTTTGGAAGCAGATAAGGTACTCCATGAAGCATTAAAATCTCTGGGATCCAATGAATCTATGGGAAGTCTATTAAAACGATATGGATCCAAGCTCCCTAACGAACAATCAGTGTGGAATGCACACAAGTTGCGTAATCGTATTGCACATGAGCCTCAGATGACAGTATCAAAGAGCGATGCAGAGAAAGCTGCTGCAGCCTTCTTAAAAGCTGTGCAATCTCTGCTATGATCCTTTCAATGAAACCTGCTCTTGTTATCTTTGGCTTAGGCAATGCTGGTGCACAGTATGAACGCACTCGTCATAATGCTGGTTTTATGGCTATAGATGTTCTTAGTAGCGAATTTGGTCAGGATGATTGGCAAGACAAGCAAAAATTTGATTCGTTTATACAAGAGGCGCGCGTAGGGGTAGCCCCAGTACTTCTGGTAAAACCTAAGACATTTATGAATCTTTCAGGTGATGCAGTACGTAAGGTTGTGGAGTTTTTTAAGCTCGATGTCTCTACACAAGTACTCATCATCTCAGATGATATTGATATTCCTCTTGGGGAACTTCGACTGCGTATGAGCGGTGGCCCCGGAACACATAATGGGCTCAAATCTATTGTTGATACGTACGGAGAAGATTTTTCTCGTCTTCGAGTAGGAATTGGTAACCCCCCTACAGGACAAGATTTGAGTAATTGGGTACTGAGTAAAATGACCAAGGAAGAATCTGATGCTCTTCAAAAAAGTTTCGAGGATCTCCCAAGTATGGTCGAAAAATTTGTAATTGGTGATTAGCTATTTGCGTCGCTTTCTTCTCATCCACGACCATCCAGCAGCAGCTCCGGCACCAATTACAGCAACAGCAGCAGGACCGGTGTCTCCAACGGGCCCTTGAGTTTGAATAAGTGGTTGCAGTTGAGCAAGTGGTAGCTGGAAGGGGAGTTGTTGGTAGTTTGGGTATTGGGGGAACCCATATTGCGATGGAGGGAATCCGTATGGGGATGCAGGTTGTGAAGTAGCTAATTGCTGCCCTGCAACTTGTGAAGGTGCAGAAGGCTCGAATGCAATCTGTGTTTGCTCTTCTTCTATTACGCAGTATCTGTCACAGCCGTCTCCATTCAGACGATTTTCGTCATCGCAGAGTTCGGTGGAATCCACAATTCCATCTCCACATCGGTATGGATGACAGTTTGGTCTGCAGTCTGCATCTGGTGAGGTAGAGTTTAATTGGCCTTCATCACAACTTTCCCCTGGGTCTACGTTTCCGTCACCACAAGTTGCACTGAAGAAGAGACATCCAGAGCAATCGTATGGGAGCGATGGATTATGCAGAGAAGATTCACACTCCTCACCAAGAAGTGATTGCACAATCCCATCACCACAAATACCAATTTCCATTAGGCAGGTAGAGCTGCACCCATCGTCATCTCTCCTGTTTCTATCATCACATTCTTCATTTCCTTCTAGGAGCCCATCACCACAGACTGTAGCTGCTGCAACGAGCGTTTCCTTAGCTTGTTCAGTTTCTACTTCAGTTTCTATTACTTCATCTTCAAACTCTATGTCAACTTCTGTATCAACGAGTGTTAGTTCTAGTCTGCACTGATTGCTACACCCATCTCCATCATTTGTATTTCCATCATCACAGAGCTCTCGTAAATCAATAACGTTGTCTCCACATCGAGCTATTGTGCAATTCGTTCTGCAGGCATCTGGTAGAGAATTTGAATTAAAGTTACCTTCATCACACTCCTCTCCAGCATTTTTCTCTCCGTCTCCACAGAAGCTTGCAGCAACTATGGTTATTTGAGAGCTTACTTGTTCCGACATTGTTTGTGCAGATGATGATGCAGCATTTTCGCTTGCTTCACTACTCGTGTCTCCACCGTCATCATCGTTATCACCGGGAGTATCTATACTTGTAGAGAATCCGAAGCTAAAGCTAAAGTTAAAGGCTGATGCGAACGAACTACTGTCGCCTTCGTCATCCTCCGGATCATCCTCAGGCGGCGGCTCGTCT
>DJKT01000047.1 GCA_002436205.1 Candidatus Peribacter sp. UBA6535
ATTAAAAAAGAGTGCTACATATTGTGGCAAGGAATACTCCTGTGCTTCAAATCTTCGTGGAACCATGTGCTCGCCACTGTCATTGCGCGGGACGTGACGAATACTGTCGAGATTACGTATATCAGAAAGAAGTGTTGAATAATCTGGGAAGATTCTAAATATAATTTGTTCCAATCGATAATCAGGTTGAATTGGGCGGTCAAATCTTTCCAAGGTAATTTCTGTAGAAAGCTCTGTTGGAACAAGGCTTTTAAATTTATAGGGACCCGCTCCAATCGGAGCAAATCCAAACCCAAGTGCTTGTTCGAGCTTAGCTACCGGGATACCTTCAAAGCTTCTTTGCGGCAGTAGCCCGAGGGTTAGGTTACTTGCGAAGAAACTATAGGGTTCGTCTAGTCTAAATTGAACAGTACGGTCATCAACTTTTTGAATATCGACGCCAAGAAAATTTTGCTGCAGAATTGGATTTGGAAAATCCGGGTCCTGAATTGTTTTAAACGTAAAGAGGATGTCCTGTGCTGTAACTGGATGTGGCTCTTGCTTTGTACTGTCATGCCAAACAATTCCTTCTTTAAGTTTAACGGTGTAAATTCTACCTTCATTACTTACAAGAACTGTAGCGAGGTCATCTTTTATCTTTTTGCTTTCCGGGTCATATTTTAAAAGTCCAGGTGAAACAAGAGAGAGAATATCTCGATTGACATCATTTTGAACAATAAACCACGTCACAAGCGGATGGAGCTCGCCAACAGATCCTTCGATATAGGTTCCACCAGCCGTAGGTACTATAACAGTATTTTGGCTGTGGAATTTACGAAGCAGGATGATCAGTGTTAGCAAAAACACCAAGCCAAATATTCCCAGAAGCGTCTTCTGGTTAAATACTGCCGTCTTACGAAGGTCACTTGTATTCATACAGTTTACGTACCGAGTTAGTATAGCGATTTATGCTAAAACGTGTACCAGCGAACAACAGTCAACGCAAAGAATGCGATGCTAAGGTAAATAGTAATCTTAAATATGAGTTTTTCAGCTCCGCGCCTTTGAACAACATTGGCAGCACCAGATCCACCAAATGTAGCAGATAGGCCTGATGAACGTGTCTGAACAACTATGGTTCCGCTAAGTAGTATTGCGATGATTACGTGGATGATTTCTAACATAACAGGAGTATACAGGAAATGATGGTGGGCGCAGAGGGAGTCGAACCCCCGACCTACTGGGTGTAAACCAGACGCTCTAGACCAACTGAGCTATGCGCCCTAAAGCGGACATATGATACTAATTTCTGCTCAGATTTCAATGATTAACCTAAAATGAGACGTTCCTGCTACTTGACAAGACCATTTAAAATCATTATAGTACTCGACCTTTTGGACATATTCACTCCAAAGATTATGAAAACTTGTCGTAGCAACCGCCGCAAAGTACTCGCCTCAGTATCTCTGATGGGAATGCTTGTACTCACTCTCCATAGTACCGTTTCTGGTATTCCAGCTGAGAGTGCGTCTGCCGTATTTACCGAGTGTGCTGATGGAATTGATAACGACCATGATGGACGAACAGACTACCCACAAGATCCTCAGTGTCTTTCACTTCATGATGATAGTGAAGGCCCAACAGGTCGCGGACTCTTTGTTGATGTGTCCGATGCAAAAGATACCATCCACGCTGGAGGAAGTTTGACCTATATCATCAGCCTCCGTACAGAGCGAGAAGATCCAATATCTGCTGATGTGTTTTTCCAGATGCCACACCAGACAAACCTCATCGGAACATCTGATGGCGGAGCACGGAACGAGGAGCTCATTCGTTGGAATGGTGTAACAGTATTCCCAGGCAGAGTTCGAAAGATCACCGTAACAGTAGAAGTTGACCCAGATGCTGCTAATGATCTTTTGCTCGTTGCACAAGTTGCAGCAGAAGGTGAAAAGGCAACCGACACTACACGAGTAGAAATGGAGGATGATAGTGTTATCAGCTCAACTCCACTAATGAACATCTCTGTCACAGATGGAAAGAAGTACGTTCAACCCGGAGAGACTCTTGAGTATCTCGTTGCAGTGCGTAACCCTACAAGTTCAGAGCGAGAATATGATTTACGCCTTCAGATCCCTACAGATACATCTGTAGAATATGTAAGTGGAGAAAATCACAGTGCAAACCGCAAAGCAATTTCATGGAGTGATCAAAAGATAGGCCCACATGGTGCAAGAGAGTACAAAGTAGTTGTCCGCATCGCAGAAGACTCTAAAGAGTTCTTTATGATTCGAACACGAGCATCTATAGGTGCTGCAGTTTCTACAGATACAACAACTGTACACACAGGAATCTTGCCAAATGCTATCATCGCAACTACAACAGATGGCCTAGATGAAATAGTCCCAGGAGCACTCGTAACATACGACATCGGTCTGCAAAATGGCACGAACCAGCTTGCAACAGAAGTTGACCTTGCAAATGCGCTTCCAAGTTACTTGGAATTCGTCGATGCATCCGAGGGTGGATACTGGACAGGAACAAATGTTCGCTGGGAAAACATGACTGTAGCTCCTAATGGACGCAGAAGCCTGCGTGTTACAGGACGTGTTCGTAGTGACGCACCTCTTGGTGAAAGGCTACGTAACACAGTATCTGTAAACGGATACGAATCCGTTGATACGACAGTAGTTGGTAGCACTGTTTCTGGTAAAGGTCTTGCTCAGCGTAGCGATATCCTTGTTTCAAAGAATGCTGACCGTGGAGAAGTGCGACCAGGAGAAAAAGTTGGATACACTGTTTCTATTTCGAATACTACAAATAGAACTCTACATAATGTTCGAGTAGAAGATCGCATGCGCTCCCCTCATATTCGCGTTCTCAATGCACAGAGTGGGCAGCTAGCAAATGATGGTATCACATGGACAATTCCAACTCTTGCACCTGGACAAAGCTGGGATACAGCGTACACAGCACAAATTGATTACAGAGCTCCACACGGTGTAACGATTCCAAACATTGTAACCGTAAGTGGTAGAGGAATGGATACAGTATCTCTCGAAGATCGTATCTACACATCACAGATTGGTGTGATCTCAAACCTTCCTCCAACAGGAGCAGCATTCGACGCACTCTTCCTTGGCCTCACAGGACTTGCAGGAGCTGCACAAACGCTGGCTCAGCGTAGGAAGTATCTCAAAGGATAATCAAGCTAGTATTAAAAAAGAAGCCAAGGATGCACCGAGGCTTCTTTTGATATCAGCCAGAAGAATCAGTCCAATGACCCAAGAATATCACTCATAAGATCTACGATAAGCGAGAAGCTCAGATCAAATGGAATATCCAAAAGTTTTGCGAGGAATGCGACGATAAAGAACGCCAGGAATGAAATGAACAATCCAATAATAGAAAACCGAATCGTATGTACTGCTTTCTTTATTTTCTC
>DJKT01000067.1 GCA_002436205.1 Candidatus Peribacter sp. UBA6535
GCCGTGTATCAATATGCTATTGATAATAACGGTAATTTGCCTACGCCTATTACCACAACTGTCGGAGAAATCTGTCAGACAGGTGGTACATGCACAGGTCTTTTGGATCTTGCTGTCCTCACAACCAATGGGACATACCTTGTTTCTATGCCTACTGATCCAAGTCAAACAGGGGCAGATGAGACGGACTACACCATCATTAAAAACACGGATGGTCGTGTAACAGTTGCAGCTCCAAGTGCCGAGAACACGACAATTAGTGTAACTCGCTAGTATAAGCCAAAAAATTATACTTTACAGCCCCCGGTTTCTGGGGGCTTTTAAAATGGCTCAAAATTGCTATTTATGGTAAAATATAAGGATTATTTGCATATTCATGCCTAAACGAAAACTACCACTACAATCGGCTAGAAACATCTGTTTTGCTACCAAGGAATCAGGGAAACATCTGCAGGTGCAAATGAGTCATGTGAAGAGAGCGGTGCACCGCTCCATTATTCTGACGATGGTATCGTCCATTACCTTCCTCCTTTCACTTGCTATTGTGACAGGAGTGATTGGTGCGGCTGGAAAGCTTGCGATGGTTGGAACATTCATGTTGCTTGTCGCCTCCGTTGCTGCAGCATTTGAAGCACGTGTACTCTTTAAGGCTATCGCAGAAGAGCACAGGGTAGATAATCTGAAATCAGAATTTATCTCTCTTGCCTCACACCAGCTCCGTACGCCTCTCTCGAGCTTGGAGTGGTATATCGAGCTCATCAATGACAAGAATAATCTCAACACGGAGCAGCAAGAGTATGTGAAAGAAATGGACGTTGCTGCAAAGCGTATGAGTAACTTGATCGACGCGCTCCTGCATGCTGCGCGATTGGAAGGTGGAGACATTACGCCACACAAAAATACCGTAGAGCTTACTTCTCTGGTTACAGACCTTGGTGACGAGCTTCGTTCGATGGGGAAGAAGAAAAAGATTGCCACAAAGGTATTTGTACCCAAGCAAAAGATAGAAATGGAGACAGATTCTGTGCTTCTTCATGTGATCTTCAAAAATCTATTCAGCAATGCCGTAAAGTACACTCCAGAAGGCGGCGATGTAAGTGTGTCTATGGAGGCCACAAAAACCGCTGTGTATATAGAGGTATCCGATAATGGAATCGGTATTCCCAAGGTTGCGCAGAAGCGTCTCTTTCAGCGCCTCTTTCGAGCGAGTAATGTTCTCAAGATGGATACAGATGGAAACGGTCTCGGTCTTTACATCACCAACATGGTGGTCGATAGTTTAGGTGGCAAGATTTCTGTAGAGAGCACAGAAGGAAAGGGATCCACGTTTATCGTCACATTGCCTATTAAGAAGACAAAGGCGGTCAAGCCGAAGAAGAAAAAGAAGTAGATATACCCCTTCATCATTATTAGATGGCATTGAAAAATCAGTACAAAGGCAATATTGGAAAACTGAGCATTGCCATGCTCACAAATGATGCCAATTTCAGTTTGGGTGTGTACGTAATTTTTATGCTTTGGATTGGGCTAAGCCTTGCAGAAGTATCCCTCGCTCTTTCTGCATGGCTCATCTTCTCTTCCATAGGGCAGATTCCTTCGGGGATTTTTGCAGATCGATATGGATATAGAACAGCGCTTCTCTGGGGAAGTATTATTTTCTTCTTTGGTACCGTCCTCTTTGCTTTCGGGCAAAATTTCTACTGGCTTTTGATTGCTAATAGCCTTCTTGGTTTTGGTTGTTCTATGAAACAAGGTGCGGACTATGCCCTGCTATATGAGCAGTTGCAAGATCAAGGAAAAGAAAAGAGCTACAAACAAATGGCCGGAAAGATTGATTTTTACACCAATATTTTCTGGGTAGTTACAGCAGTACTTGGTGGATTGCTTTATACAGTCAACGCTCGGGCACCATTTTATGCAGAGATAGTTGTAGCAATCGTAGGCATCGTTGCGTGCTGCCTTTTGATAGAGCCGCCACGCAAGGTAAAAAAGGTTCCTGTCCTCAGGCAAATAAAAAACAGTGTGAAGTTCGCATTTCAAACACCACGTTTTTCAAAGATTTTCATCTTCTCAGCACTCATAGGAAGTATCGCTATGATGACGTTCCAATATGTGCAACCGCTCTATGTTTCTCTGGATATTCCCACAAGCTACTTTGGATTTATCGCAGCAACGCTGTTCATCTTCCGAGCATTTGGATCATGGTTCGCTCACAAGCTCGGCAAGTTCTTCTCTATCGATAAGTATCTAGTGTTGCATGCATCAGTATTCGGCCTCTTCCTTGTGCTCATGCAACGCATTGATAGTGTGTATTACATCTTCCCTGTTCTTGCAGTATTCTACTTTCTCCGAGGGCTCTACTCACCAACCATTAGTACGTATATCAATGAAAAAGTGACATCTGATAAGAGGGCAACGATGCTATCTGTAAATAAACAAGTGCTTACAGTGGTAGCGGCAGTTTCTGTAAGTGGCTTGGGTGTTATTGCAGACAAATTCGGTCTTCAGCAAGTATTCTTTAGTATCAGTATTCTGTCTCTCGTATTCCTCATTTTCTATGTTCTGACTTTAAGGAAGGTAGAGATGGATTGATGGTTGGGCAGTGTGTATTGTATTTTTCTTCAATGACTTCTTTTATACTATCAAAAAACCTCTATAATCTGCCTGAACAAGCCACCTTAGCTCAGTTGGGTCGAGTATGCTCTCGAGCATACGAGCAATATAACTAGCTTTGCTCTGGCCATGATCATTAATACAATGTCTACATAAGCCACCTTAGCTCAGTTGGCCAGAGCAACGCACTTGTAATGCGTAGGTCCGGAGTTCGAATCTCCGAGGTGGCTCCATTGACAATTGTAATTAATATGTATATATTATATTTGTGATTACGACTAGCACCATTATCGATACTACCCCTTATTATAACCGCCTTAAACGGATGTGAGCGGTTGTACCTAATTGAAAATATAAGCCCTCGCATCAATTGGGGCTTTTTTTTATACTCTCATTATGATTCTTCCTTTCATTATCTTCGGCTCACCTACCTATTATCAGCTCGTCTGTGATGTGAGCGGTTATACCTATTGATGAATTCCTAAATAGCCAAACAAGCCCCTCACATTAGAAGGGCTTTTTTTATTTTATTATTCCCAAAATTACTATGAAAACTCTCGGAATCATTGGCAACGTTGGCGTGGATGGCACGTGCGATTTGATGAAAGAAATTATGCAAGAAATTGATAGACGTAAAGTGAAAATTCTTCCTCGTATTACTATGGAAGGCGTAAAAGTAAATCGCGATGATGAGAAAAGATTACTGACTAACGAAGAGACAGAAGATTTTATAGAACCAGTTCAGCAAAGCGCAAAGCTTTTGGCAGATAGAGACCTTGATATTATTGTTTTAGCATGCAATACACTCCATGTTCTCGAACCTGAAATTCGTGCAGCGACTGAAGGCACGCGGAGTAAGTTTTTGAGTCTCCCCGAAGCAGTTGTCGCTCATCTCAAAGAGCAAAACATTACAATCATTGGTATTATAGGAACAGGAGTGGCATCCAAATTATTCAGTACACTTTTGAGGAAGGCGAATATACAAGAAGTTCTGCCAGAACAACCTATTCAGGATGAACTTATTCAATCCGTAGTGCGTATTGTGACAGGCGAAGAAAAAGAGGGTGAATTGGTGCATACACAAAGAGCAATCGATAATATTTGCCAACAAGGTGCACAAGCTTTTCTGATAGCTTGTACGGATCTTTCTCATCTACAGATAGATACTCAAGGACTCCGTCAATTTGATTCAACAACTATCCTTGCAAAAGAAGTAGTGAATCAGTTATTGGCATAAAACAGACAAGATATCGAAAAGCAGCCAGAGGGATCGTGGCTGCTTTTCGTTGTAAAAAACTCTGATTTATGAGATAATAAAGGTCCGCTCTTTTGGTGATCGCCCTTAGGATTTATCCTTCGGGAGGAACGTCCGGGCACCGCTGGAACACTATGCGGCTAACAGCCGTCACATGCGTCATAATTCATAAAACGTATGAGGACTAGTGCCACAGAGACGAGTCCCGCTCACGCGGGAAGTGAAACGCCTCGGAGTACCGAGGATTCGACTTCTGCCTTGCAGAAGACCAATCGGTAAACTCATGGTGGTGTAAGGAGGATTTGGGTGCATAGAACCTGTGTTGGTTCCGACATACTATGTACTCCTCCGCATCGAGGTCGCGCAGCAACGCCGGCCCCAGATAGATGATCACCCCTAGACAGAACCCGGCGTACAGGAGAGCGGATCAAAGAACCCCCACAAACAGGGGTTTTTTGTTATTTGGATGCTATAATCCTCCCTGTGAAAAAATCCGAAGCCATCTTCGGCCTCCTGCGCATCCCTGTTGATGCATTGGCAGTCTTTGCAGCACTACTGCTTGCGTACAGATTGCGTCAGTTAAACGTAGACCTTATCCCAGGTGTGCAGCTCCTTGATCCTGCTACTACACTCCCCGATCTTCCAGACTATCTTTCACTATTTGTAACCCCTGGCATTCTTGGATTCCTCTTTTTTGCAGCGTGTCTGCGTATGTACGTTCTCATCTCGACACGCAGTGCGTGGAATGAAATAGGCAAGCTCTTTATCGCAAGCTTCCTCTGGCTCGTTGCCGTTATCGCATGGTACTTCCTCGTAAAGAAACAACTCTTCTACAGTCGCATGCTTCTCGTACATTCGGCATTCCTAATTGCTGCATTTGGCATGGTAGGGCGCGTGTCGGTATTACTCCTGCAACGTGCATTCTTGCACTGTGGCATTGGTGTGCGTTCCGTGATATCTATCGGAGGTCAATCAATTGTCAAAGCAGCAAAGACAACACTTACTCGTGATGTTCGCTATAAGTATTTGGGGCACATAAGTTTGCTAAATGAGCTCAAAACTTTACGCAAACAACAGGAAATCGATTTGGTATTACAAACAGATCCGGATCCAAAAAATTCCACGACAAACGCTCTCATTGAGTACTGCAGAAGCGAGCACATTCACTACGCATTTCTTCCACCGGTTCTTGCAGAAAATCCACATCAACTTCGTACAGATCACTTAGGTCTTGTGCCAATGCTCTCGTTTAGACCGACACCACTTGATGGCTGGGGAAGAGTTCTCAAAAGATTATTCGATATTGTCGGAAGCATCGTATTGATCGTCATCCTATCTCCAATCTTTGTTGTCATATCGGTTCTCTTATTGCTCGCACAAGGATTGCCCATCTTCTATGTTTCGGCGCGCGTCGCAGATGGAGAAGGTGGCACAATTCCATTTATGAAGTTTCGTACGATGATAAAAAATGCAGATAAAAAGAAAGCAACGCTACGATCAAAAAGTCATCGCACAGATGGGCCACTGTTTAAAATAAAAAATGATCCTCGCATTACTCCGGTTGGCAGTGTGCTCCGTCGTTGGACATTTGATGAACTTCCTCAACTCTTCAATGTGCTTGCGGGTCACATGTCCCTTGTCGGACCGCGTCCACATTTGCCGGATGAAGTGGATCGTTACACAAGTTACGAACGGCGTGTGTTTGCGGTAAAGCCAGGGATGACAGGGCTTGCACAAATCTCTGGTCGGTCGAATCTAGCATTTAAAGATGAAGTGCGTCTTGACCTCAAATATATCGAGGAATGGTCTTTACTACTTGATCTCTGGATTATCTGGCGCACACCGTTTGTGATCATAAGTCGCAAAGGAGCGGATTGAGTGTTGATAGCATGCAGACAGCCGTGCTATCTTGCATCTCCGATGAGCATACTCGACATGCAAACAGGATACGGCAAGGCAGTACTCATACTCATTACAGCTATTGCAGTAACGCTTTGCTACGAGTCATTTGTTGCTGATAAAACTGGCAGTGAATTTAAACCAAAGCCCAATCAGCCTTGTGAGGGTACACCGATAGAAGTGGATTATCCCTATCACGGTGGCATGCTAGGGCCACATGCATGCGAAGAGCAGTGTGATACGACAACTCAGCGATATGTACTCTACACAAATGGAAAAGCAACACAGTGTCAAAAACTTCCGGGGTGTCTGGACTGGGGAGAGGATCAAGGTGTCACGTGTGTACCTTCACGCTAAAATAAATTCATCTGCCAATTCTCCGGGAAGTCTGCGTTTGGCATTTTGGTCGTAGATTTTTCTGTCAGCGGCTCACAGCACATCTCCATATATTTCTGCACGCCTTTTCCGTATCGTTTTTCGGTGATGCGATTATCAATCACTGTTACATCACTATCCCCTTTAGCAATTCGCCTAAACGTGCGGAGTATGCGGAAGAGCCTATGCAGAAGACGTGGCATACTGTAGCCAATAAATGCATTATCAAAATGTTCTGCACGCTTGGAAAATACCGGTTGCGACGGGTTATCAAATGGTAGTGCATCTATCACCAGATGATCCACAGTTCCCGGTGGTAGTTCTACCCCTTCGAATGTCCATGGAGTTAGCACCCACACAGCAGCCCCTTTCGCTGCAAGAAATTCTGCCTGCATGCGGTTCACTCCTCCACTGAAACTCTGACAGATCAATGTAATATCACGCGTCTCTAAATCTTCGGTGTACTTTACAAAGTATTCTTCTATCACTCGTCTGCTTCCTGCAAGCACAACGGTCTTTCCATCAGGCGGGTCACTCAGTATAGTCGAACCTTTTAGTTCTTCGGGGAAAGAAATATCTATCCCATCCTGCACACGTTGTACAATAGTATTGAGAGCGGTTTTTGTGGCTCTATGTAGGGCTTCTTGCAGTAGCTGCGCACTCTTTGGAGGGATCAGCATACTGACCGGATATTTGTCGTACAAGTCTTCCTTCAAAAGTTCTGCAACGCTTTCTGGAACTGAATGTAAAAACTGCGACCCATCCTGGCGCGTTTCAATCCAGGTAATACGTGTCAGTGCTTCTTCCTCAAGACTGTGCAGGGCAGCTTCCAGTAACTTGTGTGTTTGCGGTAGCAGCGAAGTGTCTTTCAATAAATCTTCTATCTGACTTCGCAGTGCTCCTGCTTCGGGAGCTGTAAGGTCACTGTGCGCGAGGAAACGAATGTCTTGTTCGTTGCGTGTTTTTTCGATCCATATTTGCAGAAGATCCGTGAACTTTGTTAGGCCATCATGGCCTTCGGATGCAGCCCGCAAGTCATTTAAGCCGCAGTAGTTGCCATAAGCCTTGCTTGCGGTATCTTCCAACATAGAGGCATCATCAATAATAATGTGTGCGTCTGCATTAAGCGCGCCATGTGCTGCATGCTCTGGGTCTGCAACAAACGCGAGTAGCTGACGGTGATCAAGAAGTATCACAGATGGCAAATCCGTAAATTGATCGGTGTAGGTCTTACTGGTTTCGAGGCACGTAAGCTTACCGTTCCAAACACTTCTTTCATCTCCATGAATCGGAGCATCAGCAAATACAGTCGGTGCATACCAATCAAGTTTTGTGACAAGCGTTGCCTCATCGGCACTGTAGACTTTTTGCTCGCGCAGAGTATTTGCTGCCTCTGTATCCATCAGAAGAAACGGTGGCTGCAGTACACGGACTTCATCACCTAGTTGTAGCCTCTTTGCCATTGCTGTGAGGTTCTTTACGGCAATCCAGTGCACAGTGGAGGTATCTTTCGCAGCGGTATCTATAACACTTTGCAGCATCATCGGGTCAATTGATTCCTCTATGACATCCACGATACCAACTGCAGGTTTATTCAGGGTAAGACTGCGTGTCATACCGGGAAATTTTTTCGGTTCAGGCATCTGTATCCATTTTGGCTTCACTGTAGCGTCGCTTGTTGGAAGCGCATCAAAAAGCTTTGTATATCCTGGAGAGCTTTTACTCATCGTAGCTTTAAGATCCATCACCATATCTTGCGGTAGTTCCAGTAGCCTCTCCCAACACTTACTTAGAAGTTCCAGTGTTGCTCGTACATCACCAAGTGCGCGGTGTACAGGTTTGTGATTTAAGTCGAGTACTGCACTCACATATCCAAGTGAATAACTCGCAAGTTCCGGGAATACGAGTGATGCGAGCATCGAGGTATCAATCCAAGGCCTCTCCGAGAGATCCATACCTTCTCCCTTGAGCATACGAATATCAAACATGATGTTCTGTCCAACAATCACGGTGTCTTCCCCCATACGTTTTCGAATCTCTGCTTCTTGTTGCTCAAATGTTTGCTTTCCCTCTAAGGCATCTGGCCGAATGCGGGTAATAATCTGGACGACATCCGGAATCTCTGTTGGAATAGAAACCAGCTCATCATATTCATCTACTTGCTTCCCTTCACGATAGACCACGTGCGCGTACTCTATGACACGATTGACCTTAGGGACGAACCCAGTGGTCTCCGTGTCGAGGACGACGAAGGGAATGTTCGGAAGTTGCATGCAGCAATCCTACTCTTTCTTTTCCTCTTCGGCAGGCGCTTCTTCTACTTCTTCTTTCTTTTCCTCTTTAGCCTCATCAGCTTTGCTATCTTCTTTAGCCTCTTCCTCGGATTCCTTGGCTTCTTCGGTTTCCTCGGATTCTTTTTCAGCCTTCTCCTCCTTTGTATCCTCTACTACAGGCGCTTCTGCTACCTCCTCTTCAGCCTCTCCCTTCACAGTCATCTCACCATCTTCATCAGTTTCAAATTCAACAACTTCAATCTCTTCACCCTTTAGTTCAGCGAGTTTCGCCTTAAAGGCAGGAAGCTCTTCGTAATTATACATATCCAATTCAAAACTTGTCAGGTCTGTTGCAAGACGGATGTTCTGTCCTTTACGACCGATAGCCATAGGACGCTGTGCTTCTTCCACAAACACTGCAGCGCGCTTCTTCACTTTACGACCCTCTTCGTCCAAGTGCTCTGCATCATTCACAATAATCACAGCAGAAATTGCTGCAGGTTGAAGTGCGGTAGAAATCAACTTAATAGGATCATCACTCCATTCAATCATATCCACACGCTCGCCGTTTATTTCATCCATCACTGCTTGAATACGCACACCCTTTTGTCCAACACAGGCACCAATAGGATCAATACTCGGAGCGTTGCTACTTACAGCTACCTTACTGCGAAACCCAGCGTCACGTGCGATAGCGCGAATTTCAACATCCTCGTTACGCACTTCTGGAATCTCCAGTTCCAATAGTTTCTTTACGAGATTTGGATGCGTTCTGCTGATACGTAGCTGAGGCCCCTTACCGGTTTGTTCAACCGTGTCGAGATACACACGAATACGTTTACCGGTGTAGTAGTGCTCTCCGGGGATCTGCTCACGCCACGGCATGGACACGGTCATACCTTCAATCTCCAGCGTCACCCAGTTTGGTTCTACCTTTGTGACAGTTGCAGTGAGAAGCTCGTGCTCGCGGTCTTTAAACATATCGTACAAGCTTTGCTTCTCGGCTTCTTGCAGCTTCTGCAAGATCACCTGTTTTGCAGACTGTGCTGCAATACGTCCGTATCCTTCGGGGGTTACATCCATGGCAATCTCATCCCCTTCCTCTGCGCCACTTTTAATCTTCTTTGCATCTGCCAGAGAAATTTCGAAGTTCTCGTTTTCTACTTCTTCTACCACTTCCTTCACCAGCAAAATCACCGGCTCGTCACGACCCTCTTCTAGGTCAACGCGAATCTCCTGCTCTTTGTTTCCGTAGTCTTTGCGGTACGCAGTGGCGATAGCCTGTTTAATGGCGTCGAGTACTTGCTCCGGACCGACGTTTTTTTCACTGCAGATCTGATTAATAGCGGCGATGAATGATGCTTTCATGATTAAATGGTGAATGAATATTTCAGTAAGCCGACCGTCTAATCCAATTAGACAGTCAAACTTACCCTTATTGTACAGTATTCTTGGCGCACCGCAAGGATTCTCCAGGCCATTCTGCTACTATTGCCGTAGTGAGAATCCTCTATATCACCATCATAATTACTCTTATTTGCAGCTTTTTTGCTGCAGTAGCAGCGGATATATGGCTTTCAGAGCGCATTGCCGTTTTCGGCGCCTTTGCGGGGTTCCAGTATTCCCTCAATCCAGGTATTGCATGGGGAATTCGGCTTCCTTCGGGTGTTCAGGAGATACTCATCCTCCTTGCCCTCATCGCTGTGGGGTCTTTGGCAATTCATGCCAGAGATCGTCTCACTCTAGCGGCATTTGGCTGTGTTATTGGTGGAGGACTAGCTAATATCATCGATCGTTTCCGTGACGGATATGTCACAGATTTTGTGCAAATAGGCTCATTCCCTATTTTTAACATTGCAGATTCGTTTGTCACGATCGGAGTGGGATTATTGTTGCTGGAAGCCCTTTTAGTCAAGAGAAGCCCGAAAACCGAAATCCGAAATCCGAAAGTATAAAACATTCCTATTTTTTTCGGGTTTAGGGCTTCGTACTTCGGATTTTCCGCATATACTACTATATATGGATATCCGTTACCGCATTCAAGGAGGGGTTCCCCTCAAAGGAGATGTCACTATCAGTGGATCCAAAAATGCAGCTCTGCCACTGATTGCTGCGTCTGTACTCTGCGAAGGAGAGACGGTGCTTACCAACGTTCCGTTTTTACGAGATATTAAAGTGATGCTTCAGATCCTCGACTATCTCGGAGCTGAAACAAGTTTTCAAGAAGGCACAGTGCGCATTCGCACACAGAACTTACAGAGCAAACCGATCCCCGCAGACTTTGTTTCAAAGCTTCGTGGTTCCATTGTATTACTTGGTCCACTACTCGCGCGCTTTGGTGTTGTAGAGATGTGTTATCCGGGAGGATGTGTACTTGGGAAGCGCCCGGTAGAAGCACACATTAGAGCGCTGACACAATTGGGAGCAGAAGATATGAGTAGTGATGAAGTATTGCATCTACAAGGAACACTCAAGCCAGGACACGTCATACTGCCGGAGTTCTCGGTTACTGCTACAGAAAATGCGATACTTGCTGCAGCGCTGGTGCCTGGTGAATCCCGCATAGAAATGGCAGCGTGCGAACCACATGTGCAAGCGGTAGAGAAGTTTATGTGTGCAATGGGAGCAGAGGTAGAAGGTATAGGAACACACACAGTGACGGTACGTGGTCGCAAGCAACTTACTTGCTCTGAATATCGTGTTCCATCAGATTATCTAGAGGCAGGAGCACTGACGATTGCCACACTTGTTACCAGTGGAAAAGTCCGATTACACGATGTGGAATATGACCACTTAATGAACTTTCTCGATGTCCTGAAACGCATGGGCGCGGAGTGGAAATACGACGCGGTAGAAAAGGTTCTCTTTGTCGATGGAGAGATCTCCTCACTCAATGCAGCAGAAGTACGTACCAATATCTTCCCCGGTTTCCCGACAGATCTCCAGGCACCGCTAGGAGTTGCCATGACGCAAGCTACGGGAGTTTCTCGGCTTTTTGAGCGACTGTTTGAGGGTCGTATGGCGTACCTGTATGAACTTGAGAACATGGGAGCACACGTGGAAATTCTCAATTCCCACCAGGCGCTTGTCATAGGACCAACGACACTACGTGGTCGTACTGTTTCGAGTCACGATATTCGTGCAGGTGCTGCTATGGTTCTTGCAGCGCTCTGTGCAGAAGGAGAAACAGTCATCAATAATGTGCGATACATAGAACGCGGTTACGATCATCTCGACGATAAGTTGCGTAGCCTCGGAGCAAAGATCGAAAAAGTCGAACTGGAAGACCCAAAAGAAGTGGCAGCGAAAGTAACACAGAATGTCGTACAAGAATCCGTGAAAGAATCTACGAAAGTGACTAGTGAGTAGTCATCAATTCCATTACCATCCTTAGCACATGATTACAGTCAATTCTCTCGGCGGCAAAACTATCAAAATTGATATCAACGGTACGGTAGTTACTGCATTTCCGGATACCGCAGATGACAAGGCACAAATTTCTCTTCTGGGAAGTCCGGAAGAGGAGGTAAAACCCGGGGTAGTTTCTTGGCCCGGTGAATACGATATCGGTGGTATTGCTATTCGTGGAATCGGTCATGACGAAGGTCAACGTGTGAGCTATGCACTTGATGATGGAAAAGTGCGTGTCGCATTTCTCTCTGCTCCACTTCATGACTGGACAGATCACAATCTAGAACTCCTCGGTGATGTCGATATTCTCTGTATTCCTGCGGATGACGCAAAGATTGCACAGAAACTTATCGATGAAGTAGATCCTCGTGTACTCGTACCACTTCCAACAAAAGATGAAGCAACGTTTGTGGAACTTCTTAAGGCAGTTGGAGCACAGGACAAAGAGATCGAATCAGAATATAAGTTAAAAGGAGGTCTTCCTTCTGAAGGAAGAGAGGTGGTGATTTTGAAGCCTTCAAAGTAAGTATGTTAGTTGCCCAAAAAGAGAGAGAGATAGACGAGAGAAATATGCAGGAGTTTATTAATGGTATTGAAGCCGGGAGAAATCCGCGCGCTTCCGATATGTTAGAAATGATTGGTATTTGCAATAGAGAGGTTCAACTTGGTGCACGATTTGCCATAGCTATTGACCGAAGAGCTTTACAAGAAGGTGTTATCGGTGACAGGGCATCACGCGTGCAAGATGAGCTGTATAAAAATGGCATTACAAGAAATTGCCCTATTCTTGGTCTTGCATGTGTTGCCTCCGGGGATGTTAGGAGGAATTAGGGGTGGTACAGCTTGCTGAAAGCGATTCGAACGGATTATAGCGAATAATCGCGGGCGTGGCTGCATTTCCAGATTGGTACTCCCGGTAGGAATCGAACCTACATTTGCCCCTTAGGAGGGGGCCGTTCTATCCATTGAACTACAGGAGCATTATTTGATGATCGTATGCTAGAATGACTTCCAATGAAACGGTTGGCAATACTCATCGGCCTTATTCTCCCTCTGCAGGTAGCAGCTCTCGAGTATCGTAACTTAAGTTTGCTCTACACAGACGCTCCGTTTAACCCCGGAGAATCTGCAGGAATCAGCCTTCTCACATCTCTTGGTGCTGTGCAGGGGAACCCCGATGGAACATTTCGCCCAAACCGCACACTCAACCGTGCAGAGTTTTTGAAGATCGCCCTCGCAAGTTATCCAAAAGTCCGTGTCAGCTCTTCGGACGCAAGCAATTGTTTCCCCGATGTTTCTCGTGAAGACTGGTTTTCTAAGTATGTGTGCATAGCCAAAAAACGAGGCATGGTTGCAGGGTATCCGGATGGAGAATTTAAACCGGGACGTTCTGTAAATTACGCAGAGGCACTCAAGATTCTTGGAGAGTTGTATGAGTATGTCGCCTACTCTGCAGATGATGAGCCGTGGTATGCAGGTTATGTACGCGCTGCACAGTTTAATAGGACGGCACTTCCTTCATCGATCAAATTTGATCGTTCTCTAACACGCGGACAAATGGCGCGACTGGCAGCTGCATTCCGTGCACAAGAAGAAGGAGACCTCGATACATACCGTTTGGCAGAGAAGAGTTTGGATCTGGTGATTGCCAAAGAGATTGCGGCAAAAGTGCAGCAACAAGAAGAAGAGGAAAAACGTGAGGAAGAAGAGAATCCAGAAGGAGATCCAATAGAAGAAAGTACTCCAGAGCCGGAAGTTGTACATGTTTTTCCTGCAAAGAGCAGCTTCCTTCTTCTTGGTTCACGAGACATTATTGCTAGTGGAAACTTCCAACCAAGGTCAGAATCAGCATTGATACGTAATGTCACAGTAAAGTTGCGCGAAGAGGCAAAAAATATTCGCACACTCTATTTGGTGGACGAAGCAGGCACTCGTATCGCAGAACTTTCACCGGATGTATTCGATGAGTACGATCGTACCTGGAAAACCAACGAAGAAAATATGACAAATTACACAATTCCAATTGTAGGAAAAACATTGGGCATAGAAGCAGTGCTGCAAGATACACAAGCAGGGTTTCCGGAAGAACTTATACAAGTAAAGTGGATGTCGATGAATGTCAGTCCCACCGGCATCGAGACTGCTTACCAAGTCATAGCAGATAGCACCGCGTACCCTCCACATCAAACAGCCAGTGCACGCATTACTTCTGTAACCAATAACCGTCCTCCTATTGTCGATATTGGCCAAGGGGAGAAGGTGTTACTTGCGGAGTTTGAAATCACAGGAGATTACTTGGAAAACAATCAATTACAGATCAATCATCTTACATTTACCATAGAACAAAAGCGCGGCGTCTTGCTTTCATATTTCTCTCTGGGGGCATTGCATAGTACAGCAACGGCTCCATGTTCTTTGGAAGGTTCAAATTTGATCAACTGCATGAATATTCCTGCTGCTGCTGGGATTATTGAAGATCAATCTATCATTGTGCAACTCTGGGGCAGATTGGATCTTGATGAAACCATTGACGATCCTCTCTTGCAGATAAACCTTCAAGAGCCTGGGATAATTTCTACGAGCTTACAACCAGGAGAGATGGGGCACGTGCGTTGGAACGATGGACAAGGCTCCTACAATTGGACAGAGCTCTCAGACCCTATTGCAGAAGGAAGTGTGTGGAAGTAATTAATGGATTTGTTTAATGTGTTTGTAGATGCGAGACCCAATAACGAGAATCACATCAATACGCCACGGTGCTTCGTACTCTTTTTGATACATCCACTTCCATGCAGCCCTGCGCAATGCACGTTTTTTTCTCTGTGTAACACCGAGGGCTGGTAAAAAATCCGGATCGTAGCGTGACCGTGTTTTTACTTCCACAAATACGAGCATTCTCTCCTCTATGTCGTACGCTAAGACATCGATTTCGTCACGACCAAGACGAATATTCTGGCCGTAGATCTTGTACTTTTTCTTCTGGAGATACGCTACTGCTAGCGCTTCTCCTCGCTTTCCAGTTTGTAGATGATTCATAATAAAGGTGTACGGTTGTCTACTCCATTCTATCGACAGTAGAAGGTGTACACAAGTACACTCGCCTCATGCTTACAAAGTTAACTTCATTTCAGAACGTGGGGCTTCAAAGTGAGAAGGTTACTGTCGAAGTTGGCGCCGTGCGCGGCGGTGAAGAACCGAAGTTCTACATAGTGGGGCTGGGTGACACCGCCGTGCAAGAAAGTAAGCGCCGCGTGCAAATGGCATTGCGCAGCAGTGGTTTTAAACTCGCATCCGGAAGAACGATTACCGTAAATCTCGCACCAGCAAACCTGCGAAAGTCCGGCCCTCGGTACGATCTGCCAATTGCACTTGGACTTCTGATAATAAATGGACAAGTCATTGTGGAAGATACGCGACTGGTATCGATGGCTTTCCTCGGGGAGCTTGCATTGGATGGAGGTTTGCGACACATTAGTGGCGTTCTGCCTGCTGCCATTGCCTGCAGAGACCAGGGAATAGAAACCATTGTTGTTCCCTCGGCAAACGGTGCTGAAGCTTCTTTGATTCCTGGGTTGAATGTTATTGCTGTCGATAATCTTGAGGAACTTGTAAACATACTTAACGGAGAGCAGTCTCCGAAAGAAATCGAGTCACATGCATCTAGTGCGCCGCAAATCAGTGGACTGATAGACTTTGCCGATGTCCGCGGACAAGAGAGCTGCAAGCGCGCGCTAGAGATTGCAGCTGCAGGCGGACACAACGTATTGATGAGTGGCGCACCAGGATCTGGAAAAACATTACTGGCAAAAGCGTTTCGTGGGATACTTCCGCCACTGACACAAGAAGAATCTATCGAAGTAAGTCAGATCTATTCCATTGCAAACCTTCTTGCGAGCGATAGTCCGCTTGTGCAGTCGCGCCCTTTTCGCGTTGTACATCACACAGCTTCCGGAGTCAGTATTGTTGGTGGTGGACAAGTACCGGGACCCGGAGAAATAAGCCTCGCACATCGCGGAGTATTATTTTTAGATGAGCTTGCGGAGTTTCCTGTGCAAGTTCTCGAAGTACTGCGTCAGCCTCTCGAAGACCGAACGATAACTATTACACGCGCAAATGGGAGTGTGAAATTCCCTGCAGACTTTATTATGGTCGCTGCAATGAACCCTCCGCAATACAGTGCTGCATCAAAGCAAAAAATTGAGAATAGAATCAGTCAGCCACTCTTGGATAGAATAGACCTGACCATTGATGTACAACCTGTTCCTATTGAGGATTTACAAAAAAAGCCTGATGAAAATGCCGAAGCGTCTGCAGTAATTTTGGATCGTGTGTTACGGGCGAGAAAGAAGCAAATCAATCGTTTCAAAGAGTTTTCAATATCAACCAATAAAGAGATGAATGTGAAACAAATTGATACTCTTTGTGTGCTGGATGAGACCTCAAAACAACTTCTTAAAAGTGCAGTGGATAAATTGAGTTTATCTGCTCGTGGATATCATCGTACTATTAAAGTGGCACGGACTATCGCAGACCTTGCAGATTGCGATAATGTCGGTGCAGAACATATCGCAGAGGCATTGCAATATCGACAGAGTATTTGTGGGCAATAGCGCTAGACTTCGCTACTATCCTCTCGATGCACTTCGGAGACGCTCTGACGGCCGCTACAAAAGAGAAATCACCTGTTTGTGTAGGTTTGGATCCAAATGTTTCTAAGCTCCCTGAGGGGGTCTCCCCAGACGCAGAAGGCATGCTGACATTCTGCAAGGGTATTGTGGATGCCGTAAAAGATGTCGCCGCCTGCGTAAAGCCGCAGATGGCCTACTTCGAACAACTCGGCTGGGAAGGAATGCGCGCATTCTGGGAAACATGTGCCTATGCAAAGCAGCAAGGACTACTCGTTATTGCTGATGGAAAAAGAAATGATATTGGATCTACCTGTGATGCATACGCGCAAGCGTACCTCAATGAATTGAGTCCAATCGATGCACTGACCGTATCACCGTATCTTGGAACTGATGGTATTAATCCTTTTGTAGAGCGCGCAGTAAAAAATGATAAAGGAATATTTGTCCTAATTAAGACCAGTAATCCCAGCAGTGGAGAGTTACAAGATCTTCCATGTGGAGACGAAGTCGTGCACGAACACATGGCACAGATTGTTGAAGCGATAGCAGCGCAAAACTGTGGGCCTGAGTCTCATCTATCTTGTATCGGTGCAGTTGTCGGGGCTACGTACCCCGAAGAGATGAAATACCTCCGCACACTCATGCCACACGTACCTATATTAATACCGGGTTACGGTGCACAAGGTGGTGGCGCTGCAGATACAGTCGGTGGATTTATTCCAGATGGTACCGGAGCCATTGTAAATTCATCCCGTGGAATTATTTTTGCAAGTTCTGGGAGCGACTGGAAGGAGGCTGCACAAAAAGCAGCAACAGATATGGCTGCAGATTTAGCAAGCGCACTGCAATAGGTTCTCTTACCATTGACTAACTACCACCCCACCACCTAGTTGAAGGGCTGCTTTGGCGGGCCAGCGATCCATATCTTCTTGATCTTCAGAGTTCATCATTTCTTCCCACACAAATCGCTTTTGATCCCCCTTCAGGAAAAATATTTTGCGATCCGCACTTCCAATTACTACCATCGTTGTCGAGATACGATCATGCACAGCAAATGCATCGGTCTCTGTATGAATCACCAGATGATCTCCGTAGCCCTTTGGTGGCACAGGAGGAAAGAGCGATGCAATGTGTCCATCGCCTCCCAGGCCGAGCGTTACAATGTGCGGAATGCCCCGAGAAAGAAGCTGCGCAAGTCGCTCTTCGTAATCACGAATGCACTCATCAAGAGGAAGTCCCGTGTTTGGAAAAACAATCTGATTCTCCGGGATCGATGCATGTTGCAGCAATGTACCGTAGACAAGTTTTTGATTGGAGTTCTCATCATCGCGAGGAATGTACCGATCATCAACCAAAAAGATGGAAACAGCGTTCCAATCAATATCTTCTTTTCCAAGTAGTTCATAGATAGGTTTTGGTGTAGATCCACCCGAAAGTCCGACAATAGCGCTGCCAAACTCCTCAATACTTTGCACAATGCGCTCTTTGAGCACACGAACACCTTCCAAGAGAAAGTTTTCTTCCGATGATGTTTTAATATGTTCAAAATTCATACATGTATGTTAAAACCATTCTAGTCCATCTTTTTCTATCCATTGGTTCGAGGCCTCCGGACCGTGACTTCCTGATTTGTAAGTATGCAGAGGGGTATTGGACTTATCAAGATACTGTTGGACAGGATCGATAAGTTTCCAGGCGGTTTTGACTTCATTAAAATTAAGGAACCAGTGCCGTTTGCCGTGTATCGCTTCCAAAATCATCAAGCTATGTTCCGGCAGACAGTCCCCAACGCATACCAGTGGGTCTTCGAGTATTAGTGGACGGAATGCAGGCTCTGTTCCTCCCATTTTCGTTTGCAGGTGCATGCGCATGCCGGCTTCTCCCTGCAGAATAATATCAAGTCGATTTGGCGTGGAGCCTTCGCCAACAGGGCGTGGCTCTTGGAACTGAATCGTAATACGCGTTTCCTTCTTTGTCAGCTTCTTTCCGCTGCGCAAATAAAACGGCACGCCATCCCACTTAGAAATACGTGTCATCAATTTCAGATTCGCGAAGGTATTTGTTCGTGATCCCTTTTCGATGCCTGTTTCATCTCGGTAGCCGATGTACTGTGCCTGCAATGCGATATCATCCATATCAGTAGCTGCTGGAAGATAAAACTGCGACAGCGCATCACTGCGTCCAGCTCCGATATCCTCTTCGCTCTGTAGTCGCATAGTTAGTAGCGACGCCATCATCAAAAGATGCGATTGGAACATATCGCGGAACGTTCCTGCTGCTTCAAAGTATCCAGCTCTTCCTTCGAGCCCCTTTTCTTCTATTGCGGTAATTTCGACATGTTCGATCAGTGTATTTTTCAGGATGCGCTCAAAAATCGGGTTAGCATGGCGCAGATAGTAGATGTTGCGCACGGCCTCTTTTCCTAAGTAGTGATCCAAAAGATAAATTTCGTCTTCCTGGAAACACCCGACAAGTTGCTTTTTGATTTCTTCAAAACTCTTCAGGTCATGACCAACAGGCTTCTCCACAATGCAACGGAAGGGAATCTTTCCATCATGAACATTTCCCTCGCAAAGATTATGTGATACATCTTCGAATACTGTTGGTGGAACAGAGAAGTACGCAAGGCGCACGTTATCTTTCCATCCCTTTTCAATCGCAGTGAGCTTATCATTCAAAGTTGCAAAGTCAGATGCGTTATCGTACTGACCTTGCTGGTAGTACACATGTTTCATGAATTCTTCGAGTGCAGATTCGGTCACTTCAATCATATGCTCACGAATCGCTTCTTCTACAAGTTTTCGAAACGCGGCTTCATCCATCTCACTACGGGCAAATCCGACAATGGCGTAATCCTTTGGTAGGCGCTTTTTTAGTGCCAACACGTACAGAGCAGGATAGATCTTAATTTTTGCCAGATGCCCAGAACCTCCGAAGAGAACAAAGGAAAACGGATGGGAAGTAGAGATGCCACTCATAGGTAAAGATTGTAATGGAAAATACGGTCGATGGTCTAATATTGATGTGTGTTATAATTCACATAATTATTTCTCTTCTCAAAAAATTATGAAACTCGACGTAAAAGCATTCGGTCTCTCTTGCGGAATCTTGTGGGCAATAGGGTATGCAGTACTCGTGGTACTCACAATGACCCACGGTTATGCATCAGCTATTGTTAATGTGCTCAACACCGTTTACGTGGGTTCCGGTGCAAGTCTCCAAGGTATTGCCATTGGCGCTGTATGGGCATTTCTGGATGCTGGTATTGGTGGTGCATTGTTTGCCATGCTCTATAACAAGTTGGCTAAATAGCTTAGAATAGGGAAAAACTAAAGGTACTTGAAGTATGGTTTTTTTGGAGTAGCATCAAAAACGAATGAGAAACTCTGATGTCTGGCGCCGGCCTGCAGAATTAGGCATTGGTGAAGCGTATCGGCTATAGAAAGAAAATGAAGCACCAACGGAGGTACTTCTAAGAGCAGGGGGACATGATGGACAACTCTTTCCGTACTATATATATTTTGTACGAAAGCAGGCGTGCGATGCATTACCAAATTCATTGCTCACGTCTAATGTTATTACGTTTGGAGGGGGAGATGGTGGAGGGGGAGTGATGCGACAAGTAGTACAAGGAGAAGTATTTTCTCAAGCTGCAGAATTCAGCAGAGGTCGATATGAAGTAGAAGCCTTTTCCATTACGAATTATTTTGGGGAATTAGTAAGACGAATATCAAAATTATCTCCGCAGGCCATTCTTATAGCAGAGCCAGATGAAAGAGGAACAATAGTCCATACACAGGGGGATGTACGAGGGGTAGTCAAACGGATAGTTGAAGCTAGAAAGTACCTTTCGTCAGGTGTTTCTCGAGTTGTTGAGTTTTCGAAGCGGGAGTACAGAGATGTAATAGATCGGAAGGTAGAAGGTATATTCCCCGGAATTCCTTCGTAATAGAGCTTGCTAAGGGCTTGGAGTAGCCGTATACTCCTCCTAACATCATCGCTTCTATCCTGAGTAGCGCGGAGGGAACCAGCCCGTTAATGCGCTCCCCAACCCCCCAAAGTGGGAAGGTGGGAAATCTGGCCCCGAAAGGGGGAAGATAGCCTTAGATCTACGCTTCTCTCTTGCAAGGGAGGCGGTGTTCCCTCGTCTTCTCCGCCTACGGCGGAGTCTGCGGGTTGAAAACCCGCAGCTACAACCCCGTTATTATTCATTAATCATTTCCCCGCTACACAATGTCATATTATTTCACTTCAGAATCTGTAACCGAAGGTCACCCAGACAAGATCTGTGACCAAATCTCCGACGCCATACTCGATGCAGTGCTCAAAGACGATCCAACAGGTGCGTGCTGCTGCGAGTGCTACACCACGACAGGTCTCATTGTTGTTGGTGGAGAAATTACTACGACTACGTATGTTGATGTGCAGAAGGTTGCCCGTGATGTCCTCAAAGATATTGGCTACAACAACGCAGACTACGGAATCGACTACAAAAGCTGCAGTGTCTTAAATGCTATTCACGAACAAAGTGCACAAATTGCACAGGGAGAAGACACGCAAGAGGGTACACACAAGGCACAGGGTGCCGGAGACCAGGGATTGATGTTTGGTTACGCGTGTAACGAAACGGATGAACTCATGCCGCTACCCATCACCCTTGCACACAAGCTTGCAAAGCGCCTTGCCGATGTACGTAAAGACGGAACACTTAGTTACTTGCGTCCGGATGGAAAGAGTCAGGTAACCGTAGAGTACGACGAAAATGATAAACCTCTACGCGTGGATACAGTAGTACTTGCAGCGCAACACGATGATGGCCTTACACAAAAGCAGATCAAAGCAGATCTCTTAGAGCATGTTATTAAGCCTGTGTGTGGAGAGTATCTCGATGAGCAAACAAAGATTCTCGTTAACGAGACAGGTGCATTTATTATTGGTGGGCCACACGGAGACACGGGACTTACAGGTCGTAAGATTATTGTTGATACGTACGGCGGTATGGGGCGTCATGGTGGAGGTGCGTTCAGTGGAAAAGTACCAAACAAGCAAGATAGATCCGGTGCGTACATGGCGCGTTACATTGCAAAGAATGTTGTATCTGCTGGTCTTGCTGGCAAATGCGAAGTACAACTGGCATACGCTATTGGATACCCGGAGCCTGTGTCTGTACACGTCACAACATTTGGTACAGGAACAGTATCCGATGAGTTAATCGAAGGTGCGATCAAAAAAGTATTTGATATGACGCCTGCAGGAATCATCGACTCACTCGATCTCCGCCGTCCGATCTATCGCTCTACAGCAGCCTACGGACACTTCGGTCGATCAGAATTTCCGTGGGAACAGACAGACCGCGTTTCGCAGTTGCAGAGTGCAGTTGCGGATATTAAGGCTGTTTCTTCTTAAGAATTGCTATGCATAGACAACGCCCCACCCCCGAAGGTTTGCGACAAATAGTTGAAGAAAAACATCTGAACGACACTCATGGTGCACGTCGGTATTTTATGTTTCTTAGTACTGGTCCGGCAAAAGTGCGTGGATTTGTAAGAGAGTTAGGCTTATCTGTTGAGCAACCTTATTTAGACAATCCACAGGGTGTAGATACTTGGCTAAAAACAATGGATGCATTATTTAAAAATATCCCAACCAACAAAGGGGCAGTTGAGACCATTGGGTGGATTACAAGACGCTTTATAGCACGTGGTCTTACAGAAGCAGTTTTGAAAGAATCGATGGTACATGCAGAGGATATCCGCAGAGAGGTAGCGGCAATTGTGGGCAGAGAGGGATCTAGTAAGAAAAAAGCACCAACCAGGGGTTCGGGGATGTCGGGGGGTCCTGGATTTACATATCAGCCGAATCCTTAGTTCCTCGTAGTAATCCGCGTCCCCGGATAGTAGTACTTGAGTATCTCTGCGTACTTCTTCCCTTGTCTCGCTTGCCCCTCTGCACCACAACCACTCATTCCAACACCATGGCCGTGTAAGACCATTCCTTTACACCAGGGGTCAGGTTTGCTTGCAAAGACTTCTGCATGCGGAAAGTTCTTCCATCCGTTTTGTGCAGGACTTCTTGTACGTCCATTGTCACTGCTGAAGTACGCAGCTTTTACTATTGTTCCATCTTTCTTTATGACGCGGTCTGCAGTATCCAATACCGACTGTAACCACTTGGGATTATCTTCTTCGTACGCTACCCCACTGAAACTTTGAAAACTTTTACCCGTGTCACTGCCGTGATACGGCTTACCCGGGAACTTGGTGTTAGCAGGCTCCATGTAGTGTGCGGCGTAACTACGCGCAGCGACCGCAAAGGCCTTTTGCTTCTCTCGTGGCTCTGTGTCGGGCTGTTCGGAGAGCCCTGCCATATAGGTTTCTAGTGGCAATTCATTTATCAATACCAGCTGCCCATCAATAATTCTACATTCGATAACACCACGAAACCTATTCCACTTTGTCTTCCAGCTGCGCACAGTTATTACCCCGTCACTCGGATCCATTCGCACTATTCCTGTTCCCAAAGTTTCTGCACCACTCACAGCGACGCACTGGTTTCCATCTTTTCCAAAACGCACAATCTTTGCACGGTTTCCATTAATATCTGCGATGGAATCAGAAGTAAGCTCTGCATTATTGCCTGTGTAACTTAGGCGGATGCGGATGTGGCCATTGCGTGGCGAGTTGTTGGTTGTAACTTGTTGGCTGTTTCTTGCTGGCCGATAGAGCGTTCCCGTTGGACGCATAGGTCTTACCGCCGGAGACCGCTTGCGTTGCAAGTTTGTACTTACCGCAAGCTGATCACGATAAAACGCAAGTCGTGGGTTGTCTTTTCTCTCTGCTGTGCGGATCTGTCTTTTGGTTCTATAAAATCTCCGCGAGAGTTGCTGTCCTGCATTTTGTAGTCTCGTACTCAGGCGTTTTTGCGACTGATCTTCATATCCCTTCCTTGCAATTCTCGGGAACGTCACTCCTTTAGTAAAGTTTCCGGCGATGACATTACTGCGCACCTGTGTTGTGACGGCACTCATATAAAATCCAGGACACTCTGTAGAGATCAAATCTTTATGGCGAAGGATCGTCTTTGCATTCTTTCCATGAAATGACACATTGCGATTGAGGTGGATGCCATACGAATCCGCTAAGTGATCGAGTAGCCATTGCAACGATTGAATCTGCTGCAGTGTTGGCTTCTCTTCCTCAAAGTTCCCCATCAATGCGACGCCTACCGTGCCAACGTTACCGCAATATACGTGCCCCCCTACAACGTTTTTACCCCCACTGCGCCCTTCGTAAATACCACCCTGTTCATCAACAATATAGTGATAGCCAATGTCCCCCCACCCGCGACTGTTTGCGTGATATTCATACAGTGCACGCATACGTTCTACGGGAGGCCGATTATCACCGGCAATTTTTTGCGCGGTGTGATGCACCACCAAAAGTTTTACCTTCGGAGAGTATCGCTTGGCCCAGCGATATGCCTTACCAGAGGAGTCATGTGTTTGTGTAGTACTCGTTTTAAAATCATTCGGAAAATTTACCTGCTTCATTTCGCAGTCATCTTTGCGTACACTACTTGTACTACTGCTACTTCCATTTCCATTACTGCGAACTACCGGTGCATCACTACGCGTTACTTCTGGTCCCCTAAACAAAAACTCATTGTTTGCTCCCCAGTCATTGCGATGTAAAATCCGCGGAGACCGATAGTATTGCGTCGCGGCTATTTGATACTTTGCCGGCTCTTTACTGACAGTTATGGGATGCAACTCAATCGCATCAAGCTGACCACGGAGAACGATCTTTTCTACAGGATTTGGAAACATGACCAAGTCACTTTCCATGAGTAGTGGATCAAATTCTTTTTCGATAATAAATTGATGCCACCCGACAGAAGTTTCAATCATCACACTCGTATCATCATGTGGGAGACGCACGCTCAGTGCATCGATGGGTTCGTCAAACGTGATCGTTTTTTGCGATAGAACAGATCCGGAAATCAGTAATGTTAAGAGGAGGGTTTTTCGCACGGACGCATTCTACACGTTCAAGACTTTCTCGTAATTCTCCACCATCTTTTCGAGCGGAAATTTCTCCTGCGCAGTGTGCTTTCCGGCTGCAGCAATCTTCGATCGCACTTCAGAGTTTTGCATCCGATTTATCGCTTGCGCTAGGGCTGCACTGTCATCTGCCGGTACGACAATCGCATCAATTCCATCCGTAAGATACTCCGCAATGCCGCAAAGCTTGGTGCAGATTGTTGGGATACCTCGTAGCATCGCCTCGGCGACCACAAGTCCGAACGGATCTTCTTTCCGTGATGGAAGCACAAGGACATCTATCTCTTTGTATACGTCGTTTACATCAGGCACTTCAGATTTTATGGAGACCGTTGCAGAACTTTGAACGTATTCTTCTCCTTTTCCATTAATCAGCAGTGTTGCATCATCCACAGTGCGCATTGCTTCGACTAACACATCAACCCCTTTCTCTTTACTTAGTCTGGCGATACATCCCACACGCAATGTTTCATCAAATTCATGATTCACAAAACGTTCCGGAGGAAGTTCCACTCCATTGGGAATACCAATCACATTTTGATACCCGAGACTCCGAAAAATATCTGCGCTTAAATTCGAAACACAAACAGTCGTCACATCACCACTCATCTTTTGTAGAGATGGGAGTGACGGGTTTTTGGCAAGCCAATCAGAAACTTTGTCATGCTCTATCCAGAGTACCTTGATACCTTTTTTAAGTGCGAACGGCGTAAGAAGAATTTTCTCCGTCAAACTTAGCATGCAAATTGCATCGATGTCTCCCATTGCATCCAGTGCTTTTTGCAACTTCTTTTGCATCGAAAATTTTCTCCACACAAAGCTAATCGCATCCCATTTTGTAACAGGCGGATTACCGATGTCTAATTTCGTATTTCGTATTTCGTATTTCGTATTTCGCTTTAGTAGCACCGGACAGCTCCCCAAAAAACTCACCTGGTGACCGTGTTCCATCAATCCTTTAATCAGATTTTCAGTCTGATTCTCTGCACCACCATTGGCACTTAAATACGGAAAACGAGTAAAGAGAATATTCACCCCTTTATCATACTGGAATACTTACTCTCCTTGTTCCAATTTTCCAATAAGCTCCGTGAGCTTCTCCATTTGCAGCCGCATCTTTTCCATCTCAGCTTCCATGCGCTCCTTTTCTGCATTCGCAGAATCTACAGTAATTGAGCTGCCGATTGCTTTATGCACAGAGCCAAACATACCCTGCCACGAAGTTGCCACAGGTAGCATGAGTGCCACTCCTATAGTGAGTGCAATAGCCTTGGGAAGAGAATGATTTATTGCCATGGCGAAGGATTTTTGTGTACGAGTATTATTATACTATATTTCTATGATTTAATCAATCTACGAATCACCCGAATTCAACAGTGAAATGC
>DJKT01000052.1 GCA_002436205.1 Candidatus Peribacter sp. UBA6535
CCAAACGCATTGGCTTCAAGGAAGACAAGACCATACCCTTCAAAATGCATTCCATGTGGAATGCTCAACATGAGAAACGCGTCAGCATCAGCATAGGATTGTAATAGATCCTCTTCGGATATCTGTCCTCGAAATGTAACATTCGAATCTAATGAAAGTTCTTGTACGCGACTTTTTAGTGCCTTTGTGTAGGCGTTATCTGGAATAGAGCCAATAACATCCAAATGAAATGGAATAGAGGAGGATGCCTTGAACTTGCCACATGCTTCAATGATTTCCCGGACACCTTTACGTTCTTTTACTCCCCCAACAAAAACCAAACGCTTCTCATTATGCGACGTTCTTTCTGGAAACTTCTGTGGCCACTCAATGCCTAACGTATAGACAGACATTTTCTCTGCTACAAGATCACAAATGGCAGGAGCACACGTTGCAATCTCAGCTAAAATACGCTTTTGGGTATAAGCACTGATAGCAAGAATATAATCGATATCACTGTAGACTCTACGCATCAGTGCACCAGTGAGCTTTTGTGTAAATGGTAATATCGTGTACGTTCCGCAGCCGGTTAGTACCCACGGGTGTCGCAGCTTTTTCGGAATACATGGAAATGCAAGTGCATATGGTTCTGCAAGTACATGAATAATGTCAGGCCTAAACTTTCGAATGCGTGCAGCAATCTTCCATGCAGCAAAAAGAATATAGAGAGGATTGCGCAGAAGCTCTAGTGGAGGTGGCAACCCTTTTATTTGTGTTACAGAGAGATCTGCCGATGGCTTTTGCAAAAGCACTTCGACTTCGTGTCCATTTGCAGTAAGGCCAAGTGCCGTTGTTCGCGCCAAAGTACCCCATCCGTCTATTGGGTCTGCATGTTGAGCAATAATCAGAACTTTCATGATGCAGATGTTAGTCGCTTAAGATCCCACTCCACCATTATGCGCACCAACTCCTCAAAAGAAACCGTTGGTTCCCAGTGAAGTTTTTGTTGTGCCTTATTATTCGATCCACAGAGTGTTTCCACATCCAGCGGGCGGGTAAACCTATCATCAAATTGCACGTACGACTCCCAGTCAGTGATAGCAATCTCTTTAAATGCCGCTTGCAAAAAATCACGTACGGAATGTGTTTCTCCTGTAGAGATCACAAAGTCCTCTGGAGTATCTTGTTGTAGCATCTCCCACATTGCTTTCACATAATCTCCTGCAAAACCCCAGTCACGCTGTGCATCAATATTTCCAAGCGTGATACTGTCCTCCAGTCCTAGCTTAATGCGTGCAACTCCATCGGTAATTTTGCGCGTGACAAAGTTTATTCCACGCAGTGGTGATTCATGATTAAATAAAATTCCAGAACATGCATACAGCCCATAACTTTCTCTGTAGTTAATGGTCATCCAGTGCGCAAACAATTTAGAGATGGCATACGGACTCCTCGGGTGCAGTGGCGTTGTTTCATCTTGAAATGTTTCACCATTACTATTGCCGTACATCTCACTGGTAGATGCCTGATAATATTTGGCTTTCGGACTATGCTCTTTCATGGCATTCAAAAGACGTAGCGCTCCCATGGCATTGATATCCGAGGTCTCTACAGATGTATCCCAACTGGCACCCACAAATGAAAGTGCAGCGAGATTATAGATTTCATCCGGCTTTATATTCTCTACGAGTGTATTTAAAGAATCTTCATCACGCATATCTGCCTCTTCGATGATGATTTGATCTTTAA
Source organism: Candidatus Peribacter sp. UBA6535 (assembly GCA_002436205.1). Lineage (GTDB taxonomy): Bacteria > Patescibacteriota > Gracilibacteria > Peribacterales > Peribacteraceae > UBA2170. The sequence continues at coordinate 1,729 of DJKT01000052.1, forward strand.
GATCAAGTTCATTGAGCCTCCAAAAATCAGCAGATGATGCATCACGCACCATGCCATGTACGCTGTAATCCTTCGAAAGAAGGAGTTTAGAGAGATATGCTCCATCTTGCCCACACACACCCGTAATAAGAGCTTTTTTTGCCATAGCAAGGCGTATACTACTGTAGACGGCACTCCCTAAACAATCTGACTGACGACTTTTATGGCCTAATTTCATTGAAAATACCGAATTTGTGATAGGATCCTCCTCATGAAATCCTTAGAAGGAAGTACTATTTTAATAACTGGCGGGACAGGATCATTTGGCAGAGCATTTACGAAGATCATTCTCGAGGAATGCAATCCGAAGAAAGTGATAATTTTCAGTAGAGACGAACTCAAGCAGCACAACATGCGCAACGAGGGATTTGATGATAGTCGTCTACGATACTTTATAGGAGATATTCGTGACCGGGAGCGCCTGCAGCGAGCTATGGCAGGTGTAGATATCGTCGTGCATGCCGCAGCACTAAAACACGTATCATCCTGCGAATATAATCCATTCGAAGCAGTGCAGACCAATATCAACGGAGCAAGAAATATCGTAGAGGCGGCATTGGACAGTGGCGTCAAAAAAGTACTGGCTCTCAGTACCGATAAAGCAGTAAACCCTGTCAATCTCTATGGTGCTACCAAGCTGGTATCCGAAAAGATTTTTGTGCAAGGCAACGCCTACGGCGGAGCAGAGAATATACGATTTTCCTGTGTACGATACGGAAACGTTGTCGGTAGCAGCGGCAGTGTAGTTCCACTCTTTACAAAACAAAAAGAGACTGGAACCATTACTATTACCGACGAACGTATGACGCGTTTCTGGCTAACGCTGGACCAGGGAGTACGCTTTGTTATCAAAAGTATTGATGAAATGAAGGGAGGAGAAATTTTCGTTCCGAAAATTTCAAGTATGAAAGTGGTAGATCTAGCAGAAGCCATTGCACCCGAGTGCGACAAAAAGGTTATTGGTATCCGTGCCGGAGAAAAGCTACACGAATGTATGATCTCCAAAGACGAAGCGCGTCACACATTAGAACGCGATGACTCATTTGTCATTGTTCCGGAAGATCACGGATGGACAGAAGAAGATATGCCAACATCAAATCTTCCCGAGAACTTTGAGTATGCAAGTGATACAAATGCACAGTGGCTAACGACTGAAGAGTTGCAAGCACTCATCAAATGAAACAATATATCTTATCTATTGCGACACTGGCCATAGTGCCAATCGTTGTATTTGCAATGCCACCGGATGTAGAAAATAACATCTGGTATTCAGATACTATACAAAAACTCTATGACCAAGGATACTTTTCGAAAGATGAATCCTTTCGCCCTAGTGATGCGGCATTGCGCGGTGAGATAGTTCAACTAATTGTCGATATACAAGGAGGGCCTTCTGGAGAGCATGATGCCACAGAAGCATTTGATGATGTGCCTGCCTCACATCCACTCCATACGTATTTTGCAGAGGCTGCAGCGCAAAAATGGATAACAGGTCAGGATAATTGTTACGCAAAGTCTAAGCCGTGTTATGCAAACCCAGGTCAACCAATAAACCGTGCAGAAATGGCAGCCCTTCTTATGCGTGTCTTTGAAAAAGCAGCTCATAATACAGCCCCAACATTCGATGACGTCCCTCAAGATACTTGGTACACGAAACACATACGTAATGCCGCCAGCCTCTGTCTTCTGCAAGGTGACGACGGTAATAATACTGTGCGACCAGCAGATACCATCAACCGTGCAGAAATGGCAGTGATGATCGAAAGAGTATTTAAAGATCTACAGTATCCGAATTGTTCAACAAATATCACAGATACTATGATTCCGAAAGCACCAGGCACTGGGGAAGATGGTACGTATACCAGCGGATGGCGCTGGCCAGTAGAAGTTTTCGAGTACGCGGGAGGTACGATAAGTATTATTGACGGATTTGAAGATCCATATGGCCTGGATCTGATAGATGGAATGCTCTACGTTTCAGACGGAGGAAGAGGCCAAGTAGTGCGCTTTACCGAAGATCTGCAATACCGTGGTTGGCTGGGGTTATTAAATGGTAATCCGAATGGCTGGCATGACACAGGATCTTCTCAGCGTTCAGATCAAAAGGGTGGACTCAATTTCCCACATGCAGTTGCAAAGCTTGATGATGGTACATTGCTCGTTGCAGACTACAATGCAAAAGCCGTACGCACCTATACAGAGGATGGAACATTTATCGGTAATTTTTATGACACTGATAACGAAAATCTCAAATTTCGTGGACCTCCCGTTGTCGACTTAGATCCTGCAGGAAACGTTTGGGTAGCAGATTATGCCGGACATCGTATTATGAAATTTGACCAAGGTGGCAATCTTCTGGGTTGGAAAGGTGAACGTACAGACGGAACAATTGTCGAAGGATTTGCAACCGAAGATGCATCTCAACCATCAAGTGCCTATGGTGGTTTTCGATATCCACACCAGATTGCAGTAGAGAATAACGGAACATTCTACGTAGCAGATTTGAATAACCACCGCATTCAGAAATTTGCAAAGGATGGAACATTTCTCGGTTGGATAGGTGCACAAGATAATGGAAAGATCAATGACGGATGGACGATGGAGGGAGTATCTGCTCCAAGTAGTTTTATCGGAGGTTTCAGCCGTCCGATTTCAATAACACTTACACCTAACAACATGCTTCTCATAAGCGATAGCGACAATTACCGTCTTCAGTTGTTTACAACAGAAGGCAAATTCGTTGGGTGGCTAGGAGCCAAAAGTTATGACAAAATGACAGTCGGATGGGAAAAGCAAGGTGTAGCCGCAAGCTCTAAAGAACCGGGCGGATTCGAGCGAGCGGTCAATTCATTCATACATAATGGCAAAATCTATACAGCAGATAGCAACGGAAGAATTCAGATATTTACACTGAAAAACAGTACAGAATAGGTTACGCTGCTCCTATGCGAGAATCATTTCTTCCGTATGGGCGTCAGGCAATCAGCGAAGAAGATATCGATGCTGTGTGTGATGTACTTAAATCTGACTGGCTCACTACAGGTCCTAAGGTAGAAGAGTTTGAAAAAGCATTTGCGTCATTTGTAGGAGCAAAAGAGGCAGTTGCTATAAGCAATGGAACAGCGGCTCTGCACGCTGCTATGTTTGCCCTAGACATAACAAAAGGAGATGAAGTCATCGTCCCAACAATGACCTTTGCGGCAACAGCAAATGCTGTTGTATTCCAGGGGGGAACACCTGTCTTTGTCGATAGCGATCCAGAGACTCTATTGATCGACCCAACAAAGATAGAAAAAGCCATAACCAATAAGACAAAGGCTATCATCTGTGTGGATTACACAGGACACGCCTGTGACTACAGTGCTCTCAAGACAATTGCCTCTGCACACAATCTACCGCTTGTCGCTGATGCATGCCATGCGCTGGGAGGTACTGCAGACGGAAAGTCTATAGGATCTATCGCAGACCTTAGCACCTTTAGTTTCCATCCCGTAAAACCCATTGCCACAGGTGAAGGAGGAATGATTACTACAAATGATGCAGCACTGGCAAAAAAGATGCGACAATTCAGAAATCACTGTATCGATAGTGATCACCGTGAAAGACAGGAGCAAGGCTCATGGTTTTATGAGATGACAGACCTCGGCTACAACTATCGACTTACCGATATTCAGTGTGCACTAGGAATTACGCAACTGAAGAACGTACCCAAATGGACTGCGCGCCGCCAGGAAATAGCCAAGATCTACGACGAAGCATTTGCACAAATGGATGCGGTAACTCCCCTTGCAGTACGTGACAATGTGTCACACACCTACCACTTGTATGTTGTTAAGGTGCGCAAAGATCGGGCCGAAGTATTTAAGGCTCTGCGCGAAGAAAACATTGGAGTAAATGTGCATTACATTCCTGTGCATCTTCATCCGTTTTATCAAAATAACTTCAGTACTAAAACGGGGCAGTGCCCCATCGCAGAAAAAGCTTACGAACACATTCTCTCTCTTCCGATGTTTCCTGCTATGACTGATGATGATGTAAAAGATGTTTGTGACGCTCTACAAAAAGTTACGACTGCTCTCAACATATGAGTACCGTGATCATCATTCAAGCAAGAGTCGGTAGCACACGTCTACCAAACAAAGTGCTCACAGATATTGCAAACAAACCAATGCTCCAGCGAGTCGTTGAACGCTGCAGTAGAAGTACTAACGCAGATACAGTCATGGTTGCTACAACAAACAATGCCGATGACGATCCTATAGTGAAGTTATGTGAATCGATCGGGACCCCTGTGTACCGTGGATCAGAAGAGGATGTGCTCGACAGGTACAAACAAGCAGCGGATATGATCCAAGCTGATGTCATCGTACGAGTCACATCCGATTGTCCACTCATAGATCCGGAGATTCTTGATCAAGCTATAACCAAATTCGAAGAAGTGAAACCTGACTATGCGAGTAATGTAATTGAGCGTACCTATCCACGAGGGCTAGACTGTGAAATCTTCAGCCGCAGTGTACTCGATCGCGTATGGAATGAAGCAAAGCAGAAGCACGAACGCGAACATGTCACACCCTACATCTTGGAAAATCCAGAGAAATTCACTGTGCTTTCTATAGTAGGAGATACTAACGAGAGTACACACCGATGGACTGTCGATACCCCCGAAGACCTAAAACTCGTACAGGCAATCTATGCAGAACTTGGAGAAGACGGGGCATTTGACTGGAAGCAGATACTGGACTTTTTGGAACAAAACCCCGAAATTCTCCAGTTGAATGCAGGTATAGAGCAAAAATCTCTGAAGGATTAAGATTGCATTCAACCCCCTCTCCTCATAAGGTATGTGACATGAGTGAGCAATCCATCCGCTATTGTACGAATTGCGTCATGCCGGCTACGAAACCTGATTTGCCCATGGATGAAAATGGGGTATGTGGAGCATGTCAAAATTTCATGAACCGCAAAGAAGTAGACTGGGACATTAGAAAAAAGGAGCTCGAAGAGATACTGGAGAAATATAAATCCAAAGATCGCAGCAACTACGACTGTGTTATTCCTGTAAGTGGTGGAAAAGACAGTACGTACCAAGTAATTCGCATGCTGGAGATGGGCATGAACCCGCTCTGCGTAACTGCTACGACAGATTTTCTTTCGGATATCGGGAGAGAGAACATCGAAAATCTGAAAAGTCTTGGCGTTGATTACTTAGAATTTTCAACAAATCCCGTAGTGCGCAGACGCATTAATAAGCTCGCCCTCACAGAGGTTGGTGATATTTCCTGGCCGGAACATTTGACCATCTTCACACTGCCTATTCGTGTTGCAGTACAGTTCAATGTTCCTCTGGTTGTCTGGGGAGAAAACTCACAAAACGAATATGGAGGACCTGCAGCTGATGCGGAAAATAATGTTCTCACACGGAGGTGGCTCGAAGAGTTTGGAGGTCTACTTGGACTTCGTGTTACAGACCTTGTCGGACAAGTTGGCATTAAAGAGGAGGATTTAATTTCGTACATGTATCCTTCCGACGAAGACCTACAGCGAGTCGGTGTAACCGGAATATTCCTTGGTCACTATGTTCCATGGGATGGCTACACCAACGCACTTATTGCCGAATGTCATGGCATGAAGACATTTGGCAAAACTATAGAAGGTTCTTGTGTGAACTACGAAAATCTGGACAACGTACATATGGGTATTCACGACTACTTCAAGTTCCTCAAGTTCGGATTCGGTCGTGCGACAGATCTTGCATGCATGCACTTGCGTCGCGGAAGGCTTTCGCGTGCAGACGCAATGAAAATTGTACAAATGCATGATGGAAAGTTCCCGTGGTCGTACTTGGATGTTTCCCTAGAAGAGATCATGGCGCACATTGATATGACAGTGGATGAATTTGTTGCAGTCTGTGACAGATTCACGAATAAAAAGATCTTTGAATGTGATGCAAAGGGAAACCTCAAGAAAGACGAAAAAGGAAACCTGACCAAAATTAACTACGATAACGAATGACCGCGGTAACAATAATTGATTACGGCATGTGCAACTTAGACAGTGTGGCACGTGCGGTCGAAGAATGTGGTGGAAATCCAACAGTTACCGACAAACACAGTGTCATTGAATCTGCAGATAGTATTATCCTGCCCGGAGTCGGAGCATTTCCCGATGCCATGAAAAACATTCAAGAAAGAGGACTAGAAGACGTACTGAGGAAACGTGTTGTGGATGACGGCGTTCCATTTCTTGGTATTTGCCTTGGTATGCAGCTGCTGGCATCGAAGGGATACGAAGTAAGCGAGTGCAAAGGACTGGGATGGATAGAGGGAGAGATCGTGAAGCTAGAGCCAAAAGGAGAGGATACTCGCATCCCTCATATAGGATGGGATGAGGTGCACTATCCAAAACCTTCAAAGCTCTTCGAGGGTATCCCCGAAGGTAAAGACTTCTACTTTGTCCATAGTTTTCACTTTGTTCCAAAGAATGAAGAAGCCATCATTGGCTACACGAAATATGCTGATGGTGGTGTGTCTGCACTGCAAAAAGGAAACATTCATGCCGTACAATTCCACCCGGAAAAAAGTCAAAAGGTAGGCTTTGCTCTTCTTCGCAATTTTCTCTCACTCTAATGTCACGCAAAATTCGCGTCCTTCCAACGTTACTCTACAAAGATACAGAACTCGTTAAAGGGAAGGGTTTTGATTCGTGGAGAAATATTGGAAGTGCGATGCAGTCGATTAAAGTATTTAACCTTAGAGAAGTTGATGAGTTGATCTTTGTTGATATTACAGCGACAGCGCAAGGGCGCCGACCTGATTTTGCATTAATTGATGACCTCGCAGACGATTGCTTTATGCCACTGACGGTCGGAGGTGGTGTGACATCGGTAGATGACGTACGACAACTCCTCCAGGTAGGAGCGGATAAAGTAGTGCTCAATTCTATAATCTATACAAACCCCGAATTGATTTCTCAGGTGTCCGATCGCTTTGGTGCGCAATGTGTTGTTGTTTCTATTGATGCAAAAAAAGTTGATGATCACTACGAATGCTTTTCGCACTCCGGAAAAACTCCAACAGGAAAAGACCCCGTCGACACCGCAAAGGATGCAGAGGTACGCGGAGCAGGAGAAATACTCATAACTTCCATAGAACGTGATGGATTTATGGAAGGATACGATATTGAGCTCACAAAATTGGTTAGCCAAGCAGTATCTATCCCTGTCATTGCCTCAGGAGGTGCAGGAAGCTACCAGGATATGGTTGATGTACTAAAAGGCAGCAAGGCGTCTGCCGTCGCAGCAGCCAGTATCTATCAATTTACACAGCAAACTCCCCTAGAAGCCAAGAAATACCTGGACGCAGCAGGCTTTCCAGTGCGACTATAGAGCCAATGAACCTTCTGATTCGAGCCAATATCAGCAGCCGTACAGGAACAGGGCACGTCATGCGGTGCCTTGCTCTCTCCGAAGTCTTTTTGAAAGCAGGAAGTTCTGTGCACTTTCTTCTTACAGAAAAGACCCCTTTGGACGGTCGCGTAATTGATACTGGATGCACAGTGAATCATATTGATGATCGCGATGATGCTCAGCAGACCATCGCGCTTGCAAAGAAGATCGATGCTTCGTGGATAGTTGTAGATGGATATACATTTGATGAAACCTTTCAAAATACACTCAAAGAAGCGGGGCTCAACGTGCTCTTCATCGATGACTACGGACAGTGTGATTCGTACACTGCTGACTTGATACTCAACCAAAATATCTATGCCACAGAAGAGTTCTACACCAATCGTGCAGACTATACTCAATTATTACTTGGCAATACGTACACGCTCCTGCGGCAAGAATTTGCCTCCAGAAAGCCAAAAAGGAATATTGCGGATACTGCGAGTAAGATCCTGGTAACCCTTGGTGGTGGAGATCCAGAGAATGTGACTCAAAAAGTATTGGAGGCACTTTCGACCATTGCAAACCTAGATGTTCAAGTCGTCATTGGAGGCGCCAATCCCAATAAAGATACGCTCGAAACGTACTGCAAAGAACATGACATGCAGATGATCGTGAATACATCAAACATGCGTGAACTCATGGAATGGGCAGACATCGCAATTGCCGGTGGAGGATCAACTTGCTATGAGTTTGCCTACATGGGGCTCCCTGCTCTCACAATTTCTCTGGCAGAAAACCAAAACCCAGTTGCTGAGGGGCTGGATCAAGCGGGAGCCACAGTCCTTCTGGGATGGCATGAAAACGTTACTGCAGAAAACATTACTTTGAAGCTAACAGAACTTCTACCAGACCATGATGCACGCTCAAAGATGAGTGAAACTGGAATACACCTTGTTGATGGCCAAGGTGCAGAGCGTGTACGTGATGCAATGCTACAATCAAATGACTCATGAGTACTCTTTTACTGCGACCGGCAACAAGTGATGATGCAAAAATGCTCTTTGAGTGGGCAAACGATCCACTCGTACGAGAGTCCGCAGTAAGCCAAGAACCCATAGAGTGGGAATCACATGTTGCGTGGTTGGAAAAGAAGCTAAGCAATGATGCGTGTGTAATGTTTATTGCCGAAGATGCCGATACTGCCATCGGACAAATCAGATTTGATTGTGAAGAAGCTAAAGCAGAAATCGATGTACACCTTGCACCCGAGCAAAGAGGAAAAGGATATGGATCACTACTGATTACCGAAGGTGCAAAAAAACTTTTTGCAGAAACTGACATCACTACGATTGATGCATTGGTAAAAGAAGAAAATGAAGCATCCAAAAAAGCATTTCTTAAAAGCGCATTCCAAGAAGTGGGAATGAAAGATGATCTCATACACTTACAACTGCTTGCGTGAGTAATACATACGTCGTTTGCGGCTGCAAAAGCTGGAACAAGCGTGTGTTTGACGATGTCATCTCATCGCTTCCTGGTAAGTGGACGTATATTGATTCAAAAGATGATCTGACAATTGATGCTTTGCATCAGATCAACCCTCAATACATATTCTTTCTGCACTGGTCGTGGATCGTGCAAGCAGAAATATTTGAAAGCTTCGAGTGCATCAACTTTCACATGACCGATCTCCCGTACGGAAGAGGTGGATCACCGTTACAGAATTTGATTCTGCGCGGACACAAAGACACCAAGCTCACAGCGCACCGAATGACCGAGAAACTTGATGAGGGAGCTGTGTATCTAAAGAATGATCTATCACTCGAAGGAACTGCACAGGAGATCTTAGAACGGGCATGTGCACTCAGCGCAGATATGATCGGAGCCATCCTCAAAGAAAACCCTGAGCCAAAACCGCAAGAGGGAGAGGTAGTCATTTTTGAGCGAAGAACTCCGGAAATGAGTGAAATTCCACAGGATTTAAGCCCTCAGCAGCGATACGATTTTATCCGTATGCTTGATGGAGAAGGTTATCCTGCCGCTTTTGAGATAAAGGATGGAATTCGCTATGAATACCATAATGCGAGGCTGCATAATGGGGAGGTAGAAGCAGATAGTACCCAAGAATGCCTATGAATATCCTCGTTGTCGCCGCGCACCCAGATGATGAAGTCCTCGGCTGTGGAGGGACCATGGCTCGCCTAAGCAGCGAAGGGCACAACGTACATATCTTAATTCTCGGAGAAGGAGTGACATCCAGACACGCAGACCCTTCTGATGCAGACCAAAAAGAACTTGATGCTCTGCATAAGCAAGCAGAAGAAGTCGGAGCGTCTCTTGGAGCCAAAGAAGTGTCTCTCGCAAAACTCCCCGATAACCGATTTGATACTGTTCCCCTCCTCGACATCATCAAGATTATTGAAGAGCATGTCGCTCGTATCAAACCAGAAGTGGTATACGTACAGCACGAAGGAGATTTAAATATAGATCATCAATGCACATTTAGAGCAGTCCTCACGGCAACACGCCCAATGGAAGGGTCACCCGTAAAACAAGTGCTCTCCTATCGTGTCGCCTCTTCTACCGAATGGGCATTCGGTCAGTTTGAACCAAGCTTCCAGCCTACAGTGTTTTCCGATATTTCAGGAACTCTCGATAAAAAGATTGCTGCTATGGAAGTGTACGAAGGGGAAGCAAGGCCGTTTCCACATCCAAGAAGCGCGAAAGCCCTAAGGGCAGAAGCAGAGTACTTCGGAAGCATTGCAGGGCTTAGCGCTGCAGAAGCATTCATACTCATAAGGCAAATTCAGTAATGACTATCTGAATTTTGGTACTTCTTTGATCTTTTCGTGAAGATCTGGTTTACGCGGACTACGTTTCTCAAAAGCCATCATAAAGAAGTTGGTTTTCAAATCCATCAAACTGACATCATCTCGGAACTGTTTGATGTCTTCCATGACATCACTCAGTTTTGAGTTGTCATACTGATCCAGAATATGTGGAGGAAGACTCGTACGACGTACATAGTCTGGAAGAGCTATACACCTATGTTCACCAAGAACATGAAGGTCATTTCTATCAGCTATTTCTGCGTAGTCTTTTGGTACAAGCTGCGTTCCCTGATGATAATAATCGCGGCGGTTAAGAAGCCACTGCGCTTCTTCAGCATCGAAATTCTCATTGGTGTATCGAATGAAGTCTTCACGTGTGAGACGCTGTGTCACATACGGGAAATGTCCCACAACATCAGTTGTCGTAACCGGGAACCACCAGTATTCAAAGAGGAATACAAATACACCTCCTGGATTGAGAATAGAAGAGATCTTCTTAAATAGATTGTCCGGATTAAAGTAATCCAAACATCCCATAGAAGAAACATAGTCATATTTTTTTGTAAAGTCATACGTGTTGATATCTCCGATGGTGTACTCGCCAAGTTCTGGCTCTTCAACCATTTTCATATCCCATCCCCAGTTATTGTGTGGCTTTACACCAAACTCCTGTGCCTGAGATTCCGCCCAGTCGTAAAACTTTGGATTAAACTTGCCTGCCAAGCGGCGTGGAACAGGAATACCAAATTTCTTTGGATAGCGAATCTCTCGCATACGCTTTTTAAAGAGCGATGTCGGGAGGCGCTTGTAGTACGGCTTTAGGTCGATAGTCTCGATATTTTTTACCTTTCCTTCACCACGCAAAAGTCTTGCGACTACTGCTTCTCTTCCACCAATTTCTAAACCATTTTCCCACTCCATCTTCACACCAAGAGAGCGAAGAAAGTCTTGAGCAACAGCATGCTCCACCATATCTTTACGAAAGCTGGAATATGACATTGGGGAATTTACAAAGCTATCACTGTCATCATCCGACCAGTCATCATCCTCCCATTCATTGCGGGAATGTGCCTCTAAATAGCCCTCTACAAAGGGAATCTCTCTGCCGAAAGAAGTGGTAAACGACGTGTTCTTCGTCATGATTGGGACACTTATATCACGACAGATAGCGAGGCACAACGACTTTCGGCTCTATTATCAGCTTCTGAGTGATTCTCTTCGACAAGCGTCACTAAAACATGTCAAAATTACCAATAATAAAGCCTTCCATCACCATCAATGGCAGAAGAATAGGAACAGATGAGCCCGTCTACATCATCGCAGAAATGTCTGCAAATCATGATCAGGATTTTGATAAGGCGGTACAAATACTAAAGGCCATGAAAGAAAGTGGTGCAGATGCCGTAAAACTACAAACCTACACAGCAGATACTATGACTATCGACTGTGATAATACGTATTTTCAAATTGGTGAAGGAACGATTTGGGAAGGAAGAAATCTCTACGATTTATACAAAGAAGCCTACACTCCATGGGAGTGGCAACCGAAGCTCAAGAAGATTGCCAATGATCTTGGAATGGATTTGTTCTCGACACCGTTTGATGACACGGCTGTAGATTTTTTAGAAGAGATGGATGTACCGGCATATAAAATTGCTTCATTTGAACTGAATGATCTGCCATTGATTCGGAAGGTAGCAGCCACAGGGAAACCAATGATCATGTCTACAGGCATGGCAACGAAAGAAGAAATTACAGAGGCAATAGACACGGCTATATCGGAAAAGAATAATCAAATTGTGCTGCTTAAATGTACGAGCGCATACCCCGCACCTCCAGAATCGATGCACTTAAATACCATTCCAGATATGCAGAAGAAGTTTGCAGTACCTGTAGGACTTTCTGACCATACATTGGAGACAGAGGTACCAGTCGTAGCGGTTGCTCTTGGTGCCTGTGTCATAGAAAAACACTTTACTCTCTCAAGAAATGACCCGGGGCCAGATAGTGCATTCTCTCTGGAGCCACAAGAGTTTCGAGAAATGGTCGATGCTGTTCGAGCAGCAGAGCGTAATCCTCCAACAGATTTAAATGCCACTATTCTTGGAAATGTTCTGTATGGAGGGTCGTCCGCAGACGAAAGTAGTAAAACCTTTCGGCGTTCACTATTTGCTGTAGAAAATATCGCACAAGGTCAACCGCTCACTCCAAAGAACGTGCGCTGTATCCGCCCAGGGTATGGGATCGCTCCAAAACATAGAGATGAAGTAATAGGAAAAACTGCAACAAAAGATATACCGCGTGGAACACCTTTATCGTGGGATCTTATGACTGTGTGATCTCAGATAAATCGGAGAAAGACTCTTTGAGTAATGCGAGGATGTCTTCTTTACTCAGTGGAGTGACACTGGAGGAATCATATTCTTTTGTACCTTCGTATATTTTAGGATCTGGAATATTTTCTCCCGGAAGTTTATGGAGTGCACGAACAATAAACATCGAATCTGTTTCCTCTGAGTATCGTGCCTCTTCATGTGTCATGAGCACTTCGTTCGTCTTCTCACCAAGACGAGCACCCATAATTTCTGTCTGGACAGAGCCATTTCCTAGTTCTGCTATAAGAACTTCTGCCAAATCTCCAAGACGAATAACTGGCATTTTTAGGATAAACACCTCTCCTCCACTCATCTGTTCCATAGCATTCAACGTAAGCTTAGACGCAGATTCAATACTCATAAAGAATCGAAGCATTTCAGGATCTGTCACTGTCACCGGGCCTCCTTTTTTTATTTGTGATGCAAAAACAGGAATAACAGAACCGCGTGAACCAAGGACATTTCCAAATCGAACACAGGCAAACTGCGTCTTTCTTGAGCCTTTTGAGTGCATAGCAGAGATCATCAGTTTTTCGGCAAGAAGTTTAGTAGCCCCCATGACATTTGGTGGACTCACTGCCTTATCTGTACTCACAAGCAGCACACGTTCCACCCCTTGTCGCATCGCAACATCAATAACATTCTGCGTACCAAGTACATTTGTTTTTACCGCTTCGAAAGAATTATATTCACAAGAAGTAACATGCTTATAAGCAGCTGCATGAAATATTAAATCAATATTTTCTGCTGCAGATTCCAAACGAGCACTATCGCGTACATTCCCGAGAAGATACCGAACATTTGGCAGCACTCCCAACTCTTGCTGCAGTAAAAACTGCTTATGTTCATCACGAGAGTACACACGAACAACCTTCGGATCATGCTGCAATAACTGTCGAACAATTTCTGACCCAATAGAGCCTGTGGCGCCTGTTACCAAAATGTTCTTTCCTTTAAAGAATGAAGACATGATTTATGGAAGGTTATGGAACTCATCATTCAGGACTTCAGCCACGGTGGCAACCTCCTTCTGTGAGATATTATTATAAAATGGTAAGGCAACCGTACGGTCAGATACCCCCTCTGTAATAGGGAAATCACCCTTTTTGAAGCCAAATTCTCTTGTATAGAGCGGTTGAAGATGAATGGCTGGAAAGTAGTTGTTACAGCCTATACCTTTGGCTTTGAGGCGCTCAAGAAGTGCATCGCGATCTTGCGGTGTGTACTTGGAATTGAGATGTGCAACGTACACAAACCAACTGGTACGAACATCGTCTTGAGACAAAGCTGGAGTGATGTGATCTGCCAGAGGAGCTAGTGCCTCTTTGTACCACTCAGAAACAGCATCTCGCTTCTGAATAAATTCTTCTATACGCGAAAGCTGACTGATGCCTAGTGCACAATTAATATCACTAATTCGATAGTTATAGCCAAGACGTTCGTGATGTAAAAACCTTCCACTATCATCTCGACCTTGGTTACGCATACTGCGCGCGGCATCTGCAATATCATCTCTATCCGTTACCACCACTCCCCCCTCTCCTGTAGTCATTTGTTTGTTGGGATAAAAGGCAAACGTACCGCAGTCACCAAATGTTCCGGCTTTTTTGCCATTAAGAGAAGAGCCAAGTGCTTCGCAGCTATCTTCGATAAGAGCCAAGTTATGTTTATCTGCAATAGCACGTAGTGCATCCCAATCACAAAGGTTTCCGAGTATGTCCACTGCAACAATGGCCTTTGTTTTCTCGGTGATTGCAGCCTCGATGAGTACAGGATCGATGCACAAAGTATCCGGAAGGATATCCACAAACACAGGAGTTGCCTTTTCAAATAAAATACAATTGGCAGAAGCGATAAAACTAAATGGAGAAGTAATCACCTCATCGCCTTCTTTGATATCTAGAGCCCGTACACAAAGATGGAGAGCAGCCGTTCCACTACTTACAGCAATTGCATGCTTTGCCCCTGTGTAAGCCGCAAACTTCTGTTCAAACTCTTCGAGCTTTGCCCCAAGTGAAAGACGGGAGGTTTTGAGTACTGCAACAACTGCAGCAATATCTTCATCACTAATATCAGGAGCCGCCAAAGGAATATCGTACTGAGTCATTATGCATTCTCGGAAACTTTTTTTGCAGGAGTGCCATAGGCAATGCATCCATCTTCAATATCACTTACAACGGCAGAGCCTGCACCAATAATGGAATTGCTTCCAATCTTCACTCCCTCTTTTACCGAAGATCCAATACCAACTTGCGTGTTGGCACCGATGTGTACCTCACCCGCAAGATGCGCACCGGGGGAAATGTGTGCAAAGTCCCCAATAGTAGAATCGTGATCTACCGTAGCATCAGTGTTAATAATACACCCAACACCGAGTACGGTATCCACTCCGACAACTGCTTGAGGCATAACAACTGTTCCCTCTCCAATGGTCACACCCGAACATACTGTTGCAGTTGGATGCACTACAGAAACAATGGTGATCCCTGCATCCTTTACTTTCTTCTGCAATTTCGATCGCACAAGAGGATCCCCAACACCAACAATTGCACCGTCTATTCCTTCAGGTATTGCACTACCAAGCACAGGAAGATCCATTACAGACCCAGAGGCACTATCATCAATAAATCCAGCGACTTCGTATTCGCCTTGAGCAATTGCTGCATCAGCAACCATTTTACCGTGTCCACCTGCGCCGTAGATGACAATACTTTTCTTTCCCATCTGCTAAATACTAACCATGCTATTTCGCTTTTCAAAGCGAAATCTCTTCCAAAATAGCCGTTATACGCTCAGAAGCACTAGAGTCTCCATAGAGATTTTGATACGCACCATCAGAATCCAGCGATTGCGTTATTGCATTGCCAATATCGATCGAACCATACGGTACGTCTCGTACATTACCCGACCGAAGTCTCCCTTTCTGGCGATCTCCTATATTTACTACTGGAAGATTGAATGACGCAGCTTCGATAATGCCACTTGATGAATTGCCAACAAGAACATCTGCTACAGATAGCCATGAAAAATATTCTTGATGAGAGATGGAAATGAAAAACGTACATTGTGATTTTTGCTTTGCAAACTCCTGCAATGCGGCATTCATTTCTCGTCCACCTGCATCTGCATTCGCTCCAATGATCAGAATATTTCCATCGAACGAATTAAGTGCATCAAGCGATGGCTGTATCTGATCTGCAATAGATAACTCCTCTAATGTATCTGGGTGCTGTACAAATATGATCGTCTTCTGCGTATCGATGAATCGTGCCATGGCAAAGAGTATGTCTTTCGGTACGAGTTCTATAGAAGTAATTACATCAAGTGCAGGGGCTCCAACGACAAAAATATTCTCTGGATTCTCATCAGGTTTCATCTGCTTGATTGCATCAGCGTGAGGTTGAGCACTGGTGAGATGAATCGATGCAAGTTGCGTAATGGCATGGCGCTGCGCATCATCGAGTGATCCGCTCGATTCCCCACCATGCAAATGTGCAATCGGAATACTGAGTGCACTCGCGGCCTTAGCTGCTGCAAGCATTTCTGTTCTGTCACCAAGCACGAAGACAATATCTGGTTTTTCTTTTTCAAAAATCTCCAAGCATCCTTTTTGTGTAGCCTCTGCAAATACACGCGTACCCTCTGGGGTATCTTCACTCGAAAGCGTATCAAGTTCAGCAACTATCGAGAATCCATCCGTGATAATGGCATCTATCGTATGACCAAATGCTTCCGAAAGATGCATACCGGTGACGATGAGTCCAAGATCAATCTTATCTGATGCGTGCAATGCATCGAATACCGGTTTGTAAATCCCGTAATCAGCCCTAGTACCTGTTACGGCAAGAACTTTTCTCATTCAAACATGTCGTAGGAAAGTAACGTTCCCTCAGGAATATCTCTCAACGCTTTCTTTCCAGTAACAGAAGAATGCTCTTTCGGTGATATGCCAGTTCCCGGTCTTTTCAATGTGATCATGTGCTCTGTAATCTCTTCTCCTGCAGCAATATTCTTACATGTCACAATACTGCGACGAGCAGCTTTGGCCACATCTTCCTCGACTTCCTGACGTACTTTTTCACCTGTCCCAAGAGCAGACTCGACATTGCGAATGCCTTTAACCATCGCCGTGAGCAATTCTGGCTCCAGTGATGCTTTGTGATCTGGACCCGGAAGCGACCTGTCGAGCGTGAAGTGTTTTTCGATCATAACGGCTCCGAGTGCCACTGCGGCAATAGGCGCTTCTACACCTTCTGTATGATCAGAAAGTCCAACCGGTACACCAAATTTCTGATGCAGTGTTTCCATAGCTCTTAAATTCACCTGATCAAACGGTGTCGGATACGCACTCGTACAATGCAAAAGTGTGAGTGGAATTCTAGCATCTTTAAAGATAGATACGGCATCATCTACTTCTTCTAAATTGCATGTACCCGTAGAAAGAATAACGGACTTACCAAGAGCAGCGATTGAATAGAGTAATGGATGATTCGTCACTTCACCGGAAGGAATCTTTATGTAAGGAACTGAAAGTGTCGCAATAAATTCTGCAGATTGTTTGTCATATGCCGTGATGATGCAATCAATATTTTTTGTGCCTGCATAGTCAACGAGCTCTGCAAAAGCTTCCCGAGGAAGGGCAAGTGACTTAAGCATCTCAAGCTGTGAGCTGTGACCACCACCCTCTTGATACTCAGCAAGCTGCGTATCGGCAGAAGCAATTTCTTCAGGGTCAAACATCTGAAATTTTACTGCATCTGCCCCAGCCTCGGCTGCTTTGTCTATAAGCTCCTTTGCAAGATTAATATCACCATTATGATTCACTCCCGCCTCGGCAATAATGTATACGTGATCCATAAGGGTATTGTAGGGATAGAAGCAGTATTTGACAAAACAAAAAAAGTAAATATAATGTAATCATGGTTAGAGATAGAGCTGCCGATACATCAGAGAACTACTCAGTTGAATTTATAGAATCCATAGCAGAGGATTTAGATTCTGCGATTGCAGCTGCAGAGAGCCGCTCTGATGAATCTGATTCAATAGTCACAGAGGCTAAGCAATATTTAGTGGGTGCAGTAGCAATGATCAGAGAGTTTCTCAAAAGTACTGAAAATCCATCCGAAGATGTTATAGTAAGACTCATTGATTCCTTGGGAGGATTTGAATTATTAGAGCAAGCACAGTATACCTGCCTACAATCTAAGCCTCAGGAAACACCCGATGAATCTGTAACAAATCAATGGAGTCGAATTTATAGAAAATTAATGGATGGGCAAAGCGAGAACTAGACTGCAGTCCAACCACCATCGACTACCAAGTTGTGCCCAGTAACGTAATTTGCATCATTGGAAAGTAGATACACTGCTGCAGGGGCGATGTCCTCAGGTGCTGCCATGCGACCGAGAGGCGTCCGCTTGGAATACTCTCTGAGCAATACTTCAGACTGACCATTTTCTATTCCACCAGGAGAGATAGCATTGACCCGAAGGCCTGATGATGCGTAGTAGGATGCCAAGTAGCGCGTGAAATTAATCAGCCCTCCTTTGATGGCACTGTACGCAGCTGGCATAGTCATGTC
>DJKT01000019.1 GCA_002436205.1 Candidatus Peribacter sp. UBA6535
CCCCTCGCTCATCAGTACTTTGGGGACACAGCAGTAACCAAAGCAGTACAGGTAATGCAAGGGAACCCCGATGGAACATTTGATAGTGATAAAACTCTTAATAGAGCAGAAGCTGCTACCATTTTTTGGAGGGTAATGAAGGAAGTGCAGGAGGGTGGAGTGCGAGGGTTGTAGTCTGATGGTTCCACGGGGTTGTGGAACTTGTTTTTTGGCTTATTTAAGACAAAAAATCATTGTCCCGTTTTTTTAATGTTCTTAGGGGTCTCCCCAAGGTAGTGCAACTCAGTTGATACTGAATCACTGTTTATTACCCCTTTTGCAGCATGGAAAAAACTCGACTAGGCAATCCTGACAATTCAGGAGAGCAAACATCTCTGATAAGCCATATATCAAGTGGTCTGGCACATGTTAAATCTCAGATCCAATCATCCTTCTCCTCAAGCCCAAAAAGAAGAAGCGCTCGGAATACCAGACTACTTGGCATCGAAGATCTTGAAGGACGCGTGATGATGAGTGCGACTCCGTTTGACAGTGGAGATGCTGTAGCAGCAGAAGTCTGTACGATAGAAGATCACGCACATAATGCTACTGCTGAGCAAGCAGGCCCTACAACGATAGCAGATAGGCAAACACCTCTCGGTCTTGCATCCAAGACACCGCATTTTCATACTGACTTCCTCACTGCAACACCGGAGGATCCTATTACTGTTCAGGCAAAGGTTACATTCGAACATGAGTATTCGTACCCTAGTCTTATCATTGCACAGTCAGAGCGTACAGATCATAGAAATGGGCTACGTGAAGCAATCTATGTTCAAATTGACCGTAATGGAAATGGAAATATTATCCAATTTCTCGGTAGTGACGATAATCGACAAAGTAAATTTACCTATGACGCTCTTCCTGTGGGAGGGGCTGCTGATTTGAAAATGACTTATGATGGATCAGAAGTTTCTATTAGTATTTCTCATGAAGGTGCACAAGTTGCAAAGCATACTTTCACACCTCCAAATTCCTATAGCTCTGCAAAATTCGGTATATCAAATATAAAATGGGATAGCTCTGCAATATCAGCAACACTACAATCGTTTGTAGCAACTCAAGGAAAAGAGGTAGAGATAATAGATTGCGTAGAGGCAGTGGTAGAAGAAGAGCCCGTTATCGAAAATACATCAATCACAGAAGCACTTGATGCCCTGCTTGCAGATCCGGATTTTATTGCAGCAATAGCCAATGAGCCAATAGAAGAAGTTGAGACTACTCAGTCTTATGGAAAAGAGGTTTTCTCATCAGATACACCTCTTGGTCTTGCATCCAAGACTCCGCATTTCCAAACTGACTTTCTCACTGCAACACCGGAGGATCCTGTGACAGTGCGAGCACAGTTTACGTATGAAGCAGAAAGTTCATATCCAAGTATTCTCATTGCACAGTCAGAGCGTACAGATCATCGAAATGGCTTAAGAGAAGCGATCTATGTTCTTGCAGGTCGAAATGGAAGTGGAAACATTATGCAGTTTCTTGGTAGTGATGATAATAGGCAAAGTGAATTTACCTACGATGCTCTTCCTGTTGGAGCAACAGTAGATGTAGAAGTGACATATGATGGATCAGAAGTTTCTGTTCGTATTGTTCATGAAGGAGTGCAGATTGCAGAGCATGCATTTACACCACCAATTTCCTACAATCTTGCAAAATTTGGTAGTTCAGATATGCGATGGGATAGCTCTGCAGTGTCTGCAATGCAGCAATCGTTTGTTGTGAATCAGGGGAAAGAGGTAGAGATGAAAGAAGAAGTACAGGAAGTATCTGACACTTCAGAAACACGCCTAAAAGCATTCGAAGAAAAGAAAGCTGAACTGCAAAAGCAGATCAATGCGCTCATGCTTCAAAAGGCAGATATAGAAACGCGTATGGCCCGAGGAGAAGCTTTGGCTCCAAATGATATACAAGCGCAGATTGATGATCTCAATCGACAAAAAATCCCGTATTCACGTATGCATGTGAAACCAGGTTACAGTGGAGATAATCCAACATTTGTGGTGCACTATGCCAGTAATAGACCTCAGACATATATCGAACTTACCATGCAAGGAGGAGGAGATTTTAAAAGAACCATAGAGCACGCAAGTGGGCAAGAAGATGGCTTGATAGAAATTAATATGCGTCAGCTTCTGCAACACAATCATACAAACGGAGGAGAGGTGGAAATAAAGATGTATGTCGATAGCAGCAAAGATGAATTGCTTGATGTCTTTAATGGCAGATATAGTCCTGGAAAGAATGCTACTCTTGGCGAAACGAATGGGAACTGGAATGATCTAGAAACAGGAAGAATAGTAGAAAATCCTTATGAACCGGTAATGACTATTTCTCAGTTGTCCGGACCGAATGTGATCATCTCGCTTCAATCTCCGCACGACAGCAGTATTATCTCTCTAGGTGGCGGGGGGCACTTTGCCCAGAAAACTCTTCATCATGAAGGAGGGGCAGAACTTGCTTCTGCACGGCTGACATTTAATGCTGATAACCCGACTGGGGACTACAGTATCCGTGTACGTGAAGGGATGAATGGAAAATATGTTACCGGGCAAGGTGTACATTGGGATGCCGATACTAAAGAACTTACGATGACCTCGGAGAACCCAACTATTGTTGCCACCAGAGATACGGAGGCTGCCTTTGCTCTACAGGCAATGCGGCAGCAATTAGGTGTGCAATCTAGTCTTGATACAACCGTCATTAGCATTCCAAGCTTGCGACAGGTTCAATACTCTCGCTTCTACGAACATTCATCATTTTTGATAGAAGCAGATGATGCTCAAATGTATATCGATAATTCTGTCCTCAAAGGACACCCGGATGCAGGTGCCATCTTCCATCAAACACTTGGTGGATATGAAAGAGCGATAAAAGAAACTCTTGATGCAGCTGCAAAAGTGGCAGTTGCTGCCTGGAATGGAGAGTCTCAACAAGAGGCTGAGGATTTCTTCCAGCGTGAATATAACCGTGTTGGTGAGTACCGGTACCTCCTGGAATTTACCGGAGAGTTTGGTGTATCACTACCTCCTGCCGATGCCATTCTCCAGGAAGGTATGCGTTTGGCAGATACACTTGCAGATAGTCTTGTAGATATCCAAGCGAAGAAGTGGAGTGTGTATGCACGGGATTCGTATTTTGCAGGTCAAAAGGGTGGTGCTAATCATAATCCCGTCTTTGTAGGTGGAGAATTTGGAGGTGGGGGTGTAGTTGTGACTCCTGATGGGACGCTTGTGGGGAGTGAGCAGGTGGCCGAAGAATACATACAAAGTACTATCGCAGATCGAGTAGCAGAACGACTAAATACACGGCTTGCCTCTATGAGTATTGAGGAGCGTGCAGAGGCACGAGGTCTTTTGCGCTTACATCAGCAGGGAAGGTTGGATGAGTATCTCCAGAACGCATTAGAGAATAGAGAAAATAATGTGACTTCTGCAGAAACAGAAGATGAAAGTGGTGTTGATTCAGAAAATGTAACTTTTGCTTTCTTAGTAAGTCGTCCACTTCAACATATTGATGGTGCTTCACATAACTTTATTGTAGTAAATGCAAAATATAGGGGTGACCCCAATGCGACAGTTTATTCTTACGGTCAAAATGATAATGGGCTCTTAGGTAGTGTTGACCACCAAACGACCAACTCTGGATCAGCCACTACATATCAAGCAGATATTGATGCCTGGCTTAGTCTTGCAGGCCCTTTTGATCAAAATAATCCTGTTCAATTGCAATTAATACCAGCCTCAAGTGATGTAGTTAGCGCTCTTGCACAATCTCTAGTTGAAAACCAAGATTATTCTATGATGGCTGGAATTTTCGGTGCAAATAGTAATAGTGCCGCACAGGCAGTGGCAAATGCAGCAGCAGCCATGCAAATACCTGTGCCAGAGACAGGAAGAATCCCATGGGGTTCCTCATCATATGATAAAATTGAATTTACCATTCCACTATCTAACCAATGATCATCAAGAATAGTATCTCTGGACTTGCAAGGCTATTTCTATCTTTAGCTTTGCACAGCATTACATACCTCATTGTATTATCAATAATAATAGCAGGAGTATTCCCACCTACAGGAGAAGCGCTAGAAGGAGTTGTTATATCAACAATCTTCATTTCTCCAATTGGATATTTTGGAATGGGAGCACTGCTAATTTTAATACTTATCTTCTGCAGTAAACTACAAATACTCACCAATATACGATATGTACTTGCTACTGGAATAATTATCGGAATCATCTCAGCCTGCATTAATGACTATCTAGTATCTCTATCTACTATGTTGAGATCTATCTTTTAGCGTCAATATCTCATTATTTATATTCTTTCCTACAATGAATCTGTGAAAACAGCTGCACCAAAACACTACTATGTGAGAATCAATCTATCACTACCTCCTGCCGATGCCATTCTCCAGGAAGGTATGCGTTTGGCAGATACACTTGCAGATAGCCTTGTAGATATCCAAGCGAAGAAGTGGAGTGTGTATGCGCGGGATACGTATTTTGCAGGTCTAAAAGGTGGTTCTAATCATAATCCCGTCTTTATAGGTGGAGAATTTGGAGGTGGGGGTGTAGTTGTGACTCCTGATGGGACGCTTGTGGGGAGTGATAATGAAATATCTGGTTATGGATTCGATACGGTTGATGTTGAGGGTCAGAGATTGGTGTTTGGAGAAAAGTTGACAGAGGTACTTGAAACACCGACGAGTAAGAATACTTTGGTTGTACTTATATATGGATCTAATCAGTTTGTCGGAGAGAATGTAGGATTTGAGAATCTAGGATTACAGTTAGATGAATATCCCCATTTATTACAAGTATCTCCAGGCCATAACCCTTTTGATGATGATCCACACTTTAATCAAGAAGAAGCCTTCTTTGAAATCAAGAAAGGTATTGAACAGGCATTGGCTAATAATCCACAGATTGAAAATATTGCTTTGGCTGGATATAGTTGGGGCGGAGGTATGTTGTATGATGTTGCCGAATGGCTGCAATCCCATGAAGAATACAAATCTATAGAAATTGTTGCAGCTGCTTATGTAGATGCCATAACACTGAATAGCTTTACGGCAGAGAATAGGACTCCACCTGGAGTTCAAAATATGATAAATATATATCAGTCTAATGCTGACATTAGAAGTGATATCACCCTAAACGGAGGAAAGTTATCAGGTACTAGTAACCTTAAAGTTCTCCAAGAAATTGATTTAGATGAATTTGATAATTTCCATTCACATGTGAGCATTGATGAATCATCTGTTCCATTTATTAATAGCTTTCTTCGTAGTATTATTCGTATTAAATAATGAATATTCTAAATACTCATCATAGAGTCTCAAGATCAATAATAATTATTACTTGGCTTGTATATGCGATTGCAAGTCACAGACTAATTGTAATTACTTCGGGTGGCTGGATGCATTTTTTAAATAAATATTTATATGGGGCAATATACATAATTGCTACTTTAATTTTGATACCAGCCCTATATGTAAAAAGGAAGGAGTTTGTGAATATTGACGTATTACTTATTCTATTTATCATTTCTGTGCAATGTATGCTATTGCTATTGAACTACGGAGATTGTTTAGAGCATGGGGGTGCGTATCTATACATTGAAAAGTATTTCAAATACTCTTCTGAGCTATGTACAAACCCCCAAGGGTTCAGACTATTCATGCCTGAAGTATCACTTTGTACGTATTTAACTTTGATATTTTATTGGATAAGTACATTATTTAAAGATAGTGAATAATCTGAATAAATTTTTTATACAAAAAAGCTCCGTCGCATCGCATTGCGGCGGCGGGGGCTGATCTTTCGATCTGGTCATTTTCCACCGGAGGCCAACATGAAGATAGATACAAGCCCTAAGGCAACGCCCCACCACTGGATAGTTGTCAGCTCTTCTTTGAAAAAGAAATAGCCAACAGCTACAGCGCCAAGAGCAATGCCCACGTTGACGAAGGCTCCAGCTTGAGCAAGGGACCAATATTTATTGAGCCAAGCGAAGGCAAGATACCCTATCAAGGCTGAAATAGTCCCTACTACTATCGACAAGGTCCTTCCGGTTTTGCCCCAGTCTGATGCAAGTGAATCGCAGGAAACATAGAGCGCAATAGTCACAAGTGCTAGAAAGATACTCAACTTGCGGCTCCTTTCTTGTCTAGGGAAGGTTTGACATCAAAGAAAGATCATAACTATATTATTGCAATATATTTTAATATTGTCAATTTATACGAATGACACCTACCATACTAGACAGTAGTATATTCTTGTTGTATAGTGCAACTCATGAACACGCCTGATGGGCAAAATAGGGCTGAAACAACTGACTACAATACTGTTGTAAAACCTGATTTTGCTAGAAGGTATCTTGAAACTTATTTCAAAAGTATTGATGAGGATGAGAGGCGAATATGTACTTTTTTAGCAGAAGAATATGCAAAATTAGTTGGTAATCCAGAAATGATAGATATTGGTTGTGGTCCATGTATTCAACATGTCCTTTCTGCTACACCTTACGTCTCATCTATTCAGCTAGCTGATTATTTAGATGGCAATCTTGACGAACTAAGAAATTGGATCCAGTCTCAAGAAACTGCCTTTGATTGGACTCACTTTACTGAATTTATATTACAACTTGAAAGTGCTGACTCATCTGCAAAAGCAATAGCTCATAGAGAATCAACTCTACGAAGTAAAGTTGTAAATATTCGCCATGCAAATGTTCTTGATGAATCCGTTATAGGTGAAGATAAACAATTTGGCGCTGTTGGCTTCTTTTATTGTGCAGAAGCTGCTGCTAAAACAAAGCCTGAGTGGCAAAAGACGATAGCCAATGTAGCTAGACTTGTTGAGCCTGGAGGAAGAATGTTCATAGCCTCTTGTCGAAATACTAATTTCTATACTGTCAAAACAGATGATGGTAAAGATGAAGTTATCCCAACAGCAAGTGTAAACGAAGATGACTTTGCTGCGCTGTTACCAAATATTGGATTTTCTCTTGAAAGGAGCAGAATTGAAGTTGTAAATGTAGGAATGGGAGCTGATCATGGGATTGAAGATATACTCCTTTTATCTCTGCAGAAGAACGGTGAAAAAATTGATAGAGATACTACTTCAGATTCTGTAAATACTGTTATAAACAAGGCACCCTAAAATAATTTTAAGGTTAAGCATTTCGCTGCACCTCCTGATTTGAGGAACTCACTCATATCCACTGCGAAAGTAGTAAATCCTATGCTTTGCAAATGTTTTTCTGTTTCTGGACAATCTGTTGGTAGAATTACGTTCTTATTAATAACGACTGCATTACAGGCAAAGCGTGCAGCTTCTTCTTCGGGTACTGAGAAATATGAAATATGTTCTTTGAGTAATTGAACGCTCTCATCATCAAATGCACCTTCATACAATATGGCAGACTCTTCGTTAAGAGGGCTAAAACATGTATCTAAATGATAAAATCTATCATCTACTAAATGTAGAGGAATAATTTCACTGGATAGTATTTCCTCTATCTCTTTGTAACTTTCTTTTGAGCTTCTAAACCCATATCCGCCAAAAAGTACTTTACCCGACAATGCATCCCCTGCCCCTTCAAAAGGTAGATCTGTTTGAATTTCTCGCACCTCATATCCTGCATTCTGGAACCACTCTATCCAATACCGCATTTCTCTTTGGCGCTCTGAAAATTTAAAACGAGATGGTATAAATACATTATCTCTGAGCAATCCTGCATTTGCGGTAAACACCATATCTGGTAATGATGGCTGTGGCTCTATTAGCTCTATCTCTGCCCCTGCTTCTTCCAATGTATCTTTTAGATTGTTCCACTGTTTGCTGACTGTATTTTTATCGACCTGATTTGCCATGTCCATCCAAGGATTTATAACATACTCAATACCAAAGTAGGTCGGAGGACACATTAAAATTTTGCTCATATTCAACAAAAAGAAGTTACTAGAAACTATACATGTATAACTCTAGCTATTACTACTTATTTAACGGGATTGAGACGAAGAAGGTCGTACCCTTATTCTCCGTACTTTCAAAGCGTATAGATCCACCCAATGCTTCTACAGCTCCTTTCGCTGCATAAAGTCCAAATCCATTACCATCAATACTCTGAATATTACTTGCTCTAAATAGTTTACCAAAAATCTTATCTTGCTCCTTCTCTGGTATTCCACAACCATTATCCTTTACGGAGTATGTCAATGTTCCATTTGCTACTTCTACCGTAAACTCCACTTCTCCAGCATCTTTATCGGAGTATTTAACAGCATTGCTCAATAGATTTTCTAATGTCATTCTAATAAGCCTCTTATCAAGTTTTGCTACGGGTAATTCCTTAGGGAGAGAAACATTAAGTTTTGCATTTCTTTCTTTGGCTTTCGGTTCAATAACAACCAATATCTCATTAATAGCCTCAGACAAATCTAAGTCTGCGAGGTCTACTTTCATTCTACCTAGCTGAATTCGAGAAACATCCAATATCATACTTACCAAATCTGCAAGGTTACCTACTACACCTTGCATAGACTTCACGTGTTTCTCTTGCTCATCGGATAGCTTTCCAAAGTCTCCATCTATCATCATTTCTAAGTACCATTTTGTAGAAGAAACTGGAGTAGCAAGCTGATGACTTACAATACTCAAAAGCTCATCTTTCTGTTTATCAAGCTCGGCCATAAATTCCACTCGCTTGTTCCATATGCGAATTATAACTGTTACCAGTACAAAAAGAATAACGACAAGAACTCCTATGAATATTAGGAACGGATACAGCGTCTGACTCGTAATGGTAAAGAAGTCATCCGCACGAATATCAATGGTCATTACAGCTGCTGTTTCTCCATTGGAATATTTAATAGGAGCATAACCACTCAGTAGTACGCCCCACTGATCTTCGTATAATTCCTTATTGGTAGTAGAACTTGTGTATCCAATGAATGACTCTTCAGGAACATCTTCATAAATTGTGCCTGGTGGAGTCAGTGCATCTGAATCATCGATAATTCCATTACCATCTAAATCAATTTTTGCGTATGGATCTAGCGAATGTGAATCTGCAACGAAATCCATTTGTGTAGGATCATCCTCTCTCTTACGAAGAATGTATGCAAAGACAATATCATCATTATTCTCACGAATGTTAATGAGCTGCGTTACTACTCTATTCCATTCTGGCTTAAGGTAATCTGGCTCTTCACGCAATTGATCCAAATCTTGTGCATCAAATTGAACGGCAGCGGTTCGAACTATTGCTTCTAACCGATGATGAAGATTCTGCGTCATAAGATTCACCGTATGCCTATAAAGCACCCACGAAACACCCACCACAATTATCACTGCGATAAGTGCAATACCAAATCCTAATGCTTTGGAAGCTGTTGCCCCTTTTTTACTACCCAGTTGTATGTCTGTTTTGTTTTTTCCCATTTCCTATAATTATAGCAGAATACGAGCTTGTATTCCATGCTAATCAATTCTATGAAACAATGTTATTAACATTTTGAAATACTTGACATATTTTGTCAAATATACTAGGATTTCCTCACTATGGTACCAGAGCAGCCAATAGAAGATGATAATCCTAGAACTACTAAAAGTGGAGAGAATTCTTTGCCTATTGTTGATGGGGAAAATGGTATTATGAGCAGAGTTTATGGAGTAGTTGGTGCAGAAGGGCACAGCTGCAAAAGCTGCGTTTCAAACGCTGAATATAATGGAGGAGACCCCTCATGTCACAACTCTGCAGTAGGCGAGTATGATGCAGCTGGAAATCTTGATCGAGAAGGATGTGGTTATGTTTGCTGCAAAATAGAGCCAGATACATCAAAAGGGGCTGGAAACTCGATTATCTTAGAAATCGGAGAACTGGATTCTTTAAAGAATCAAGGGCACCTTACTGTCATTGGACAACATAAGGGGGTTCCACTTGTCCAATGTACAACAGGTCGATGTGACGGTGAGGTGGATGTTAAACCTCTGGATTGCAAGCGTTACCCATTTCTTCCAATTATTGAGGGTGATACATTGCGATTTCAGCATGGTGTACGAAGTAAATGTCCTATGCCAGAGATAGATAGAATCCTTCATTTAGCGTACGTTATTACAAGTGTTCTCAAAAGCCTGAAGTTAAACCCTGCATCTAGAAATACATTCCAGCATGGACACGAAGAAATGGTGGGTTATGAAGACTTCGATGTTGGCTTTCTGGCAAACAAAGGACTGGATGAAATAGAACAAGAATCAGATATTGAAATAGCTGCTCAGATCGAACGGGAGAGAGTACGAATAGAGCTATTTGCTCCACCTGAATTAGATAAACAAGAGTTACTCGATAAATACGAAGAGCATCTTGTTGCTATGAAAAGAATGAATCTCTTAAATTTCAGAGTTCTTAAGGAGGCTGGAGTAGTATTTACAGAAGAGGGAATCGACTTAAAAGCTGTAAATTTTGATCTTATCAGCTGAATTTGCTGATAATTGACAAATTATGATAATTCTGTAGAGTACTACTCTTCTTCCTTAACCACCAAATATCTTGTCAGACACCCCCACATCCGACGTTCCCTTGAGCCAATACACTATTGTAGATGCTCATAAATGCGACTTAGAACGACTATCTAGCCTACCAGCAAATAAAGATTTTGCTGGTGAGCTTTGTAGGGCATTGGAAGCGGAGACAAGCGGGGAATTACTTATTGCTAATTTTGGTGGTAGTCCAGATCCAGATCCACGTATTCATGGGCCCTCATTTGCACAAATGTTAAACAGGGGGCTTGTTCAAGGTCATTGTCCAACTCATTCTCGTCTTGCATGTATTGATGTGCTCAAAGAGGGTAATTTTGATCCTGGTAAAATTGAAAAGTTAGTAAAAGAATTCTATAAAGCAGAATTTGCTCAAACACTTACCATTATGCGTGGCGTGCCAGATGCAATTGCTGATGTAAACAATGTATATGATACCTCAAGGCCTGATACTCAATGGACTCAGGTTGAAAGACCTCGACCACCAATAAAAACTTCAATGAGTACAGTTGATATAAATAATGCATTCGAAAAACATGGTTCCTGGGGTCAATTTACCTATATAGATCTATTCAATTGTGACCAAGATAAAATCGATGATCCTAATCATATTGCAAATTACTTTGCGGAATTATGTGTCGCCATTGGTGCTGCACCCTATGGTGAACCAATAACTGGAGATTTCAATAGAACTCCAGAAACCACAGGACGATCGTTTGCGCAGTTAATAGAGACCTCACTTGTGCAAGGATGTTTTCTGGAGAATTTACAACGTGGCATGATAGACATATTTAGCTGCCGCCAGTTTCATGCAAAATGGATTTCAGATTACACTGCAAAATACTTCGGTGCCAATGAGTACAGTACTGCTACTGTTTTGCGAGGTTGTGCTGAGCAGTTCCCCGTCATCTTTCATAACCGCGTTTCTACCAAGGCAGATATTCAATGGGCATTGGAACCGTCAAGAAAAGGAGAGTAACAGTCGCTTTTCTTTAAGGATGAATTTTGAACATCCTTTTTAACCAAGATAGCTCAAGAATCCACTGTGAAAGAGATTGATTGAATATGGCAAATCTAAATACTACAAGGAAGAGAAATATGCCAAGGAAATACTGAATGGGTTTGAATGTTCTAAATGTCAGCTCTTGGACATCATCTGCAATTCTATCTACCCCTAATACGGCAACCGTATTCCCCTTACCATCCTTAATGGGTGCGAATCCTGAAATAAAGGTTCCCCACTGATCTGTAAAAGGCTCCTCGTCAACTGAAGGTCCTTTCATACCAAGTGTGACTCCTGGAATTTCCGAAACATCATAGGGATCACCAGGTGGATTAAGTGAATCCGCCTCATCAATAATACCATCTTGATTTAAATCAATCTGTGCATACGGATCCATAGAATCTGCATCAGATACAAATGTAAAGATTTTCGGATCTTTTGTAGGACGCAAAATATAAACAAAACGAATATCTGGATTGCGTTCACGAACACTCAGTAGTTGATTTACCAATTTTGCCCACTCAGGCTTATTAATATCCTCTATGTTCTGAATTGCATTTAAATCCTTTGTATCAAATTCCTGTGCTGCAGTTGCTGCAATTGCCTTTACCTGATCCCTCACTCTCTGCGTATTCAAAGAGGAAAAGTTATTATACAATAATAATGTCATAACTGCCGCTGCCGCTGCACAGATCCCACACGTTACTAAAATATTCCTCTCTTTCGCAATCCGTAAAATCTCCTTACATAGCGACCTATGAAACGCAGCTAAACGCACCAAGGTAAACAAGATAAACAATCCCAAGAAAATATAAAACGGCATAAACGTTTGCGAGGTAAGCTCATCTAATCTTAGAGCTTTTATATCGACAGCTAATACTGCTGCTACATTACCTTTAGCATTTAAAATTGGAGCATATCCTGAAACCACTTTGCCCCATTGATCTTCATAAAAATCACTTGCACTTAATCCTTCAAAACTTTTGTATGCTGCATCAGGAGGTTCGGGGTACTCTTGTCCAGGCCATTGTAAATAATCAGCACCTTCAGGATCTACTATCCCATCACCATTGGCATCGACATCATTTGAAGGATCTTCATCAAAATTTGCATATGGATTCATAGATGAGGCATCAGCCACAAACTCCATTTGAATTGGATCATTTTCTACTTTTCTAAAAATATATACATAAACAATATCACTATTTATATCTTTGATATTTTTTAATTTAGCTACAACTTTTCTCCATTCAGGTTTTTTATAGTCACTCTCCTTCTTTAATTGATTCAGATCACCTACATCTATCTCTAAAGCAGCTGTTCTTGCTATTGCAACTACCTTATCTTGCATCCGCTGAAAATTCAGAGATTGATTATTCACATACAACCCCCAAGTCATTAGTGCAGAAGCTACTCCCAGCAACGCCAATGTCACAATACTCTTACGACTTAAAAAGAACTCTCTCACACCAGAGAACACTTTCGTCTCCATCCCTGGAGTTTGGGGTGCAGAAACTTCTGACTGCAACTGACACTCCTCATCACTGCATTCCTCCCCCGCCTTACACCACAGCATCTCAAAGATCTTTCTCTGACTATCTGCCAAATCTGGATATCGAATAAAGCTAGCCTTTTGTTCTACTAGATCTATACATGCAACTGTATCTCCGACTATAAATTGCTCGAATGACACAGGAAAATCTTCTGGCTGAACCAATCGTGTACCTCGGTACTCAAAAATATCTCTGCTTTGGTACCTGCGGCCAAGTGGAATATCCGGACTTATTACACGCATAAATGTTTTCTTTTTTCTCCGCTCCCGAAAAAGACCTACTCGAAACTCTAGTAGTGGATCATCCTCCTCTTTCATTGTTGCGGGAATAAAATGGAGCCATTCCCTTTCATCCTTCTCAAGCAACTTTGTAAATGCCTGTTGTATGCCTGCTAATCCTTCAAAGTACTCCATCTCCGGTCTGCCTGTTTCATGTTGCACAGTAGAAATGAAAGCTTCGAAATCCTGCTTTTTACGATCGAGCACTGCATGGCGCTGTTTCATATCAGACTCCATCCATTTTTGAATAGTCTCCAATGATGAGATGGCATACTTGGATGTATCATTAATAGACTCCTTGGTGACGATTTTCCTATCAATAAGCTTCTTGGTTGCCTGGTCCAGCACCCCTGTACTCTTCCCTGTCTTGGCAGCGAGCTCTCGTAATGTAAGGGTTTCCCCTTCTAGAAGCCTTTTAAGGAGAAGCATCTCCGTAGCCGAGAATCCTGCCTCCTGAAGGTAGGTTTCGATGCTGGTAGGAAGATTAACCATGATAATTACGCATTGTAGAGCAATTTTTGAGTAGTAAAAGTTTCTTTACATTCCCTTTCCGCTTATTTAAGCCATATCCTAACAGAATCGGCTGATATAAGCCAAATTTGAAGTTCCAAACCAGTTTGGAACCCCCTACCCCTCCTTCACCCAATCATACGTCTCTTTGTCTATTTGACCCTCTTTATAGAGCTCTTTTGCATGCTTCCCAAAGGTACACATTCCGGTGTCCCGGCCTGTCTGGAGGACAGAGGTGAGTTCTGGAGCTCTGTTATCTCGAATGATGTTTGCGACTGCAGGGGTGTTGATAAGGACTTCTCGCTGGGCGATACGGCCTCCGTGAGAGCACGGTACGAGTCTCTGAGCGACGATGGCGCGTAGAGAGAGGGAAAGCTGTGTGCGGATCTGCTGCTGTTGATATGGCGGGAAAACATCAACAATACGATCGATAGTTTGAATAGCGTTTGGCGTGTGCAGCGTTGCAAATACAAGGTGTCCTGTTTCTGCCAATGTTAGGGCTGCAGCAATAGTCTCAAGGTCGCGCATTTCTCCAACCATAATAATGTCTGGGTCTTGGCGCAGTACACGCTTGAGTGCTTCTGGGAATGAGTGGAAGTCGCTACCAAATTGACGCTGACAACGAGCCCTTTCTCGCTTTGGAATACAAACTCGATTGGATCTTCCATTGTAACAATGTGTCCCCCTTTATGCGCCGCAATATGTTGGATCATCGCAGCGAGCGATGTGGATTTACCAGCACCTGTTGGGCCGGTGAAGAGGATCAAACCTTCAGTTTCTTCGCAAAGATATTCCAAGTCTGCCATACCAATGTCTTCGAGTTTTGGGATCTTTGTAGGAATGATACGTGCAGCAAGCCCTGGCTTTCCGCGCTCGTAGTGACAGTTAATACGCAGGCGGATTCCGCTTGATGTGCTGTAACTGGTATCAAGTTCTTTTTCTTCTTTAAACTTTTTGTATTGAGCTGCTCCAAGAACACTCTTTATAAACGAGTCTACTTTCGCAGCTGTATTTTTTTGCTTGCCCTGATGTTCCAATTCTCCGTTCACACGAAAAACAATCGGGCTCCCAACTGCAATATGTACATCCGAAGCATCTGCTTTCGCAGCCTTATTAAATATGGTGTTTGCAACAGAGCTCATCACTCTATTATACCTCAAAATGCCGTTTTCTCCTACTCAGAGGTCCCGCGACACATCGCAATCACGAATTTGGCGATCTTCTCCATTTTTGCATCATCGAGGCCTTTTTCCGCAGCTTCTTCCAGCCAAAGGGAGAGCATTTCGATCTCCTCGTCAGCATCAAGATTCTGCCCTGCACAGATATGCATTCTCTCCTCCAACAATTTAATGATTTGCTGGTCTACAAGTTCTAGTTGTTCTTTGATATCTACAAGTGTCATCATGGCCGGAATATTGATTGATTTTCAGCAGAATGCAACTGTCAAATTGCAAAAATGTACTCTGCATTTACTTTGTTAGTTTTACTGGTTTTTTCGGTATGCGATCCCCATATCGGGTTCTACACCATGAAAACACAGTTTCGGGTTCATAAAACAGTATGAATGCCGGAATAATAAAGAGGAACCACCAAATAGAAAGCATGGTAGCAACAAGAAGAAGAAACATCGTCCACAGAGCAATACATGGCAATCGAACACGCGGAATCCATAAACCAACTGCTGCAGTTGGCTGGAGAATTTTTACAAGTATCACCACTACGTCATAGGATGCTATGGTCAACGGTAGTCTGGAATACCAACGCGAGAGTGGTGTTGTCCATCTGCTAATAAATGAATATGCAAGCACCTCACCCTTTGTCCAAAGTGGCAACCAGAGCTTCTGCAATCCGACACCGATAAATGTTGCAGTGATCTGCAGTGCAATAAGTCGCTGCGGCAAAATGCTGATGGGCTCCCAGTGAAATATCGAACCACTGCGCCTCCATTGATCAAAGGAGAGTGTGCGATGTGCACCACTAAAGAGAAGTACCAGTAAACACAGCAAGAGAATGCGATTGTACGATGTTGCAAATCCATGCAGCTGCAACTGCCAAAGATACAGACTAATAGCGATAGTGCCAAAAACAGAGAAACGGAAAAATGCACCAAGCGCAATTCCAGCTATACACAACAAAAATACTGCGTAGATAATGTGTGTGACCAGAGGTGATGGTGGAGCAAGAAACAGGCTGAATTCAGGAAAGCGATCGAGGTAGAGCGGTAAGAGGAATCCATCACTGGAAAACAGTACCGAAAGATTCGGTATGTACAGTCCTGCATAGACAAGCAGATAGAGTCCGAGTGCGATTCGTACAATTGCCAAAGCATGAGGGGGTACCTCGCGCAGCCAAAAATGATCCCAGAAGTTAGTCATGAAGTTTTGTAACAGAAATAAATGGATCGTGTCTTAGGTACTCATATCCTGCTGGTGACATAGGCCACTTCTCTAAGGTAAGTCGTACATCCTCCCACTCCCGTCCGCGATCACCCTCCAATCTCTTCGTCACTTGTGCAAGCTCTTTATATTTTTGCTCTAAGACCTCTTCTCCCTGCGCCCAGAATGTCAGCAAGTACGACCGCATACCACGCTCTCCACGAAGGAAGGGAAGATATTCGTCCAGGCTAATCGGCACCCAGGTACCATCAGACTGTAATCCATGCGCAGTTAACATTTCATTGCTTGTTCTGTAGGTCTGATACGGTGCCATCATTCCATAGCTCCATCTTCGCAACTTATCCGGTACTCCGGGTACTTTGTACCGAAAAAGTGTATAGCTAAACGCCGAGGCAGTCGCGGCTATATAGATGACTATAACCAAGTGCTGAAGAGTTCGCTTGATATTCATATCTGTATTGTATACCTATAGGTATAATCAATACCAATGGATATTTCTGATGCACAGCAACGCGCCGAAAAACTGCGAGATGAAATCTGGAGGCTCAACAAAGCGTATTTTATTGAGGATAAAGAAGAAGCATCAGAAGACGTCCGTGATGCTTTAAAACAAGACCTCATCAAGCTAGAAACGCAGTTCCCAGATATTATTACCGCAGACTCCCCTACCCAACGCGTGGGTGCTCCACTGGATGGCAGGCTGCCGAAAGTTGCTCACCTTACACCAAAAGAATCTCTGAGTGATTCGTTCTCACATGAAGAACTTGTGGATTGGATAGATCAAATGGAACGCGCACTCGGAAAAGATAGTGTGCCTTTTGAATTTCTCACAGAATTAAAAATTGATGGACTGAACGTCACACTTATTTATGAGCTTCAGAAAGACGGATACTTCACACTGCTACGAGCTGTGACACGCGGTAACGGCGTAGAGGGTGAAGACGTAACACACTCCACGAAAACGATTGAATCTGTGCCACTCTCGTTTGAAATTGATCGTCCGAATCCTCCCAAATACATCGAAGTTTCCGGGGAGGTATATCTACCAAAAGCAGCACTTGATGATTTAAACCAAGCCCTACCTGAAGACGAAAAGTTCGCAAATCCACGCAACGCTGCAGCTGGAAGTTTGCGACAACTTGATCCCAAAGTTTCTGCCGGGAGAAAACTGGCGATCTTCTGTTATGAACTTGGAAAAGAAACAACGGATGCACTCGGTATTAAGACGCAACAAGAATTGATGAATGTTATTCAGGAAATGGGTATTGCTATAAACACCGAACTCAAACTTCTCAAGAGCCTAAAAGAAGTAGAGAAGATGTATGCAGATTTTCAGAAGAAACGCGACAGTCTTCCGTATGACATTGATGGTCTGGTGATCAAAGTAAACAACAAGCAAATGCAGCGAGATCTAGGGTCGACTGCCAAGGCTCCGCGCTGGGCGCGTGCGTATAAATTCCCAGCGGAACAGAAGACCGCACAGATACTCGACATTCAGCTACAGGTAGGCCGAACTGGGGCTATTACTCCAGTAGCACATCTGAGCCCGGTGCAACTTGCCGGGACGACGGTAACGAGAGCAACACTCCATAATGCAGATGAAATTGAGCGGCTGGATATTCGCATTGGCGATACCGTTGTTGTACAAAAAGCCGGCGATATTATTCCGGAAGTTGTGGAAGTAATGACGAATCTCCGTCCAAAGAACTCACGTGCATTTCACTTCCCTCTCCACTGCCCAAGTTGTGACGGGGAACTTGTACGTCCCGATGGAGAAGCTGTACATCGCTGTTCAAATGATAACTGCGGCGCTGTGCGCCAAGAGAAGATTGAGCATTTGGTGTCGCGTTATGCCTTTAATATAGAAGGATTTGGAAAAGAAACGATCGATGAATTGCTATTACAAGGGCTGGTATCCGACCCTGCTGATATTTTTTATCTAACCTACGACGTCTTAATTAACCTCCCGCTCTTTAAAGAGAAGAAAACCGAGAATGTCCTCAGTGCAATAGAAGGGGCGAAGCACGTTGCATTGGATCGGTTCTTGTTTGCGCTAGGCATTCGTCATATTGGACGAGAGACTGCGGAGATTCTCTCGACGAGAATACAGTGGCCAACGTCATCCGTAGAGACGCGCCATGGCGCGTCTCTACAGAATCAATTAACAATGTTCGGTGATACAAAAAAGAACATAAAGATCCACGGAATCAGCATGGCTGATATTGCAAAAACATTACAGAGTGTTACTGCGCAAGAGCTATCTGCAATTGATGGCGTTGGTGAAGTTGTTGCCAAGTCACTTGTCGATTGGATAACCGAAGAAGATAACAGAGCGCTCCTGCATAAATTTGAAAACGCAGGAGTGATAGCCGTACAACCGGAAGGCAGCCATGCCCCGCAAACGCTCACCGGAAAAACATTTGTGCTTACAGGAACTCTGCCTACTCTCGCCAGAGAAGATGCGAAGAAGATGATTAAAGATCGTGGCGGGAAAGTAAGCTCCTCTGTTAGTAAAAATACCGATTACGTTCTTGCGGGGCAAGACCCTGGGAGTAAGTACGATAAGGCAAAAGCGCTCGGCGTCGAAGTTATAGATGAGAACGCGTTTACACTGCTTTGTTAATAGTCTCCACAACATCACGGAGTGATATGAGAGATTTTACGAAACATTTCTTAGCTCCAAGTTTCACTGCTTTTTCACAGTGCTGGCCACTACCAAGATTGGTAATGACGTACACAGGCACGTCTGCATTCTGTGTATCCGGAACTTTTTCCAGTACAGAAAATCCATTCATGTTGGGCATATGTAAATCTGTAATGACAACATCAAATTTTGTGTTTTGCAAAGCCTCTATTCCATCAGCGCCATCTTTACTGATGGTAACTGTATAGCCCATGCTACCGAACTTTGCCTCAAGTGCAGTGCAGAGTGTTTCGTCATCATCGATAATAAGGATGGATTTGGCGTCTGCCATGCTGCTTATTATAGCAAAAGAGCAATTCTGGGCAATTTTGGCTTATGATGAACGTTTTTCCGGCTTTGGGCCTAGCCATTCTTTAATGCCCTGGATGTTCTCTGCCGCACACTTAATCGTAAGCCCTGCCACCCCTCCTGTTGGTCTCTGATTTGACGCAATATCATGTGTACGTAAAATTTCATTCCATACTTCAACGAGCATTATTATTCGATCAATATCCTTTTCCTCTGATGCAACTGCAAACATTTGCTCTAATAACGAAAGTGATTGAACTGCCTTTTCTTTTTCATGCATATTTGGACGAATATACGTATCAATAACTTCCTGTGCACCCATAGAATGCACTTTGCCCGATGTCTGTTCTCCAACTAAATCGTCAATAGTAGATTGTTGCCTATCTTCTGCCATTGTCAGTAATTGATCTATACACATATCTACGCACTCCCCTCTCCACTGTTGGTCAAACCCATTATTATCTTGGCAGTCAATAATCTCCCATATCTTTTTGCGAAGATCGACAGCATAACTTATACACTGTAGGGATGAATCAACTTGTGTATATCTATTCAATTCTTGATCGGAAAGAACTGCAGACATGTTGCCTGTATCGTGCAGCCACGCTACAAGTTCTTTTTCGGGAACTGTAAGATCGTTGAGATACAGACTCTGACCAGTGTTACGATCACTACTGAGTGTCCCATAATCTCCACCATATAAAGGATCTCCCTGCGTTATCGCAAACCTCCTTGACTTTCTCATCATATCTACTGCACTGTACATGCGCTCTTCATAGACCCCCATTCCACATCCGGGCTTTATCCAAGAAGCGGAATACTGCGCTGTGCTATAGGCAAAGGAACGAGAAAAAATACGTCGATCTTTGAATATTCTTCCCATTTCTTTATTCTGACGCTTAATTGACCTCTCTAGTCTTCCTCGAATATCAGCAACGAAGTCTGTCACCGTAAACTCCTCCTGTGATGTTTGTGTTTGGCGAAACCACCATGGAACATAGTGCTTGAAGGTATGCAGATGCTGCGTATCGAACTCAGCGCCGTTTTTTGGTAGAGGCTTAGGCTTTTGCATGGCAGGCGATAATACGTTCTATTTGCCTCTCTGTACAAGAAATTAGGGTTGATTTGCTTTGCCGGAAGCAGCGAGATTGCTACACTTTTGCTTAAGTTACCTGCCCAGGTGGCGGAATTGGTAGACGCGCACGCTTGAGGGGCGTGTAGGAGCAATCCTGTGGAAGTTCGAGTCTTCTCCTGGGCACCAGCTAATTCATGGCTTTACTAAGCCAAAGTAGAAACCACTGGAATAACAGGGTAGAACTTTTTGCTAATCCATCTCTACTTTCCTCAATGTAAGTACATACAAAATGAGGAACAGAAGGGACATGATACTTATGACAAAGAAGACTTGTTGAAGACCGTAACGCTCAGCGACAAGTCCTAGTCCTCCGACAGAGGTCGCCGCAAGCACAGTTAAAAGCTGCTGGTTGATCGACAGCATTGTTGCCCGTTTATCAGACGACATTTTGTTGTTGATATAGGTACTGATAGTTGGTGCATACAAACCGCGCAAAAAGTAAAACACTGCGAGTACCGGTAGAATATAGAGAACACTACTCATGCGTTGTAGTAAGACAAGGAACAATCCAAAGACAGATGCATGGAGAACAAGGTACTTATCAACGGAGAATATCTTCCCGAGCTTATCTGCTAACCACGAACCACCTGCTTTGAACACAAACAGACACGCAGCAATGATTCCAAACAAGCTTTCTGGGATACCGATAGATGCATAGAGAGGCTGTATGAATTGGAATGTCATCATGGAAATGCTTCCTATCAATGCAGAAAAGAGGAATATCTTTGAAAATCGTGGGGTTTGGAATGCTGCTGAGAAACTATTGTTAATTTGTTTCATAAATGAAGTCTTTTTGAGTCTGCGAGGAGGTTCTTTGAGAAGATGACAAGAAAGTATTCCTGCTCCAGCAATGAGTGCTTCTGCATAGAATGGAAATCGAATATTGATGGTGAAGATCAAGCCTCCAACTACTGCAGCAGCGGCCGAAAAGACGATCGAGAAGAAATCCAATTTCCCCGCAATGCGTTTGTATTCTTTCTCCTTACCTTCTGCTTTCAGTTGTTCATACAAAAGAGCGTAATCAGCACCTTGTTTCATAGAGGAGCCAAATCCAGTTAGGGAGTAGCCTAAACAGAGCAATACAAAATCACTACTTGTAGCAAAGAGCAATGTTCCAATAGTAAAGATGATACTACCTGAAAGGAGTGCCGTTCTGTATCCAAAACGATCTGCAAAGATTCCTGATGGGATCTGACCAATGGATGAAAAAATTAGCCACGCAGAAACAATCATTGAAACTTGTGCAAGGCTTAACCCTAATTGCACTAAATAAATCACATACACACCCAATCCAAAATTAGCATCATTGGTGAGCATTGCCAGATTCAATTTCGCAATGTTCCCTCGATAGGTGTTACCTTTATTCATCTACGTATTTTACCATAAAATACGCAATAAATCATCTGTGGGGGGTACGGACACAAACTCTTTAGCATGAGCTCGTCGAATGCCTAGGCAGAAAGCCCCAAAGTTCTAACATCCACAGCAGTATACAAGTAACTGCTTGGCACGGCTGGAATTACAGGTTAGAACTTTTTGTATTTGTTATCATGTATTCATGAATGACATAGAGCAAAATGCGATGCGAAAAGCTGGAGTATTTAATGCTCAATTGATGGACTACATTCGAGAATATGTAAAACCTGGAGTGACGACTGAGTATATCAATACTCTAGTAGATACGTACACTCGCGATCATGGCCACATACCAGCACCTTTGCATTATGGGGGCTTTCCAAAAAGCTGTTGCATAAGCGTGAATGATGTTGTTTGTCATGGCATACCAAACGATTATGTTCTACAGGATGGGGATATTGTAAACATTGATATTACAAGTATCGTCGATGGCTGGCATGGGGACCAATCGGAAACCTTCCTCATTGGGCAGGTGTCCAATAAAGCGAGAGACGTTGCACAATGTGCATTGGATAGTTTGTGGAGCGCAATTGATGCGCTGGAACCAAATTGCCCTATTGCAACAATCGGGAAAGCAATTGAATGCGAAGCATCTCAGTATAACTTCTCTATTGTTCGAGAACTAACAGGTCATGGACTAGGAAAAAATTTTCATCAAGAACCAACTGTCACACACTATGTCACTCCTCAATCAGAAAAGGCACATATATCACCAGGTACATGCTTTACAATTGAGCCAATGATCAATACCGGGTCACCAGATGTTATATTTGATAAAAATGATGGATGGACTGTACGCACTAAAGATGGAGGATTATCTGCACAATTTGAACATACAATCCTCATGACAACAAATGGGCCTGAAGTGCTAACAGTGACAAAACAAGGGCCGCAAAGAGGACATGTATTCTAGCATGTATTCCCTCTGCTTTTCAGCATAATAATACGCCTGTCTTCGTACCCTAGCTTTTTGTAAAATGCGTGTGCCTTTTGATTTTTTGCGAAACAGTCTAGCTTCACGGTAGAGCAATCTTGAGACCAAAAATATTCTTCCATCTTTTGTATGAGCATTGCCCCTACTCCTTGCTTCCTGTAATCGGGGTGAATGAACACTTCTTGTATGACTCCATCTTTGGATGGATAGCGTTCTAGATGATCATCGGAGATTGTATGGATGATGCCTGTGATGCAACCCAGTACAACTCCTGATTCTTCTGCAATGTAGATCATTTCTTTCTTTTTTCTGTGTTGTTCTATGCAATGCCTTACATATGCCTCCGCATTAAAATCTTTTCCTGTTCGTGCTCGCTGCAGAGGATCTAAAAGCCCATCATGATCTTGCAATTGTGCAATGCATTCAATGAAAGCCTCTTGGTCATTATCATTATATTCTCTAACTGCAACCTGCATGTGACAATGATAAATCAGAAAGCCCAAAAGTTCTAACTTCATCCAATCGAGCGCACCATTCGACTCAGCGCCTCCGGCGCTTCGCTCATGGTCGTCGCCCCTTCGGGGCTCCGGCCACCTCTTCGCTGATACGAATGACTCTGAGCGGAGCTGCGTAGCAGCGGAGTCGAAGAGCCCAACGGATAATTAAATTCATAGTTTAGTAAGCCAAAACAGAAACCACTGGAAGAACAGGATAGAAGTTATTTATTTTACTGTTGCTATCGATAGACATGTACGTTATAATGTACATGTATGAAACAAGTATCTGCGACCAATGCACGAAGTCAGTTATTTGATTTAATTGAGCAAGCAGGTAAGCCTGGTTCAGTTATTTCTATTACTCATAGAGATTTACCGGATGTGGTTCTCATGTCCTATGATGAATTTGAAGGTTGGATAGAAACAATGGAAATACTATCAAACCCTTCATTGGTTGATCAGATTCAAAATGGTCTTAAAGAAATCAGCTCAGGTAAAAAGACAAGTTTGGCTACCATTAAAAAGAAGCTTAAGATGTAGCTATGTATTCGATTGAACTGTCTAAAGGAGCTGAGAAATCACTAATGAATCTTGGTAAGAAAAATCAGCAAAGAGTCATTTCTGCATTGGAAGGACTTGAAAATGATCCTTATGTAGGAAAGAAATTACAAGGTCCACTAAAAGGGCTGTGGTCTGTTCGAGTTGTACCCTTTAGAATTATTTATTCTATTAGCAAGAAAACAATAACGGTCTCAGTTGTTGCTATAGGAGACAGAAAAGATGTGTACAAGAAACTACGATAACCATCTCAAAAAATAGTAACCTGAAAACCCCTCTCCACCAGCTAATTCATGGCTTTACTAAGCCAAAGTAGAAACCACTGGAATAACAGGGTAGAACTTTTTCATGAAAAGTCTGCTATGGTTTCGACGTGGACTTCACATCTCCTACATATATAGCTGCTCAAGTATTTGCCTTTCTTGCTATGGCTGCATTTACATGGAGTCAGCAATGCAAGAAACGCACACCTCTTCTTGTGTACATTATTCTAGGAAACTCACTCAACGCGGTTCACTTTTTCCTACTTGGTGCAGTGACAGGAATGGTGCTGGCAATCATCGGTGCTGTACGGTTTGGAGTCTCTATATTTTCAACGAACAAGCTGTGGTTAACCTTCTTTCTTATTATTAACACAGTTGCTGCCTATTACGTTTTTGAGGGATACCTGCTTTCTGGTACATCGTATCTTGCTGCAACATTCATCATTATCTCTAGCTTCCTAAAATCTGACCACTGGATGAGAGTTGCGATTATTATTGGTGCATTTGGCTGGCTGGTATACGGTGTGTTAATCGGCTCTATTGTTGCAATAGTCTCAAATGCAATATTCCTTATCAGCAGCATTACTGGTTGGTACAGACATGTGTACCTCGTAAAAAGTGTGCCAACTACGGTATAGTTGGTATGTATGAGTATTAAAAAGCTGCCACTCACAAAAAAGGAGCAAGAGAAGTATGCAACCCTTGTAGAAAAAGAGGTTAAAAGACTAGAAAAGAAAAAGGATGTTGTCAGCATTCTCATTGGTGGCTCTTTTGCTCGTAATGAGCTGACAAAAGGCTCTGACATTGATTTCATACTTGTTACAAAAACTGGAGATTCACCAATTGAGGAAAGAAAAACCATTGAGGACATTCCTGTTGAATGGTTTTCAATTTCAAAGAAAGCTGCCAATACTGCACTTAAAGAAGAGGCAAAGAGTGTGAATCGGTTTATCAGCGGTGTGCTTGCTGGCTGCAAGTTTGTATCAGGAGACAAAACGGTTGCGGAGTAGATAATCAAATCAGCACAAAAGACCCTGAAATTAAAAGTGCCACCTTTGAGCAAAGAAGAACGTAGTGGATTACTGTTCTTTCTTGGCAGAAGTCCCGAACAGGAAATACGGCTACAAGAGCGCAATCAACATGTTGCTACGAGTTTGCGGATGAACCACAAGCTGTTTACCTGTTTTGAATTAGCACACAGGCTAGAGGGGCAGGCATTACCTTCATATAAATCGTGGGATGATAACCTCCCCCACCTCAAAAACAGAACAATGGCGAAGTTACTTAAAAATGCATCATATCCAAGCAAACCCGATACAAAATTCAAATATTGGTCTAAATTAGTGCGTTATACAAAGCAGCAACTAAAAGATGTATAGTTGTGGACACAAACTCCTAGGCATAAAGCCCAAAAGTTCTAACTTCGCTTATTCGAGCGCACCAGATATTGACATAATTAGACTTGTATACTATAAATAATATTATGAGTGATTTGATAGAAGAAGCACTGAAAGTAGTGGCTCAAATAAAGCAGATGGAGCAGGAAGGCAAACCCAGAGAACATATTGAGCTCGTAGCACAACAGGCAAGGCAGCGACTCCATTCGCTTACTTTGATGCCACCAATGCATCCGGACATTCTTGAGTTCTGTGAGGTGCTAGAAAAATATTGTGTAAGATAGGTGCATGAATCCTGTAACCCTCGAACTG
The DNA here is from genome assembly GCA_002436205.1 of Candidatus Peribacter sp. UBA6535. Taxonomy (GTDB): domain Bacteria; phylum Patescibacteriota; class Gracilibacteria; order Peribacterales; family Peribacteraceae; genus UBA2170. Next base: position 25,828 of record DJKT01000019.1, read on the forward strand.
ATGCGCGAAACGCTTGCTGTATGCAAGCTTCCCCCAAACGCTGATGCTCCAGACTGGCTGCCTAATACTGGCTTCGTATCATTAACACAAACGTCAGAGGAGCTTTCTATTGTGTGCGATCAAGATGCGATGCCAGACAATATAGAGAAAGAAGAAAACTGACGTGCATTGAAAGTACAGGGGAAACTGGATTTTGCTTTAACAGGTATTCTTTCCTCAATCGCCAACCCACTTGCAGATGCAAATATCAGCATCTTCGCCATATCCACATTTAATACTGACTATGTGCTTGTGCAGCAATCCACACTTGATAAAGCACTTAAGGTACTACAGGATGCGGGGCACACTGTTGTAGACACAAACTCCTAGGCATAAAGCCCAAAAGTTCTAACTTCGCTTATTCGAGCGCACCAGCTAAATTATGGCTTAGTTAAGGCAAAGTAGAAACCACTGGAATAACAGGTTCGAACTTATCCTTCCACTCTAAGTAATCCAATACCAAAAAACTACAGTAAATAATCTGGTAAATCATTCCTGTGCTGCCCGATAATTCTGTGCACATCTTGAGCAGACTCTTCTTTGTCATCATACCAGAACGCTCCAGCCGCAATTACATTAGCAAGCTCCTGCGCTAAAAGATCTACATCAAATGCTGTGGAGTTATCAGTGTTAAAGTCTTTCACTAATGTTTTTATTAAATCCAAGATGAGATCTTCCAAAGCTCCACCCTCCTTTGGAAATTTCGTTCTAAGTTTTTGCAAAGTGCTACCTGCATCTCTTAAAAAATGTGACATACCATTTGAGTCTCCACCACTTCTTTCTCGAAGAATTGCATTCACTCCAAGTTGAGAAAAGTTAACTATCTGCTGAAGATCATTTTTGGAATCTTCTTTATCTAAAAAAGAGGGATACCCAAAAGGGGTAACTCCCGACACACCGAGAAACGAACGATTACGTTGACTTTCTGAATTTGACATATAAATATTATATCATAGAAATTGTTTTTCTGCAATAAGAACAGTATTTCAATAATTGCTGGCCACCAAAAATGACATAGAGAAGTCTTTCTTCTTTATGCTAATCTATGCGCATGGAGTTTTTTCTACAAGGGCTTACCTTCCCTCTTGTCACAACGTACGCAACACTGGCCATTGCTTGCCAGATTCTTTCGATAGTCGTTATCGTGCTGCTGCTTTGCAGAAAGAGATTTCAAACTCCTCTTACATGGCTTTCTGATCGAAGCTTGCTTCTGATGTTCCTCGTTGCCCTTGCAGCAACTGGAGGGAGTTTGTTCTTTTCTGAGATAGCACTCTGGGCACCGTGCAAGTTATGTTGGTTCCAGCGTATTTTTATGTATCCACAGCTACTGCTACTTACGTATGCACTGTGGAAGAAGGAGTGGAAGATACTGCCGTACGTTCTTATTTTGTCGATCATTGGTATCTGTATTTCTACATATCACTACGGAGAACAGATTCTTTCGATGCTAGATCCTATTGGTCATGACTCCGCAGAGCCTTGTGATCTTTCGGGGATCTCTTGCCGAGCAACGTACATCTTCGAATACGGATACATCACTATCCCTATGCTCGCGCTCACTGCATTCCTCTGCATTATACTACTCAGCACCACTGCATTACTCTTCAGAAAGAACGACAGCGTACAATCTGCATCAGTGGATTCCCCTTCTTCTCAAGCACCGAGCGCACATACATCCCGTTTAAGCATTCTTGCTGTAGCACTAGCGGGTCTTTCGTTGATTGTTGCATTCATCCCACGCTTCTTAGAATCTGAAGATACGGAGCTAAAGCTCACGCCAAAAGCACAACTAGAAACTATTAATGCAGTAGAAGGAATTCATTGGACGCATACACCTGCAGCTCCATTGCCAATTAGTCGAACCGACCAGCGAAAAGTAGTGGTTGAGTGGGAGGCAACGGAAATGATTGGTGATTTAGATGCTGAATTGGGATTGCAATATGAGTTCTGGGGATTTGAAGGAACTTCTCCCGGCCCAACTCTTCGCGTTCGACAAGGAGATCTGGTGGAACTGCGTCTCACGAATAATATCGAATCCGAACATCCACATAATATCGATTTCCATTTCTCGACAGGCCCAGGTGGTGGAGCAAAGGCTCTCAATGTCGCACCAGGAGATACAGCCGTTGTACATTTACGTGCTACTCACCCAGGGTTCTTTATGTATCATTGTGCAACACCCGATATTCCAACACATATTGCAAACGGAATGTATGGTGGCGTGATTGTGGATCCTATTAATACTCTTCCAGAAGTTGATCAGGAGTTTATAGTTGTACAGTCTGAGTTTTATACCGATGGAACGCAGGAAGGTTTGGCAGAACTAGATCTCGACGCTCTCGATGCGGAGAATCCTTCTCATGTTGTATTCAATGGTGCAGTAGGTTCTCTTACGGGAGAAAACTCTCCATACGTGAATGTCGGTGATACCGTGAGACTTTATGTCTTGAATGCAGGTCCTCAGCTCATTTCTTCGTTCCATGTTATCGGAGAGATCTTTGATCGTGTCTATCGAGAGGCAGACTTGTACTCTCCACCAGGTAAAGGTATTCAATCAACACTGATCCCGGCAGGAGGGGCAGCAATCGTTGACTTCCTTATTGATGTACCCGGAACCTACATTTTGGTAGACCATGCTATTGCGCGTGCTATTCACAAAGGTGCTATTGGAACAATCATTGCAGAAGGCCTAGATAATCTGGAGATATATGAATCATTTGCGACGGAAGAATGGGTAGATGGCCATACGCATGATGGTGAAGAGTCAGAACACGAACCAGAAGTAGAAGAAGAACCCGAAGAAGAGGAGCCTCTAGAAGCTGCTGAGAATGAAGTGATTGTAGAGATTATGAAAGGGTCTATGTTGAAAGATAATGACCCAACAAATGACTACAGTCCGAATGTTCTTACCATCCCTGCGGGAACTACCGTGACATGGATCAATAAAGATCGATCTGTACATACTGTTACCGCACGAAATCGCCTCTTTAACTCGGGGAATATGCGTAAGGGCAAGAAGTGGAGTTATACATTTACGAAGCCAGGAGAATTTGATTATTACTGCATTCCTCATCCATGGATGGTTGGAAAGGTGATTGTGAAATAAGGATTCAGGTAGTGATCTATATCACCGTATAGCCCCCGTGTGCATTGCTCGGAATGATCTGATCCTTTTTACTTAAAGAGATGTCTGGAAAGAAGTCTGTCACCTTCTCTTTGTTCGCACCAGAGGCTACTTCAGTTTCTGTAGCCGGTTCTTTTAATGGGTGGCAGATCGACAAGCACCCAATGAAGCAAAAGAAGGACGGAAACTGGACCAAAAAGACTTCACTTCCAATCGGACGACACGAGTATCAATTTGTCATAAATGGAGAAATATGGGAGAGTGATAAAAATGCAGAGAAGTATTGTCCAAATGACCACGGAGGCATGAATGCTGTCATTGTCCTTGAATAGCGGAAATCTCTGCTGAGGCAAAAATAGAATGTAAACGAGACCACAGTTTTACATATGCGCATCTATCTGGAGATGTGTTGTTCCGCTATACTTATCTGATCCCTTTGCATGGGATTCACTGTAAAAAACCAATATATATGTCAATGCACAGCCTCATGTTCGGCTGGGAGTATCCCCCACTTCATCTTGGAGGATTGGGTGTTGCATGTCAGGGTCTTGTGCGAGGACTACTCGGAAACGGTGTAAAGGTGACACTGATCCTTCCTCATGAATCAGAAACCGACGATGCGGAAGTGCGGTTTCCTACTGATGAGTTTATACAGAAGCTGAGGGTCTGCAGCATGCTGCAACCGTACAACACGTTTGAATCTTTTGAAGCAAACATCCGCAAGGTTCCCAAAAATAAGAAGGATGTCTACGGGAACGATTTGGGTGAAGCGATTTCCAACTACACAGAGATGAGTGTAAAGATGACAGAGGATCTGAATCCAGACGTTGTCCACTGCCATGACTGGATGACGTATGAGGCAGGAAGGAGATCTGCTGAACATCACAATGTGCCTATGGTTGCCCACATTCATGCGACAGAGCTCGACCGCACAAACAACGCTCCCAATGAGTATATCTACCAGAAAGAACGCATGGGCTTTGAAGCAGCGGATAGAATTATCGCCGTCAGTAATTACACAAAAAATGTCCTAGTAGAACACTACGGTATTGCACTGGAGAAAATATCAGTCGTCCACAATGGCTCTGCGGATATGCCACCATCGCATGAGCTTTTGGAATTTAAGCGAACACAAAAGAAGCAGCACCCACTCGTCCTCTTTCTTGGAAGACTTGTCACACAAAAAGGAGCCGTGCAATTTTTGGAGATGGCTTCCATCGTGCATCAGACAAAACCAGAAGTAAACTTTGTGATGGCCGGAGACGGGCACATGTTTGAAGAACTCGTAGACTTAAGCTGTAAGTTTGGTTTGCAGGACTCTGTAATCTTTGCCGGCAAGGTGGGATCTATGGAGGCAAAGCAACTGTATACACAAGCAGACTGCTTTGTAATGCCTTCTATTTCAGAACCATTCGGTCTCGTAGCTCTCGAAGCAATATCTCATGGAACTCCGGTAATTCTCTCACGCCAATCAGGCGCTGCAGAAGTCGTTGATGATTGTTTCCAAGTTGATTTTTGGGATACGGCAAAAATGGCCGACTGTGTACTGACTATACTCAGAGAAGAGCCACTCGCACATCAGCTACGATCGTACGCACCGCGCATACTCAATAAACTCACCTGGCAACGCCAGGCGTCACACGTTCAATCAGTCTATACAGACCTCATTCACTGTTAATCATGAACCCTCGAATCTGTTTCTATTTCCAAGTGCATCAGCCCTACCGGCTGCGCGACCTACGCATCACGGAGGTCGGACACGGTGACGTGGACTACTTTGATGAGAGCAAGAACCATCAGATTTTTCGTAAGGTAGCAGAGAAATGCTATCTGCCTGCGAACGCACTGATGCTAGAAATGCTAGAGCAACACCCGGACTTTCATATCAGCTATAGTCTCTCCGGTGTATTTCTCGATCAATGTAAAGAGTACGGGCAAGACGTTTTGGAATCGTTTCAACGCCTTGCAGCGACCGGAAAAGTAGAGTTTCTTGCAGAGACGTACTACCACTCACTCGCGAGTGTCGTATCGCTGGAAGAATACTGTGAGCAAGTAACAAAGCATGTGCGTACTATCGAAGAATTGTTTGGAATAACACCGAAGGTATTCCGCAATACCGAGCTGATTTACAACAACAAAATAGCACAGATCGCCCGCCTTATGGGCTTCAATGGAATTATTGCAGAGGGCACAGATGCGAATCTACAAGGAAGAAACCCCAATGATCCTTTTCGGCCACCGACATTTCGTCTTCCGGCACACAGAGAAAAAATTGTCCGTGAAAATCGTCCTCTGCCAAAAAGGGCACGCGATATAGCAGTGCTTCTCAAGAACTATAAACTGAGTGACGATGTGGCCTTCCGATTTTCTGATAAATCTTGGGTGGGATACCCTCTTGATGCCAACATGTTTACCGACTGGCTCATGAGTAGTGGTGGACAGAGTGTTAATCTCTTTATGGATTACGAAACGTTTGGAGAGCATCAATGGGAAGACACCGGTATCTTCGATTTCCTCCGATCACTTCCTGCTATTTGGCAAGATAGAGGCATAAAAGCAGTTACCCCTTCACAGGTTATTGCGGATTGGAACAAAGATCACGCCCACGAATATGACGTACACGACACTATCTCCTGGGCAGATATGGAACGCGATCTCTCTGCATGGACCGGTAATCATATTCAGGATGCCGCACTCCAATCGATCTACGCACTGGAAGATCAGGTAAAGATGACTGGTAACGTTCAACTGATTGAAGCGTGGCGAAGGCTACTGACTTCAGATCACTTCTACTACATGTGTACGAAATACTGGAGTGATGGTGATGTGCACAAATACTTTAGCCCCTACGAATCCCCCTACGAAGCGTACCGACGTTACAGTCATGCGCTTGCTGATTTACGTTCCCGACTCTCTGCGTAATGCCACGATCTCTCATCTTTGGTAACGGCTCCATGCTTGCGACATTCGATAATGATCTCCAAATGCGAGATCTCTACTACCCGCACGTAGGAATGGAAGATCATACTGCATATGGTGATGTTCATAAGACCGGTGTATGGGTGGAAGGCATTGGCATACGATGGTTTTCGGATCCCAGCTGGAACATCACTCCAAACTACAAACCCGAAACGCTCGTCGGTCACTCGTTGCTAAGGAACGAGGAACTGGGTATAGAAATTATCGCTAACGACTACGTACACCCCGTACACAATATTCTTGTACGAAACTTCCTTGTGACCAGTATTGATGGCAACGAAAAGCAGGTACGCGTGTTCTTCAATCATGATTTACATATTTACGGTGATAAACAAAAAGATACCGCATTCTACGAGCCTTACACCAATTCTGTAATTCACTATCGCCAAAGCAGATACTTCCTCATCGGTGGAAATACTACAGATCCCGTTGAATGTATTACCGATCGCGACGTGGATGCGTATCAGTCGATTCTGCATAGTAAAGAAAAGATAAAGGCATGCGGAATTACCAGTTACAGTATTGGAAAAGCCGAATATCAAGGAAAAGAAGGGACATGGAAAGATGCAGAGGATGGAAATTTGAGTAATACGACAGTGGATCAAGGATCAGTGGATTCCACAATCGGTATTCACTGCTACGTAAAACCTGAAGTGAATACTGAGGTGACAATGTGGATGTGTCTTGGAAAAAACATACAGGAAGTTGTTGAATTACAGCAGTTTGTCCTCACAGAAGGGCAAGATCGCATGCAGCGCAACTGTCATAACTACTGGAAGAGCTGGGTAAATAAAGATCGTCAGAAGTTTGGATCTCTATCACCGCGCCTTATAGATCTCTATAAACGAAGCCTACTGCTTATTCGGCTGCACGCTGATAATGGCGGAGGCTTAATAGCAGCAGCAGATGCAGATATTATGGAATTCAACCGCGACACATACACCTATGTATGGCCACGAGATGGTGCATTTGTTTCCTTGGCTCTTGATAAAGCAGGATATCTGGAAGTCACCCGCCGTTTCTATGAATTCTGTTGCAAGCATCAAACAGATGATGGGTACATGCTCCACAAATACAATCCCGATGGAAGCGTGGGGTCGACATGGCATCCGTGGTTCCGTGATGGAAAAGCACAGCTTCCTATCCAGGAAGACGAGACTGCACTTGTTATCTATGCCATTTGGAAGCATTTCCAAAAAGTTCAGGACTTTGAATTCTTGCAGACGATGTTCGAGACATTCGTGAAGAAGGCTACAATATTCTTGATGGAGTTTGTGGAACCTGAAAGCGGGCTACCTCTACCGAGCTATGACCCATGGGAAGAGCACCAAGGTATATTTACCTATACAACAGCCAGTGTCATTGCAGGGCTGCAAGCCTCTGCACAAATAGCACACATGCTGGGGCATCATAATCACTCAGAGCAATATCACAGTGCAGCAGACACCATGAAACAGTCCTTCCTCTTTCATCTCTTCGATCAAGAGGCAGGAAGATTCGTCAAGATGATTAAACGGGAGAACGGTCAAACGACCGAGCGTGACCTCACACCGGATGCGAGCATAGCTGCTATCTGGAAACTTGGTGTACTCGACCCCAGTGACCCACGTGTCGTTTCTACTATGGAACAATTGCGGGATATGCTGACAGTGCAAACTGATATCGGTGGATGGGCTCGTTATACCAATGATTATTATCACTCCAAGGTGAGCCCGACAAAAGAGATACCCGGAAACCCATGGTTTATTACTACACTCTGGTATGCACAGTGGCTCATTGCTATAGCAAAGACGAAAGATGATCTCTCTGAGGCCCGTTCTATTCTGGAATGGACAGCTGATCATGCCTCAACATCGGGCATTTTGGCAGAGCAGATGCATCCGATAACCGGTGAACCTGTCTCTGTGGGGCCTCTCACCTGGAGTCATGCAACGTACGTGGAAACCGTCATTCAATTCGCCGAAAAAGAAGAGCAACTCAATGCATAATGACTACAAAACAATCCGTCATCGGCGTAGATATGGGGGGGACAAAAATCGACCTCGCACGATACGATGTATCTACACTAGAACTCCAAGAGCGCTCGAAGATAGATACGCACTCTACAAAAGAGTGGTCACATGTCTACGCAGATCTCGTTGAAGCAATAGGGAGAATACGTACGGATGACACTATTGCGATTGGTATCGGTGTCCCGGGCCTCGTGCGTCAGCCTGAAGGAATCGTGGTGACTATGCCCAATATTCCGGGATCCAACGAAGCGCTACTCAAAACAAAGCTCACTGCAAACATTGGACTACCAGTGACAGTCGATAATGATGCCAATGCTTTTGTTCTCGCAGAAGGGTTGCACTCAAAATATGGAACCAAAGGTGTTGTTGTTGGAATTGCAATGGGAACAGGTGTGGGTGGAGGCGTGGTCGTGGATGGAAAACTCTTCCGTGGTGCACATGGTTTTGCATCAGAGATCGGTCATATGCTTTTGCAACCTGGTCAACCTCCGTTTGAAACGGATGATAAGCGCGGAGACGTCGAACAGTTTCTCTCGGGAACTGCATTCGGCAAACGTTGTGAAGAAGCAAGTCAACCGGAGGAGTACATGGAGGGAGAAGTTTGCGCGTTTATGCGACCGGAAGTATTCCGTGAAGTTGCGTGGATGTGTGTGAGCCTCAACTCATTGCTGGATCCTTCGTTGATCATTTTTGGGGGAAGTGCAGGCAAAGCGCTCAAACCACATTTAGGTGAGATTCAAAAAGAGATGCAAAAGTGGTCTCTGCCAGATATCCCCCTACCAGAGCTTTCGATTGCGACATTGGATGATGCGGCCACCAGAGGTGCTGCGCTGCTTGCTTTGGAGAAGTAGCATTCTCTTTGCCACTTTTCAGATGAAAAGTAACAAGAAGGACAATATGCACCTATTTATTGATGAATATATAGAGTTTATTGAATAAATTTTGTATTCAATCTTTTTGGCTTATTAAAGGGCTAATCTAGATATTGTACTATATTAGCTGTTGAAGAAAGTTGTAAAATTTGCTATACTTAGTCCTGTCATCGGTTGATTAGGTTTACTTAATTTATCCGTTGGCTATAAATAAAATCGTCCAAGGGTTCGTCCCTAGGCGGTTTTATTTATATATCCGATTTTGCCCTAGAACGTATCTGATTAATGACATCCTCATTAATAGACAGCCCAGAGAACCCAGCTTTGCGTTTTGCCTTTTTGACATACACTAATGCATCGTCCCATCTCCCCTGCTCCATCCGAAGCTTCATAAGACCTAGGTAGATCTTAAAGTTATTCGGCTGCACGGAGAGTGCATCGTTTAACAGAACTTCCGCTTCGCTGTAGGCCTGTATAGCTGTGTAGAGTTTTGCGAGATATATTCTGGCCTTCACTGCATCCGGTCGTACGCGAATCATATCGTTTAGCTCCGATTGCATCTTCTGGAAATACTGCTGATGCATTTCCGGTGGAATGTCTTGGTTTTCCAAACTCTTTGGAGTAACTGTGCTTATTGCTCTTCCTTCGGATATTTTTCTGTAGACCGCCGCCCAATCATCTAAGTAGACAAGCTTCCACTGAGGGTCTGCATCAAGAAGGTCCGTATACGGAAGTGGATCCATCTGTGCCTGTAGATTGTAATAGATCACCGCGTGTGTGAAGTTGTATTCTTTCTCTAATCCATTCCAGGTATCTGGGTCGACTCCCGCATTGATCGCACGAAGCATATAGTCGTATCCGTAGTCGAGGTTACGCCCATCAAGAAAGACGCTGTGATCTCGAAACAACAGTTCTCCTCCGGCGTTGTAGTTGTTAAACATATTCCCAGAAAGATGTTCGCTGTGTATATATTCCGAAGCACCTCGCAGGGGTTCAAAGACTCCGAAGCCATACAGATTATCGTTGCGATTGATGTCGTACGCACGAACATGTGTATAGAACCCGATACAGAAGATGGCAACAATCGAGACTATAGGAAAGAGTGCGCGTTTTGTTTGGAGATATTCGAGAAACGCATTCCACTGTGCACTATAACGCAGTTGATAGATGGTAAGTGTAAGACCCGTGATGATGAAAAGGATCTCATGTCTCTGAGCAGTGCGGGAGAGATAGCCAATACCGAGTAGTGTTAGCACAGAAAACAAGACATTACGCCTTCCGCTCCAAAGTGATACGAATGCTGTAACCCAAAAGATTCCCATGTGCTTGAGATACCACCCCCACGGCCCCGGTTGCCACTCTGTGATGAACCCTGCGGACTTCTCTGTAAGAAGATCGAAGAGATATGTGACATTTGAAATTCCACCAGGTGCTATCAGAGGAGTAATGAATAGGGCAATAAGGCATAGGCTGAGTGATTTGAGCTGAGATCGATCTGAGAGTAGTTCCTGCACGTACAAAGCTCCAAAAAGCGCGATGCCAATAAGAGATGCTGCTCCATGGAGATTGCTCCAAACAATAAGGAGTACAGGAAGTATCAGTAGTATTTTTCTTCGTAAGATTTTGCCGAATTCCAGATAGGAAATACAGAGAAATAGAACGAGGCTGAACATAGCGAAGGTAAACAGTTGCGGCCTATCGGTAAGTGCAGGTCGAGCATTGACTACAGCAAGAATAACGAGAAGAGAATTTATCCACAGATTCTTGCGATGTATCTGCAAAGAAATACCAAATGCTACTGCAATAAGTACAATGCGAAGCACTGTGACGCCTGCCCATCCTCCAACATCATAAAAGAGTGACAGTAGTACTTGCGCCAACCATTCGTGTGTTGCGAGGTATACTTGATCGGCGCGCACATAGGAAAACGGATCCAGAGTTATCCATCCTGACTCCCGCAGTAGTTGTCCCGCCTTTATATGCCACCAAAAATCGGTGTTTCCCACTTTGAATGCACAAATATACAGAAACAGCATTGCGCATGCAGCAGGCAATCTCCAGTGACGAATACGATCAATCATCAAGGCAATCCTACAAAAGAATGCGTGTTCTGACCAATCGGAGTATAGTGCCGATATCGCACGTCTCTCACTTATTGCAGTCGCACTACTGCTTGCTATCTCAGCAGGCGTAGAGCAAACACTTGCTCTTGAACCTATAAATAGTCAAGAAGAGCGGTTGGAACGACGTGCTCTGAGAATTCGTAGTCGCATGAATCGTAATAGTAAGAATGATTTCAGGTTTAGCCAAATGGTTGTTCCACGATCTGTAATACGACAGGATCTAAATAGGAGCAGGACAAGGCACAGCCAACTACGAAGACTGGTAAACCGTCCTTCTAGAAGGATTCTTCATCGCAATGACGTGTTACATAGTAGAGAAGGGCGCTTTGATTCTGCAGATGCCTATAACGAAAGACTGCAGCGGGGTCTTGCAAACTGCTCTAGTCGGTTTCGCAGTCGCTACGATCGCAATAACTGCATACGCAGAGTCACTCGAGGGACACGTACATTTGAATAACAATTATTTACAGAGCTTTCGCAGAGTCTTCTTATCAGCCTCTGGAATCTTGAGCTTCTCTACAAAGTCTTGCATGTCTGCTTTGGAAACTGACGTTCCTCGCGTTACAGCCTTCAGTTTTTCATACGCATTGCTCACACCGTTTTTGCGCAAAACTGTTTGAATAGCTTCTGCCAAAAGTTCCGGGTGATCATCGAGTTCTTTTTGTATAACTTTTTTATTCACTGATAACTTCTTTAAGCCTTTGCGAAGGGAAGAAATAGCTAATTGATTATAGCCAAACGCCGTGCCAATGGATCGTTGTACTGTTGAATCTGAGAGGTCACGTTGCAACCTGCTGATCGGAAGTTTTTCGGCAAAATGGCTAAACAGTGCATTGGAAAGTCCGAAGTTTCCTTCTGCGTTTTCGAAATCTATAGGATTAACTTTGTGTGGCATGGTGGAAGAACCTACCTCACCTTTTACGAGTTTCTGTCCAAACACTCCACGGGAAATGTAGTGCCAAATATCTCGGGAAAGATCGATACTGATTGTGTTGAATCGAAAGAGTATGTGGCTTAGCTCAGCCAAATCATCATGTGGATTAATTTGCGTAGTGTTAGCCATAGGATCAAGTCCCAAGCTCTTCATAAATTTCGATCCGAATGCTTCCCATTTGACCTTTGGATACGCCGCTTTTTGCGCACTGTAGTTTCCAACTGCCGATCCAAACTTTCCCTGCATCTTGAATTGCTTCAGTTGACTGAGTTGGCGGTTGAGACGATCTACAAAGACCATCATCTCTTTGCCAAGAGTCGTTGGAGTTGCCGGTTGTCCATGTGTCAGGCTAAGAAGTCGTACAGATTTGTTTGCTGCAGCGAGTTTTTTGAGATCAGCAACGTAATCCGTAGATACAGGAATTGCCACATCTTTGAGCGCACGAGAGATGAGAAGTCCATACGAAAGATTATTGACATCTTCTGATGTCAGCCCGAAGTGAATAAACTCTGTATGCTTTTTGAGTCCACTGATCTTCGCAACTTTCTTTTTGAGGTAATACTCCACAGCTTTTACATCATGATTTGTTGTTTTTTCTATCTTTTTGATCTCGGCTGCATCTTTTTCAGTAAATTTTTTGATGAGTGATAGCAGTGCTTTTTCTTGAGAAGCAGAAAGCTTCGGTAGCTGCTTCACGGCTGCCTCTTTGCTCAGCGCAATGAAATACCGAACTTCGACTTCCAGCCTCGCTCTATTTAACGCTTCTTCCGAAAAATACGTCGCCAACGCTTCGACTTTTGCTCTGTATCTGCCATCAAGTGGTGAGAGAGCCTGCATTGGCCATGATTATAGCATTAGTAAGCCAAAAAAGGGAAGTCCTATTTTTTGGCCTTCTTCGGCTTCTTTCCGGTAAATATCTCCACAAACTCCTCTTCACTCATGGTTTCTGTCTTCAGCAATATCTTTGTGAGCTTATCAAGCTTAGCCTTGTGCTTCTTCAGCATACCAAGTGCACGCGTGTACTGTTTATTGATCGTTTCACGGACGAAATCATCAATATGTCGTGCCTGTTCTTCGCTATAGTTTCGAGACGTAGAAGGGTCAACTCCAAGGAACATCGTTCCCTGCTTTTCTCCATAGGTCACAAGTCCCAAGTCGTCATCTCCCATTCCGTATCGCATTGCCATGTTGCGGGCGATTGCAGAGGCACGCTCTAAATCATTACTTGCTCCGGTCGTAATTTCTTTAAAAATCAACTCTTCTGCAGCGCGTCCTCCAAGGAGTCCACAAATCTCATCAAGGAACTTTGACTTCGACGTTGTGTATTGATCTTCTTGTGGCAAGAACCATGTCACACCAAGGGCAGACCCACGAGACACAATAGACACCTTGTGCAACGCATCGCTCTCCGGGCAAAGGTATCCCACAATGGCATGACCAAGTTCGTGGTACGCAGTAATACTCTTTTCTTTTTCTGATAGCTTTCGTGAACGTTTTTCCGGTCCTAGGGCCACTTTTTCTACTGCATCGTCTATATCTTGCTGTGCAATGGTCTTGTGTTTTCGCTTGGCAGCAAAGATCGCTCCTTCGTTCATGATATTTTCGAGATCTGCACCGGTAAGACCAACGGTCTTTTTGGCTATAGCTTTCAGATTAATATTTTTACCCATCTTCTTGTTTCTGGTGTGCACCTCCAAGATCTTCTCACGAGCGCTAAGATCCGGCTTGTCTATAAAGACGCGGCGGTCAAATCTCCCTGGTCGAAGAAGGGCTTGATCCAAGACATCTGGTCGGTTGGTTGCTGCCATGACAATTACGTTCGTATCCTGTTCAAATCCATCCATCTCTGTGAGGATCTGGTTGAGTGTTTGTTCACGCTCATCATGTCCTCCGCCAAATCCTGCCCCTCCACGCTGACGACCAACAGCATCAATCTCATCAATAAAGATGATACACGGCGCATTACGCTTGGCTTTGGCAAAGAGATCTCGTACACGGCTTGCACCAACACCAACAAACATCTCTACGAATTCTGATCCTGCAATAGAGAAGAACGGAACACCAGCCTCTCCAGCTACAGCCCGAGCGAGTAACGTTTTACCTGTTCCCGGTGCACCAACAAGTATGACACCCTTGGGGATCTTTGCGCCGATGGATGTGTACTTCTTCGGATTTTTGAGGAAATCAACCACCTCCATAAGATCATCTTTTGGCTCATCCATACCTGCAACATCTTTAAAGCGCGTCTTTACTTGTGTGGCATCTGCGACTCTTGCACGGGACTTTCCAAATGACATGGCAGTACTTTGACTACGCGCAATACCACGGAACAGCCAAATAAGTCCTCCAATAACCAGCAAGAGGAAGAGAATGTCCGGCAATACTGCCACGAGCATATTCTGCGCTTCACGATTTTCTACCTCGACAATTGTCGGATTGTTTGGATTATTCCATCCTAGTTGGGAAACAGTATCACGTGACTCTTTGTAAGATTGAATGACAGCACCAGTTGTAGTTTCAACGAATACTTTGTTATCCCGAACAGAAATTTTACTAAACATTCCATCGTTATATCCGCGAGTAATTTCACTGATACTTACCTCTGGTGCATCGGCAAATTTTTTATCGGAAGCACGCTGTGGATTCGTCAGCGATACCAAAGACATTGCAATAAGCGTGCCAAAAAGGATAATACTGAGTAGCCAGCTTTTACTCTTCGGTGGACGGGATTTCGTTGCGGCCATTAGGATCGCTAGAATAGCGAGTAAAGAAGAAAGAGTCATGTTTTTCTTTTGAGAAAACTCCGTTACACTCCTAACCAATGTCTCGCCTTTCGCAAACTCCTAACTGGCTTAAGTCCCAACCTGTGCTTCTGGGCATTATACTAACAATATTCGCGTTCTTTACGTTCTTCTGGAACTATACAAACCCACCATACCTCTACTGGGACGAGAATTACCACATTGCATCAGCACAGAAATACTTGAATGGTACGTTCTTTATGGAGCCACACCCGCCACTTGCAAAGATGCTGATCGCTGCAGGAGAGGCGATTTTTGATGCTAATGAAGGATTGGATGATGAATTCATCGGTACAGATTATGCAAAAGAGTTGCCTGGAGGATTTTCCTTTCAGGGATATAGATTCTTTCCTGTGCTCTTTGGATGGCTGATAGCACCACTGATGTATTTGATCTTTTTACTCATCACTCGTAAACCGATATGGGCATTTTTGCTCAGCTTTTTATACGTCTTTGATACTGCGCTTGTTACACACAGTAGAGCCGCGATGCTCGATAGCATCATGCTCTTTTTCTGCGTAGCACTCGTAGCGCTCTACTTTTTGATATTACGATATAAAGAAAATAAAAATGGTTTCCCCTTAACGAGTTTACTTTTTGGAATAGTCTTTGGATGTGCAATGGCCACTAAGGCATTGGCATTAATTATGGTACTGCTCTGGCCGCTTCTTATCCTGCATTTGCGTACCGATAGCCAAAATCCATTTGCACTTGCCAGGCCAAAGTTCTCTCCGCAAAAGATAGGACAGTTCTTTGTGCTAACGATTGCAGGATTCCTTATTACCTACGTGGGCATTTGGCAATTGCACTTTAGTATGGGAAAGACCGTAGTCGATTCTCTACCGGACAAAGGATATTACCAAGCATCGGAGAGTTACAAAGCACTCGTCGATGCAGGGCAAGTAGATACACAATTAATGCTTCGTGAAAATCTTCATTTCCTACGACACTATAGTCGTGGTGTTCCTTCTTTGAATCTCTGTAAATCTGATGAGAATGGTTCTCCATTTTACTTCTGGCCACTGGGGGCACGGTCTATTAATTATCGCTGGGAAACACCCGACGGATCGTACTATCAATATATTACCCTTCAAGCCAATCCCATTATTTGGGGAGCAGCGCTTTTAGGTCTCATACTGGCCTTTGCACTACTCATTGGCTCCGCCATTATTCCGGGAACAAAGCTAAAGTATAAAAATGAGTTACTCATTTGGTGTGGCATGTGGACCGCATACATGATCGCCGTATCACAAATCGATCGTGTGATGTATCTGTATCACTACTTCATACCGTTGCTCGTCAGTTTTATTATACTAAGTTACGTTCTACTAGAGCTCAAGCAACTCGGTACCGTAAAGCTTACCGATGGCAAAAAGAATTGGATTATTCTTATTCTAGGACTTCTGATCTTTGCAGGATTCCAGTTCTATAGGCCGCTTACGTACTACGAGCCTATCGATGACAAAGCATTTAAAAAGCGTATGGTTTTCCCACTTTGGGATTTGCGATGCGTCAACTGCGAACGAGGTAGTAAGTTGGCACTGCCACTGAAGAGTGAAGAGTAATAAGTGAAGAGTAATATTTACGAATCTGCATCACACTTCACTCTTCACTCATAACCCGTTATTATGGCGCCAACCTCTTCCTCTTTTTCATAGAACAATCATTGCGACTACTGGGATTTTTACGCAGGTTTGATGCACTGTTTCTTGCGTTAATCGTTGCTTTTGGTGTGCGATTTGGGCTCAGCTGGAATCCAGGATATGGCTTTGACATAGGGGTGTATCAAGGCTGGGCGAGGTCAGCCGTGGAGCTTGGGCTTGCGGAATCTTATACACAACAAGTCGGAGGTAATATGCTGCCCGACTATCCTCCATTCTCTATAACGATGCTTGCCGGATTTGGTCATGTGTATAAGTTTCTGTTTGGAGTTTTTGACCTAGATACAATGAGCTACCGCATGTACATCAAGCTCCCTGCTATTTTTGCAGATGTGCTGATTTGCGGACTGCTGTATTTGATTATAAAAAAATGGAAAGGGAAACGTGCAGGTCTTACAGGAGCTTGGATCTATGCTCTAAATCCTGCAGCTATTTATGATTCTGCATTATGGGGACAAACCGATTCGATCTATTCGATGCTACTTCTTGGTGCACTTGCTGCCTGGATATATGAGAAACGCGATCTTACGGCAGTGCTTCTTGCCCTTTCTATACTCACAAAACTACAAAGCATAGTGCTGTTCCCTCTTTTCGCGTACATAGTGCTCACTTCTACGGATAGAAGATCGTTCCTACGATTTTGTGTTACCGGAATGATCACCACACTTATAGTCCTTATTCCGTATGCCTTGGGCAATGTATTAGAAGAAGTCGTATCGGTGTATACGGGATCTGTTGGCGCTTATTCTAATGTGACTATTGGCGCCTACAACTTCTGGTGGTCGATACTTGCCGATAAGGGTTGGCGTATTCAATCAACCACTTCACCGTTTGGACTGATGAGTTATACCAAATGGGGCATTACCCTCTTTGGATTGATGTATGCGTTTATCCTCTGGATATTCCACAAACACCTAAAGAATACACGCAATATAGAAGCATTGATGTACTGCTCAGCGTTGCTTGCTGCAGCGTTCTTTCTATTCCTTACGCAGATGCATGAGCGTTACCTCTTTCCGTTTGTTGCCTTTGGTGTTCCTCTGGTATTTATCAGCAAAAAAATAGCGGCTGCCTACTGGGGAATGGTTATTGCCTTTACGGTTAATCTCATGGGTGTCATGCCTCTTACCTTCATCGATAAAGCAGCCTTCCGAGAACTCGATGCGCTGGATGTCTTTGCAGCTGGAACACAGATGTGGATGTTCATCTTCTTGATGATCGTCGCATATGAACGGTACGCACCAAAAAAGCGAACTACTGCACAGTAACTTTCTCCGAAACTTCTTCCTCAATTTTCTCTTTCTCTTGCGAAGAAATGGTATTTGATTGCCGATCTTGTGCTTTGAGCTTGGAACGCAGATCCCAAATTTCTTTGATCATTCCGAAAATCACTCTACCACTACCCCCACAAGGAGTGCCTGCACGCCTAGGATAGTGTGGAACATCAACTTGGTTCCATGTGTGTCCTGCATTTTTGAGTCGCAAATAGAGTTCTGTATTAAAAAACTTTTCCGTGCCATAGAGTGGCCGCATAGTAGGCCAAAGATCTTTAGTAAAAATTTTCATGCCACAATTGACGTCGCGAATCCAAACACCAAACGTACAATAGATAAGAAGGCCGAGTATTTTTCCAAAGGCATTACGTACAAGAGAGTCTGCACGCTTTCGCCTTTTGCCAGGGACAAAATCATAACTTTTAAGATGCGGAATCAGGCGATTGAGATCTTCGATCTTAAACTGACCATCACTATCGACAAATGCTATGTACTGCGAAGTTGCAGCATCACATCCAGAGCGCACCGCAATACCGTACCCTTGGTTTTTTTCGTGAGTGACTATTTTTACACGAGGATCTTCTAGGGATAATCTTAGAAGAATCTGCGGGGACTGATCTTTTGATCCATCATCAACAACAACGATTTCACCGTCGTGTGCTTCGCCATCAAACCATCGAAGTGTCTCGCGTACGGTGTACTCGATATTCTCTTCTTCGTTAAAGCATGGATGGATAACTGAGATCTGCATTGAGTTGTATGGTAATACGTGAAGAGTAATAAGTGAAGAGTGATCGTCAGGGTAGATATCCTTCTAACTCTGCTTCTTGCTTTGATTGAAAGTAGATCCTATTTTTAGGGATGATTCTTTCTCCTGCACTCGAAAAAACCGGATAGTACTTTTTTCCTCTATTGGAAGCGACAAATTGAGCGAAATCCGGAACAATTACTGCAATTTCATTGGTCAGCAATGCCGATGCATCCAATGCAAATACTCCACTTTGTGTAAGGACGAAATCATCGATGACAACGCGTGCAGATCCTTTGATAGAACCATGAAGTAAACCATTGCGGATGCCTTTGATGTGAATAGTAGGTATGGGGGGTCTTGTATCTATTTGAAAAGTTGTCGGTTGTCGGTTGTCGGTTGCTAGTCTGCCAGAGAGAAATCCTGAACTTGCAGATATACAAAATAAAGCGAGGAGAAGGGTAATCCGATCAAGTGATGAGTGATGAGTGATGAGTGAAGCGCGTTGTGGTTTCATGATTTTTTCTTAGAACTATTTTGAGAACGAATAAGACCATTAATTAACATTTTTATTTCTTCAGATTCTTTTAGAAACTCTACACATATTCCTTTTTCAACATATCCCTCATCATATGCACATGAGATATGTTCCATAGTTTCAACAAGTGAACCTCTGGCATGCCGATAGTATTGAATGGCTGCTTTATAGTAATAACAACCAAATCCTTCTGCTATATTTGCAACAACTGATCGAGAAGATCTAACAATTTGATCTGTTAACCTATATTTTTCTTCGGATGGGAAACTTTTTGTTATGTTTGAAGTCTTAATTCTTAATAAACGTGCTTTCTGCCACGCTTTTAAATCAAATATCGTCAATACTTCAGCCATAGCACTAAACACTACTCACCATCAATTTTCATCACAATCCCTTCTCACTTATTACTCTTTACTCATCACTCTTTACGTCTTCCCTTAGCCAAAAAATCAGTTCTATTCCTCCTCGGAACCCCCACCCCCCGCAGGCTCTAACTGCACAGGAACCACATCGATGATTCTATTTTTTGCTGAACTATACAAAATGGCACGTGTAGGGGTTACCACAAGATGGTCTCCATTTTCTGCCTTCGCATAGAAAGGGTTTTTAGCCCTCAATGCTTCGACATCAACAATTGTCGCAACTGTCGGCTCTATGTCCTGCGCAATATCCATCAATTTTCGTACATCACGAACGATCTGGTCAGCAGTCTCCTGATTTTTGGCAGTGTTGCCAAATTGCATTTGCTCTAGGTGTGTTGTGATATCTTCCAGTTGTGCAGATACCGCCTGTCGCTTGATCTCCAACGCTCCAATAAGACCAATGAGGGCTATAACGATGAGTGTAACGAGAATGCCACGGCGTTTAGCCATAGAGCAGTGGAGAAAGAAGTATGTTGATCATACGATGCATCAGAGAAGTCGGCAAGATAGTTCTATTCCAGAACGGGCAATGCAGGAATTTCTTCAATAAATTCTTCAATCACTGGTTCTGGTTCTGGCTCGGGTTCAGTTGTTGGTTCTTGGTTGTCGGTTGTTGGTTGGATTTCAGGTTCTGGTTCAGGCTCTTCAAGCTGCGGGGAAGTATCCCCGCTCTCCGCGTTGTTGTTTTCCTCTTCGATTTCCTCTGATTCTTCCTCCACCTCGGTACCATCGGTACCCTCGTACACTTCGGTATCCTCTTCGATGATCACTTCTCCTGTTCCGGCCTGCCCCTCGTAGTCTTGGCGTAGTGGGGTTTCTGGATCTGGATCGATCACTGTCTCACCTGTTCCAGTCTCTTGTTCTTCCTCTTCAATAATCGTGTCCCCTGTTCCGGTCTCTTCTTCGGTTTCTTCGATGATGATATCTCCGGAGCCAGTCTCCTCTTCAGTTTCTTTGGATTCCTCGGCTTCCTTCACTTCAGGTTCATCCGCATCTTTCTCTACCTCTCCTACAACTTCTGTGTAGTAGCCACGTGGGAGTACAAGACGCATATCCCCCGCATCTGCATCCCACATAAACTGCATATCGTGGTCTGGATGAGACCACATATCCTCATCGTAGTAGCGGCGGCAATTGAATGGCTTGCCATCAAGTCCGAGAGGCTGGTAAGAGCGAATACACTCATTCCATATGTCACTGGTGCTAAGAGGTACTCCATGTGGATCTACGAAGAATGCAATGTCGTTTGTACTTGCACCTGCAGGCAGACCCTTAAAGATTTTTGGATCTTCTGTCAGCATTGCATGCCATGAGAATGTGATGTCTTCCACTGCTTGTTCTTTTGTTTCGATGGTGAATCCTGTTCCTGTGACATTGCGAATTCTCCATGGAACAAAGTCATCGGAACTTGCAGTAACAATCGGCACAGAAGCAAACACACCAGAACCAAATGTGACTACCGCAGAAGTTCCTGTTTCAACTACAACTGCATATCCTGCCTGATTATTGTTTATAGTTAGGGCTCCAGAGACTGTTAGGTTTCCACCGATAGATACATCACCAAGGATCTCCGCCATTCCCTCAATGGTAATGTCGCCCAAGACCATCATAGAGTTTTTGACGAGTAGACTACTGAGGTTAAGCATCGATCCAGTAGAAACCAAACCGGAGAGATCTATTTCTTTTCCATCAATGACCAAAACTCCATCTATATTGAGTGGTCCGTGTACTGTTGCTCCACTGTGTATTTCAAATGAACCTGCAGTCAGTCTTCCGCCAACATTCATGCTACCGTCAATGTTGATAATGCCCGGAACGAAGATGTCATTTGCATGCAGTGTTCCATCGACATACAAATCACTTGCCGCTCTGGCGTCACCACCGATAATCAGATTTTCTTCTATGCCAACCGTATCAAAGTTTGGTGAGCGGTTTGCTATCGCTCCACTCATCGCTTCTATACTCAATTGCATCTGCTGCATCTCTGTCTCTAACGTATCAATTATGCCCCAAAGTGCAGACCCCGTACCAAGCTCCATGGCAATCATCTCTGCATTATGTTGCGGCTGCGTCGCTACGGTAGTACCGGTACCAATACCTGCTGCTTCGAGAATTTCGAGGATCGTTTCACGCAGATTAAACTCCTGTAGCTGCTGGCGAACAACAGCAAGAATATCATCACTGAAGTTGATGGACTCGATGGCATCGGCAACTATAATCTCCACTTCATCTTCTATTTCCATCGAGGCAATTTGGTCGAGTACTTCTCGCTCTACCTGATCAACTGTTACAGAACTATTGCGACGGGAGATGAGTACGTTTACTTTTCCTTCGGCACCCAACCTTCCTTCAAATCGTTCTAATGCTACACCAACCGTTGGCTCACCGGGTAGTGCTCTTCGAGCGTATCCAGGTTTTGCAGAAGGAGTAAGCGCATCACCGGGGCTAATGTTGAGTACTCCTTCTCCATACGGCGCAATAAGTACCTTCGTAGGCACCTGTCCAATAAGACCGATGAGTTCATAACCTGAAGGCATAACACCTCCTGCACCGGTAATCTTGTTTCCAATAAAGGCAGGATTGCTCGAAACTATACCCATGACATTAGCATCCGCCTCATCGGCGCAACGGCGAACTGCGTTATCTCTGGTAAGATCGATACACACCACTTCACCGTTCTGGAGTTTGTCCCTAGAGAAAAACCATTCAGCGTAGTCAGCTCCGGTGGAGTTAAATGCTCCATCGGCATGCACGGCACCGCTGGCGGTAACTTTAAAGATCTTATTATGCACTGTGCTGTAGTCTGAAATAATCTCAAATGCACTTTGATTTGCTCCTGTTTGCTGCGTCTTTACTACGAGTCCACCACTACCAGGGTCGGAGTGTCCGGAACGGAAGAGGGAGACATCAAATATGCCTCTGTATCCGAATGCAACGTGTGCATTGGCACCACTCTGTGTTCCCTGATAAGAATCCAATGCAAGTACAGACGCTCCTGAAGAAAACAGGTACGCTCCACTTTGGAATTCTGCAGTTATAATAGTTAGAGCACCGGAACCTTCTTTGGTTGCAGAATCAATAATCACCATACCGGATGAAGTGAGTAGATCCTGTGCATGCACTTGTGCACCAGAAAGCAAAACAGTTGCTTCTATTGTTGTTCCGGAATGCGCTGCGTTCAAGGACACAAAGTTACTGGCAACAGTAATTCCTTGCCCCGCAGATAATGCTCCATCGTTATTATCACTAGACCAACTGAGGTTTCCATTACCGTCAGTCTTGAGCACTTTTCCTGTGGCAGAGGCATTGGAGCTTGGGAAGAGATACGTAACACCATTGATGATGATGCCAGAGCCGAAGGTGACTTCATCG
>DJKT01000049.1 GCA_002436205.1 Candidatus Peribacter sp. UBA6535
TTTGGTTCTATCGGACTAAAGTGTACGGTTACAGGTGAACTCACTGCACGTCAGATAGAGGCTGCTCGTAGAGCAATGACACGGTCAGTTGCTCGTGGAGGAAAGATGTGGATCCGCGTGTTCCCACACAACCCCGTAACAAAGAAAGCTGCAGAAGTACCGATGGGATCCGGTAAAGGTAACCTCGAATACTGGGGATGTGTCTTAAAGGCTGGAACAGTAATTTTCGAAATGGATGGACTCCCAGAGGATGCAGCTCGTGAGGCGCTCAGGCTAGCAAGCCATAAACTTCCACTAAAAACGAAGATCGTTACCAAAATTTCCCACTAATGTCTGCGCTTACCACCACCAAAGAGCTTCATAAAATGAGTCCTAAGGATCTTCTAAAGGAGATCATTGCCCAAGAGAATACCGTGGTAAAACTGCGCCTTGGCGTAAAGCTTGGTAAAGAAAAAGATAGCGCAAAGTATATCCGCGAAAAAAAGCAGTTAGCCCGTATGAAAACTGTGTATTCCTCTGTATCTTCCTCCAGCGAAAAAAATGAGAACTAAGAAAGGAGTCATTACATCGGCAAAAATGACAAGCACGGTCTCCGTAGCGGTACATCGTCTTGTCTTTCACCCTGTGTACAAGAAGCGCTACAGGAAGAGTAAAAAGTTCCTCTGTGACTCCAATGGAATGGATCTTTATGAAGGGGATAAAGTATTGATCGAAGAGTGTAAGCCGATGTCAAAAAACAAGCACTTTAAAGTAATTGAAATCATTAAAGCAGCACCAAGAGTTTCTGATATCAAAGAAGATAAAGATATTGAGAAGGTGATTCACCGAGAGAAGACCGGTGCGGATGCGGAGGCAAAGGCTAAGAAAAAGTCTGAGGAAACTAAAAAATCTAAGAATGAGGAGGGGCTGGGGGATAGTAGTCAGGAGCTAGGGAAAGATGCGGCAAAAGAAGAGAAAGTAACTACTGAAGAAAATGATAATCCCGAATCCCCAACTACTAACCCCTAACTACTGAATCATGATTCAATCCGAAACTGTTATGAACGTGGCTGATAATACTGGCGCTAAGAGCGTACAGTGCATCAAGGTTCTTGGCGGAAGCAAACGTCGCTACGCAGGAGTAGGAGACACAGTTGTGGTTGCGGTAAAAGTGGCAGCCCCTCGTGGAACGGTAAAGAAGAAAGCTGTGGAGCGTGCGGTAGTTGTCCGTACGAAGAAGCTCACACGAAGGAAGGATGGTAGCGGTATTCGTTTTGATGATAATGCCTGTGTAATCGTTTCCAAAGATGGGCAACCTAAAGGCACACGTGTCTTTGGTCCTGTAGCCCGTGAACTTCGAGGAAAAGGTTTCCAGAAGATTGTTTCCCTTGCCCCAGACGTACTATGAAAATCCGCGCTGGCGACTCTGTCGTAGTCATCAATGGCAAGGATAAGGGAAAAACCGGACAGGTACTCCGTGTGTTGCATGCAAAGAACCGTGTGGTTGTTGCAGACGTTAATATGCGTACGCGTCACATGAAATCAGGGCCAAATCGCCCTGGTGAGATTATAAAGTACGAAGCAGCTATCAATGCTAGTAACGTGATGATTGTTGATCCTAAATCTAAAAAGCGTAGTCGCGTCGGTTACAAGATCGAGAAAGGTAAAAAGACACGCATCGCACGCAAGAGTGGTGAAGAGGTAAAGAAAACAAGTATTGCAAAGAAGAAGGATGCAAAGGCTTTGGACAAGGCCACAGATAAAGCTGTAGAGAAAGCTTCCGAGAAGACAGAGGCAAAGAAGGCATCCGCAAAGAAAGAAAAGCCCGCCTCCGCTCCTGCGAAGTCTACGGCGGGTAAAAAGTCTCCATTCTGGAAGAAGATGGGATTCGGAGAAGAAGCTGCTGGTGCAGCAGGCGCTGAGGTGGATGCCGGATCGCACATGAGTGAAGACCACTCCGTTCCAGATCAAGTAGAACGTTCATCGTCACGTAGTTCCCAAAGAGGATCATAAATATGGCTTACGCAACTCTCCATGACAGGCTCCGTGGACCAATCGCTACGAAGGTAGGGAAGCAGCTTGGTGTCAAAAATGCCCTTGCACTACCACAAGTAGAGAAGGTAACTGTGAATGTTGGGATTAATAAGTCTAAGATGGATAGCAAAGAGATGCACGCATACATCGAAGAGAGTCTCATGAAAATTACAGGCCAGAAGCCGGTGTTTACGAAGGCACGTATTGCTATTTCCAACTTCAAAACGCGTGAAGGAAATGTTGTTGGTTGTCGTGTGACACTCCGTGGAAAGAGAATGGAGGAGTTCCTTGATGGGCTTTTGAGTTACGCTATCCCGCGTATTCGCGACTTCCGTGGACTTCCAAGTAAGCTTGATGGACAGGGAAACTATTCCATTGGTATTCGTGATCACTCAATTTTCCCAGAAATTGCCGCTCCTGATGCAAAGCAGATCTTTGGTTTGCAGATTGTCATTTCTACAACAGCGAAGAGTGATAAAGAGGGTATGGCACTGCTAAAAGAGATGGGTATGCCGTTTAGAAAAGAGAAGGCAGAGGAGAAAAAAGTAAAGAAGCCGGAAGCCCCTAAGCCTGAAGTGAAGAAAGAAAGCGAAGAGGTCGAAGAAGAGAAAGTCGAGGAGAAGGTTGAATCCGAAGCCGAAAACACTGATACTGCCGAAACTCCTGAATCTGATACCCCTACAGAATCCTAATGGCTCGAACCTCTATAAAGCACAAGCAGAAGAAGAAACTTGATAAGTTCCTCCGCGACAAAGCGGCAGGACGGCGTCCAAAGTTTCCAACACGAATCTACAATCGCTGCACGCTTTGTGGTCGTCGCCACGGATACATGCGTTTCTTCGGCGTTTGCCGTATTTGTTTCCGCGAAGCTGCCTCCAATGGTGATATTCCCGGTATAACTAAATCTTCTTGGTAATTATGACATACGTAACAGACCCTATCGGCGATTTGCTTACTCGCATGCGTAACGCGCAAAAGGCGGGCAAACCAAGTTGTACCGCTCCTCACAGCAGACTCAAACTGCAGCTTCTTGAACTACTCAAGAAAGAAGGATGGATCTCCGAAGTAAAGGTATTGGGTGACGCACCAAAGCTGGAGCTCGAAGTTACGTTTAACCCAGAAAAATCTACACTCACTCTCACGCGTGCCTCTAAGCCCGGACGTCGCACCTACGCAGGAGTTGCAGACCTTAAACCTGTACTCCGTGGTTTTGGTATCGCGATTCTGACAACAAGCCAAGGTCTTCTGACAGACGGCCAAGCTCGCCAGAAGAAGATCGGTGGAGAAGTTCTCTGTACTATCAGCTAATCATGTCTCGAATTGGTAAAAAACCAGTGGCAATCCCAGGTGGCGTAACCGTCGAGGTTAACGGCGCTAAGATCGTGGTAAAGGGAGCAAAAGGGGAGCTGAGTTACGAGCATCTTCCAGAGGTCTCCGTAAAGGTAGAAGGTGACCTGGTAATTGTAGATCGTAAAGACGACACTGATGACTCTCGTGCACGTCACGGACTGACGCGTCAGCTCATCAATAACATGGTTATTGGTGTGTCCGAAGGCTACGAGAAGCAGCTCGAAATTATCGGAGTAGGATACAAGGCACAGGCCAAGGGAAAGAGCGTAACGCTCAACCTCGGCCACAGTCACCCGATCAACTACAGTGCTCCTGAAGGAATCGAAATTACCCAAGACGAAAAGAACAAACAGATCCTCATTATTCGAGGAATTGATAAAGAGAAGGTTGGCCAAGTTGCGGCTGACATTCGGTCTTTCCGTCCACCGGAGCCGTATAAAGGCAAGGGCGTGAAGTACATCGATGAGGTGATTATTCGCAAGGCAGGTAAGACTGCTGCTACCGCTGCTGCTTAAGCACCCCCATGAAAACTCCTAAGAAAGTTTACGACAGGCAAGCAAGAAAGCGCAGAGTACGCGCAAAAGTCTCTGGTACGCTTAAGCGCCCACGACTGTCTGTATTCCGTTCTCTTTTGCAGATTTCTGCACAGCTTATTGATGACGAAACCGGAAAGACTCTTGCAACAGCTACAACGAAGCAACTAAAAGCAAAGCCCAATATTGAGGGTGCTGCAAAGCTTGGAGAGGCTATCGCTGCTAAGGCAAAAGATGCAAAGATCACTACAGTAGTATTCGACCGTAATTCTTACCAATACCACGGACGCGTGAAGGCAGTTGCCGAAGCTGCACGCAAAGCCGGACTTACATTCTAATTATGAACCCTAAAACTTCCAGACCCGACCGCAAGAAGAAAGGTGATCGCCGCAAGCGAGAACCCTCAGAATTCGAAGAGACTACACTGTCTGTCGATCGTGTGACTCGTGTGGTTGCCGGTGGACGTCGTCTGCGCTTTCGCGCAGTTGTTGTCGTGGGAGACAAGAAAGGTCGTGTGGGGCTTGGAACTGGTAAGGCAAACGAGGTACAGGCTGCCGTACAAAAAGCTACAGCTGTCGCCAAACGTAATATGATTAAGATTCCGGTAGAAGATGGAAGTATCCCACACGAAATTGATCACAAGTTTAAAGCAGCACGCATCAGACTTATTCCTGCACGTGAAGGTACAGGTATCATCGCAGGAGGTGCACTTCGTGTCGTTCTGGAGCATGCAGGAATCCGCAATGTTCTGAGTAAGCGTTACGGTACCAACAACAAGCTTGTTAATGCTCAATGCACGATGAAAGCATTAATGAGGATTGCCGGTACACGCATTGCCACTGCAGAAGATAGTCTCGCTAAAGCCAAGGAGAAAGAAGGGAAGTCTAATAAAGAACTTGGATTACAGGAAACTCCTGAGCTAGAGCAGATGAAGGTTGAAGAGGTAAGTAAGAAGGATATTGATCGTGAAGGGAGTTTGAAGAAGAAATAATGTGAGTGTTATATTTGTTACTTTGTAGATACAAAGTAACCAAAAATCTTTGCCACACTACAGTGGCAGACGAGGCAAGAAAAAAGGAACAAGAAGATAGCGTAGCCAACTTTTCATCTGAAAAGTAACAAGAAGAAACATGTTACAATTCTCCTATGCCCAAAGCTCTTATCATCATCGCCCAAGAAGGTTACCAAGACAAAGAATATCAGGGAACACGTGATGGTCTTGAGGATGCAGGAAACATCATCATCATTGCTTCCAAAGAGGTAGGATCTTGCAGTGGAAGCCTTGGAGGATCACAGGAGGCAACAGTCGCACTCAAGGATGTTCAGGTTTCAGACTACGATCGAATAGCATTCATTGGAGGACCAGGAGCAGGTGCTTTGGCTTCTAATGCAGATGCGCTGAAAATCGCTAATGATGCCTATAGGGCAAACATGCCACTCGGTGCCATCTGTATCGCTCCAACGATTCTCGCAAAAGCGCAGGTATTAGATGGTAAACGGGCGACAGTCTGGAACGGCGATGGGAAGCAATCAGAAGTACTCGAAACGTATGGTGCGGAATATACCGGGGAAGCAGTAACTATCGATGGAAATATTGTCACCGGAAACGGACCCGGTGCGGCGGAGGAGTTTGGGAAGACTTTAGCAGAGCTTAAAATTTGAGCCGCCCAAAGTTCTGCACCCACAAATCTTCAAAGAGTCCGATTCCAATTTCTTCGAATTCCGGTCGCAACATGTTTCTTCGGTGGTTAGGAGAATCCATCCAGTCTTGCACGACTTGCTTTACAGACATCTGTCCCTTTGCGAGGTTTTCACCAAGAGAGAATATAGGTTCACAACTACATTCCTGTAGTCCGGTTACGACAAAGTCCGGTCCCTGAGTATCAATTGATGCCCCTCCACCAAGATCAAATTTCTGTGCACAGCTACAAGAGTTAGGATTGATATCGAGGTAACCACCACCGCGAATGCGATCAACATAACTTAAGCCCTCCGGTGTATAGTGACTAAAGTATCCTCGGTCTGCCATATCTTTTGCATGCCTCTGTGCAGAAAGCTCTAGGTAGTAGTTGCTGCGCAGAGGAGTGAGTTTGTACCTTGCACGCTCTTCGTTTATCGCATGAATCAGGTCGTTGCGCGTTTGTTCTGCGAGGCTTCCACGGGAACGAATGAGACTGAGCATGGCAGTTTTGACAGATTTTGGTGTAGAGATGTCGGTGTATCCCTTTACGACTTTAGTCGTTGTTTTTGCCACAGAGATTGTAATATTTTCAAAGAAAGAAGAACGCTGATCTTTCGGAGCAGATTCCTGTTGCTTTACAGAAAACATCCCAGGGTTCGGTTGCAAAGAAGGCTCCGCCTGCAACAGTGCATAGATTGCTTTGGCTGCTGCTTTGTGAGAGATTTTAAGTTCCGGTTGCAAGAGAGTTGGATTGTTTGCATCATCCAATAACTTGTATCGCCAAGAAAGCCCTGCGTAAGAGCTGAACCAGGCATTCAGTGGAATATCGGTATACTGATAGGGGATGTTGGTTGTGAGATCGAATACTTTGGTCATCATCATCAAAAATTCCGCACGCGAGACACTGCGGTGAGGATGGGCAAGTCCTGTAGACGAATCAGCTTGTAGCAGCCCTAAAGCAATACCTTCGAGCATGTAGGGAACGTACCACTGGCCATCAAGCATATCAGGATAGTCACCGAATGTTTGTGCGGATTTATCCACTTCGATTCCGGCATTCTTTAGAAGAATCATTACAGCCTCTGCCCGACGTACGTACGTGACAGGTTCTTGAGCCTTTCCCACCGGACAAAGTAGCGGCGAGAGAGCTAGGACACAGACGAAGATGGAAGATAAAAATTTACGCATGAATCCTACTATTCTACCACAAATTTAGCTTATTCGGTAGAGAGAAGAGCTTAGGTTGGCTGGGAGTCCGAAAACGCCTGAGAAATGCCTTTACGGGATCAAATCGACCCAGTACCATAACGCGGCTATGTTGCATTCTTTGAAGGCAGCACCGGGTTCACGCAAGTCCTCAAAAAGGGCAGGGCGTGGTAACAGCGCAGGTCGTGGAACCACGGCCGGACGCGGTACAAAGGGTCAGGGCTCACGCTCTGGTAGCAGTCGTAACCGTATTTTTGAAGGAGGTCAGACGCCGCTTTTGCAGCGTCAGCCAAAGCTCGGTGGATTTAAAAATCCTAACCGTATTGCATACGAAGTGGTAAACATCGCCGATCTCGAGGAGAAGCTTTCTGCCGGTAAGTACGACACAGAATCCCTAAAAGAAAACAAGCTTGTTTCTACCGGAAAGCGTGTAAAACTACTCGCTCGCGGTGAAGTGAAAAAGAAGTTTGATCTTACTGTTCACGCTGCCAGTAAAACTGCAGTTGCAGCTATCGAAAAGGCAGGAGGTAAAGTGACAGTACTGACATAATAATGTTTACGTATCTCAAGCAACTCTGGCACTCAGAAGAACTCCGTAAGAGGATTCTTGTGACTATTGGTCTTTTGCTGATTTATCGTATCGTTGCACACATTGCTGTCCCCGGAACAGATCCATTTGCTCTTAGTGAATTTCTCAACCAGAGATCTGGAGGAGGAGTAGTGGGAGTGTTTGCAGCACTGACCGGTGGAGCTATTGATAACTTCTCTATCGTATTGCTTGGACTTTCTCCTTACATTAATGCATCTATCATTATGCAACTGTGCACGGTGATCTTCCCAAAACTCGAAGCGCTGAGTAAAGAAGGACAACAAGGACAGCAGGTGATAAATAAGTACACTCGTTGGCTTACAGTGCCACTGGCATTTGTACAGAGTTACGGGTTCCTGATCTTGCTTGGGCAAGGTGGTATCAATCTTGTGGATCTTACGTTCCCAGGTGTACTGCTTCCTATGCTCTACGTAACAACAGGTGCTTTGTTCCTTATGTGGCTTGGTGAACTGATTACAGAGAAGGGAATCGGAAACGGTATCTCTCTGATTATCTTCATCGGAATCGTATCCGGTATGCCAACAACGCTTTCTTCTATGTTCCTTGCAGGACAAGGTAAGCAAGCTGCGTTCTTCCTGTTTGCTATTGTCTCTCTTGCAATGCTTGTTGCGGTGGTACTGTTTACAGATGCTCATCGCTTGATCCCGATTACCTACGCGAACCAAGGTGCGGGACGTGGAGTGCAGGGAAATATCCCGATCAGACTTAACCAAGCTGGAATGATCCCGATCATCTTCGCGATCTCTCTTATTACTTTGCCTGCAATCATTGCACAGTTCCTTGCAACGGCTACGCGTCCGGTTCTGCAGGGTATTGCAAACTTTATTAACGTCAACATCAATCCTAATCAACCGAGTATATTGTATATAGCTATCTACTTCTTACTGGTACTTGGGTTTACGTACTTCTTCGTCTCGGTAACATTTAAGCCGGATGAAGTAGCAGATAACATCCAGAAGCGTGGAGGATTTGTGCCAGGTGTACGCCCGGGAAAGCAAACAGCTGAGCTACTTGCAAAGGTATCCAGCCGCATGAACTTGTGGGGTGGGTCTTTCCTTGGACTCGTTGCCATTGTTCCACTCATCTTTACCAAGTACTCAACACTTAGTTCTCAAGATCTGATCATCTCAGGATCAGGTTTGATTATTGTGGTAGGTGTTGTGATGGAACTGATTCGTCAGATTAACGCACAGCTCTTGGCGCACGATTATGAGAAATTAGTATAAGATAGAACCTGTTACATATTTCCCCATACATTATGAATCAAGTTTTAAACCACATTGATGGTTTGACAGGAGCTGGAATTGAGAAAAGGTTAGAAGAAGGTACAAAGAATGGAGCAGATCAAATGGAAACCATTGCTCAGATTCTTGGTGGAGGACGACAAGGTGTTATCGGTTTGGATTTGCATACAGTTGGTCTTCTTGCAGAAGGTGAAAAATTGGATAGACAATTGCATAATACATAATATCTATGGACTTAGTCTTCTTTGGAATTCAAGGCAGCGGTAAAGGGACACAAGCAAAGACGCTTGCGGAGGAATTGGGGTATTACATTTTTGAAGCGGGTGGAGAGTTGCGCAAGATTAAAGCATCGGGGACCGAACTTGGAGACTTGATCAAAAACTACATTGATAATGGAGAGCTTGTTCCGTTTGAGATCATTATGAAAGTGGTAAACGAAGCAGTTGCAAGTATCCCAGCAGATCAGAAAATATTGTTTGATGGCATCCCTCGCGATGAAGATCAAATGAAAGCGTTCGATCAGATCCTTACAGACTCTGGACGGGAGTTTCGCTGTGTTCATATCTTGCTCGACAAAGATGATGCCTTAGAAAGAATCAAAGGACGTGCGGAGAAAGAAGGTCGCGCAGACGATGCCGATCAGGAGAAAGTCCTTAGGCGTATGGATCTATTTGTCGAAAAGACGATGCCAGTGATCGAAATCTATGAATCTGCAGGGAAGGTAATAGAAATAGATGGAAAGGGGAGTGTGGAGGAAATCTACACAAGGATTAAAGAGGCAGTTATTGCTTAATTCAGCGTGTATCTGGTATTTGGTATAGGGTATTTCGTATACTCTCTTTTTTTCTATACGCTATACACTATACGCAATACCATATACCTATGTCCTCCTTCCAAATCTTTACACCGAAAGAAATTACGTCTCTGCGCCATGCGGGGAAGATTCTTGCGGAGTGCTTGGAGCTGATGGGCAGCCTTGTTGCTCCGGGAATTACTACAAAAGAGTTAGACCGCGCAGCAGAAGAATTCATCCGCAAACACGATGGCGCAACTCCTGCGTTTATGGGATATCACGGATATCCTGCAACACTGTGTACTTCGGTCAACGAACAGTGCGTGCATGGACTGCCCGGAGACCGCGTACTCGAAGAGGGAGACATTATCTCTACAGATTGTGGAGTGCTGTATAACGATCTCTTTACCGATGCATGTCGCACGTACGGTGTGGGGAATATCAGCAAGGATGCAAAACATTTACTGACAGTTACAGAACAAGCACTCAAAGATGCTGTAGGGGTCATCAAAGCCGGAACCAAAGTGGGGGATATCTCTGCTACCGTGCAGGGTACTGTGGAGGGGGCAGGGCTCTCGATTGTCTCCGCACTTACCGGCCATGGTCTTGGAAAAACACTGCACCAATTCCCGGATGTTCCAAACTACGGAGAAAAGGGAACCGGGCCAAAGCTTCCTGCAAATACAATCATTGCTGTAGAACCTATTGTCTGCACGGGCAAAGATGGCATCAAAGAGGCAGACGATAACTGGACGATTACTACCAAGGACGGTTCACTCTCTGCACACTTCGAGCACACATTGTTAGTACTAGAGAATGGGGTAGAGATTATTGCTTGAGAAAATCAAAATCCGAAACGCGAAATCCGATTTTTCGTGTTTCGAGTGTCGTGCTTCGGATTTGCTATACAATAAATCCATGAATCCATTTATCGTCGGTCTTATCGGCTCTATCATTTTAGTTACCGGAGCTGCATGGCCTGCACTAAAAGTGAAGCACCCCGTACTCTCTCGAAAGAATCAATTGTTCGCAGTGGGGAATGCTTGCATGTTTGCCTATGCGATTTTGCAGTACTTCGGAGGGGGATCATTTTTCTTCATACTGGAACAGATTCTTATCGCCGTGAGTACTGTGCTCATGCTTCTCAATACAAAAGATCGCATCGTAGCACCGGTCATTGCTCTTGTTGGTAGTGGACTTATTGTGTACTCACTCTATCTTTTTCAGGGGATGGAGACTGTTATTCTTATTGTTGGTCTGACAGGGCTTGGCATAGGTTTTGCCATGAATCCTGGCTCTCAAAGGCGTCAGATTGCACTGGGTATTGGTAGCGCTCTTATTGCGTACTTTAGTTACCTCGTAAAGGACCCTATTTTTCTCTGGCTCAATACCTTCTTTGCGATCTTCTCGTTCTACCATGCTTGGAGGTTAAAATCGGCTTCAAAAGGCTAATTTCGAGTAAAATTGTATTGTCATGACAATATTTCTTGGTCTTAGCAAGTGATTTTCAAATAAAGTAGAGATTTTTCCCCTCGGCGCTTGTACAAGCACATTTTGGCCTGTAGGCTCTTTCGGCTTGTATCCCCGTACTATTTGTGGCCAAGGATGTTATTGAACTCGTCGGCGTTGTAGAAGAATCCTTTCCGAACACAACCTTTCGAGTCAAAATCCTAAGTCCACAAGCCGAGGACCATATACTCCTCTGTACGCTCGCCGGACGCATGCGTGTGCACCGCGTACGCATTCTCCCAGGCGACCGGGTGAAGGTAGAAATGACCCCATATGATCTAGAGAAGGGTCGAATCTGCTACCGCTACAGGTCTGATCAAAAGATCGATCTAGAAACCGGTGAGGCTGCTCGTCCACAAAGCGACGAAAGCCAACAACAAGCGTAAGTATTTCATTTCCACTTCTTGCGTTGAAAGTTCGTGCATCCGTAAAACCTATTGCAAAAGGCGATCGCCTCGTGATCCGCCGTGCAGGTGTGCGTATAAAGAAAGGAAAGATCAAAGGTGGAAAAAAGGTACGACGTATTGTGTCTTCAATTCCTAAGAATAAGCAACGACAAGGGTAATCCCCACTTCTCTCATGCCACGTATAGCAGGTGTTCAACTACCGGGAAACAAGCGCGCAGAAATTGCTCTGACCTACATTAAGGGTATTGGTCGCAACCTTTCTGTCGCTATTCTCAAAGAGTTGAAGATCGATGTAAACAAGAAGGCAGATGATCTTTCGGAAGACGAAGAAGGTCGCTTGCGTACACGTATCGAAAGCGAACTCGTTGAAGGTGAACTGACACGCAAGGTATCTATGGACGTAAAGCGCCTCCAAGACATTGGAACATGGCGTGGGTTTCGTCACCGTCGTAAACTTCCTGTTCGAGGCCAAACTTCTCGTCGTAATGCACGCACCAAGCGTGGTAAGAAGAAGACGGGTGGATCTGGTCGCACTTCCCTTTCTAAGACGTAATGGCTGAAGTCAAAGCGAAACCAAAGGCAAAGAAAAAGAAGATTAAGAGAAGTCTTCCCAAGGCTCGTGTGTGTATTCACGCAGGTGAGAACAATACGATTGTTACCTTTACAGATTTTGAAGGAAACAAGTTGGGAGGAAGCTCTTCCGGTGCATGTGGTTTTAAAGGAACACGAAAGTCTACACCGTATGCAGCAAAGATTGCTGCAGAGACTGCGGTGGAAGCTGTTGCCGGTTACAACATTGAATCTGTACAGGTAGAAGTGAGCGGTCTGGGACCTGGACGTGAACAGGCTATCCGCGGTATTCAAGGAGCAGGACTTAACCTCGACGCAATTATTGATAATACCCCCGTTCCCCATGGTGGTTGTCGTCCCCCAGGACGTCGCCGCGTGTAATTCTCTTATTTTTTATGAAGTTTACTGGACCAAAAGCAAAGCGCTGTCGAAGACAAGGAACCAATATCTATGGTTCTGATAAGTACGACAAGATCCTGCAACGCAAGCCATACGGACCCGGCAAGGGCCCGCGTACTCGTGGTAAGCGCCCCAGTGAATACGGAAAGCAGCTTCTCGAGAAGCAGAAGGCGCGTGATATGTTCGGACTTTCCGAGCGTCAATTTATTCGTCTTTACAAGAGTGCAGCAGCTTCCAAAGAGCAAACGGGTGAGAAGCTCCTCAATCTTTTGGAGCGCCGTCTCGATAACACTCTGTACCGTGCAGGTTTTGCACTGACCAGACTTCAGTCACGTCAGTTCGCAAGCCACGGACTCTTTACCGTTAATGGTGTGCGTGTCACATCTCCTTCATACAGATTGAAGGAAGGTGACATTGTGGAGATACGGTCAAAGAGCAAAAATTCGTCAGTATTTTCTCCTATCATGGAGGCGCATGAGAAATACATGCCACCTTCATGGCTAAAGGTTGATGTTGCTAACCTCAAATTCGAGGTAACAGGTCAGCCAGAAGCCGATGACTTCGAGCAGGCAATCGACGTACGCCAAGTCATTGAATATTACTCACGTCGATAACCTTCTTCTCTTCCCTCTCTTAGCTATGCACATCATTCAGGAAGAAATCGGCCTCCCAATATTCTCCGCTCAAACCGGCGGTGGTACGGGGGACGACTCTCACAAGGTCTTTACCATCGGACCACTTCCTCCCGGGTTCGGTATGACGCTTGGTAACGCTATGCGTCGCGTACTTCTTTCCAGCCTCCCTGGAGCTGCTGTCACCTCTATGCGAATGAAAGGTGTTCAGCATGAGTACAGCACCGTCAAAGGTGTTCGCGAATCTGGTATTGATATCGCCCTTAACCTCAAGGGTCTCAAACTTCGCAAGTTTAATAAAGATTCCGAAGTCATAACCCTCAAGGGTAAAGGACCTGGAACACTCACTGCTAAAGATCTTCAGGTATCTTCGGATATCGAAGTGCTTGACCCAGAGCATGAGATTCTCACCCTTGAAAAGGCCGGTGAGATAGAACTCAGCATTACCGTAGAGAAAGGCGTGGGATACAGCCCAGCAGCCGATCGCAATAAGAAAAATAACGAACCGGGTCTTGTGCACATCGATGCAATATTTAGCCCCGTAACCAAGGTACAGTTCGAAGTAGATGCTGCCCGTGTTGGTCAGCGTACAGACCTCGAAAAGTTGAGCCTCGATGTAGAGACCAATGGTTCTCTTACAGCAGAAGAGGCCGTGCAGTTTGCATCACAGCTTCTCAAGAGTTACTTCGAGTACTTCGGAAGTTCCGAGAAGGTAGTGGAGAGTGACTTTATTGCTGACTTCTCTCGTGCAGGTGCACAGGTTACAGAAGAGGGTGAGGCAGCTCCTGTGAAAGAGAGCTACACCCCAATTGAGATCCTCAACTTCTCACCACGAACACTCAATGCGTTGATTAATGCAGGTGTTGGTTCTATCGAGCAGCTTACCAAGTGTAGTGAAGCAGGTCTTAGCAACTTCCGTGGCTTTGGTGCCAAGGCACTTGATGAGGTAAACGACACGCTTGCAGAGCGTGGATTAGCTCTTTCCGATGATGACGAAAAGTAGTACAGTCTCCCATCCATTATGCGTCACCGACGATCCAGAAACAGGCTAAAGCAGAAACCCGCTCACGCGAGGATGGTCAAGCGTAATTTGCTGACATCACTACTGCTCTATGAGTCTGTACGCACGACAAAAAAGCGAGCAGCGGTTATCGCTCCTCAGGTAGATAAGCTGATTAACTACGCAAAGACGCATAGTCCACATGTGGCGATCCGTCACATCAATAAAACAGTGACAGATACCAATGCGAGCAAGAAGATTATGGAAGTGTTTATCAAGCGCTACGCCAAAAAGAACTCTGGTCTTACCCGCACAGTTGTAGCAGGTTTCCGTGAAGGAGATGGAGCGCAGGTCGTAGATCTCAGCCTGGTAGAAGGCGAGGCTGTTGAAGCCCCCACTCCTACAACCCCGAAAAAATAATGAAAACTACCCATCTAAAACCGGCAGATCCACAGTGGATTTTAGTTGATGCAGAAGGCCAGAACCTCGGCCGTCTCTCTACGAAGATCGCAACAATTCTCCGCGGAAAGCACAGAGCGAGCTTTAGCCCACATCAGTTGTGTGGAGATCACGTTATTGTGATTAATGCAGAGAAACTCTTCTTCCACCCTACAAAGCACCGCCGAAAGATTTACGTAAAGCACACAGGATACTTGGGACATCTAAAAACATGGTCTCTCAAGGAGATGATAGAAAAGAAGCCAACGGAAATGATTGAAAAGGCAGTGAAGGGAATGCTTCCAAAAAACCGTCTTTCGAAGCAGATGCTTAAGCGTTTGCATGTGTATGCAGGCCCAGAGCACCAACACGAAGCACAGAAGCCTCAACCTCTTACCGCAGCCAAATAATCATGACAGCAGCTACTAAATCTCAGTACTTCTACTCTGCCGGAAAGCGCAAGACTGCAATTGCACGTGTAAAGCTTTTCGATGGTGGAAAAGGAGATATCACGATCAATGGAAAGGCTATCCGTGAGTACTTCCCTACAAATGTACATGTCGAAAATGCTCTTGCACCACTGCGCATTACCGACAATAACAAGAAGTTCAACGCCGAGATTTCTGTAAAAGGTGGAGGAAAATCTGCTCAGAGTGATGCTGTCCGCCATGGGTTAAGCCGATCACTTCTTCTTGTAGATCCAGAGCTCCGTCCGGTGCTCAAGCGCGAAGGATTCCTTCGCCGTGATGCGCGTATTAAAGAGCGCAAAAAGCCAGGACTCAAAGGAGCGAGGCGTGCACCACAGTTTAGTAAGCGATAGATGTATTTACGCCTCAGCAGTCTCCTTAAGATTTACTCCCATCTTTACGTAGAAGAGGGAAGTACCTTCTTCTGTATCTAAGATAAATCTTGCATCAATAGTCGAAAGTTGCAGGATGGTCTGACACATCCTCAGAAGCATTTTTGGAGGGATTCCGATACCGGATTCCATGCACGTAGCACAGAGCCCTGCTGCATCTTTAGCACGGAGGAAACGGTCTCCATTTGAAACGATTACACCCCGCAATTCCTGCTGGACGGTGAGGATGTAGTTCTCTATATACGGTTCCAAACTCTCTACAGGCATGCCTTTAAGCTCTGGAAGCACTTCCAGGATATCGAGATCCGAATGAATTGCGTGAGCGATGCAGGCATCTATAGACATTGTGTGTTGGGGTTTGTTTAAAGTAATCAGATTAGTATAGCAAAAATTCCCTATTTTTGGAAGGGTGATATTTAGTGTAGAAATACCTTGTAGAGAGGCAATACCGTGCTAGGATTGCTTTCCAATTGGATATTCCCACAATTCTTATGCGTATATTTTCAATCGTTTTGGCACTGACAGTGCTGTTTCCAGTAGCAGCTCAGGCTGAAGAGCTTACGAATTCTCCACAGTTTCGATACCGCTCACACCGTACACGCGCTATCTCTCGTCCATCACATCGCTCTGTAGAGCGCAATACCCGCGCCTACCGCGCTGGAATGGCTGCAAGCAGGCGTGGATTTCAAAATCAATTACATCGCATCGAAGAAGCACGTGATGCTCTTCGTAAAGAGTACAGACGTGCAAATGCCCCTGTATATGATGTAAACCAGCAGGGATTTGTACCCTACAACTGGGGTCGCACACGTCGTCACGTACGACACTTGTACTGGCAGAATCACTTCCAGCAGGCACCAGGAGCGAAGATTGGTGAAGGGTCTGCAGGAGAGGATCAAGAATAGTTTGTAATCTGTATTACGACAGAGAGGCATGAGTTCGGTATACTGCACTCATGCCTTGACCACCCCTTTGGTACTTAAAGAATATAGAGCTCTTTAAAGGACTTTCTGACGAAGATATGATGGAGCTTCTCGAAGGAATGCTTCATAGCCAGCATGAGAATAAGCATTTTCTCTATACCCCGGAAGATGCAGTAGAAAATGTCTTCATCCTTAAAGAGGGAGAGGTAACACTCTATAAATCTATTGATGGGAAGAAGATTATCCTCGATGTCTTAAAGCCCGGGGCTGTTTTTGGGAATATAGGATTTGACCCAGGTAGTGGCGAAAAACACTTCGCAGAAATTACCCAAAAGGCCTATATCTGCACCTTGCCACATGATTTCTTTTTGCAAATCATCCAGAAGAGGCCAGATATAGCTTTGCAAGCCTTGAAGGTACTTTCTAAACGTGTTTCACAGTATGAGATGCAGATTCGTACTCTTAGTGCCCTGCAAGCGCGTGATCGGATTCTTGCAACTGTACATCTTCTCAATGAGAAAGAAGATAACAGCATTCTTCCTCCTGTTTTACGCACGAATACCAAGATCACGCATGAGAGATTGGGAAATATGACAGGGCTTACCAGAGAAACTGTTACAAAGCAGCTTGCTGAGCTGGAGAAAGAGGGGCTCTTAAGCGTCGAAAAAAAGCATATCCGTCTTTCAGATACTGGTCAGAAAGCGGTGATGGCGATTGCGTAAGCTGGAGCCACCCGCGGGACTTGAACCCGCGACCTACGCGTTACGAGTGCGTTGCTCTACCAACTGAGCTAGGGTGGCTTATCTTTATGGATTATACAGGTGTTCCAAAACCTTTTGGAACTATTTATTCAGCTTACTTAAGCGAAAAATTTCTCTTTCATTTAGTTAGATTTTTCTGTTGGTTGCATTGGTATAGTCAATCGCTTACGCTTACAACCCATGCAAAAAACAGATGGAACAGCAGCGGCGACGAGGGCGGATCTTGAAGCACTGTGGATTCGTATCGATAAACGATTCGAACAAGTAGACAAA